>CAZCTZ010000074.1:0-6809 GCA_964501855.1 uncultured Thermotogae bacterium
AGTTCTTCAGAAGGCTCGTTTGGGGAGATGTCCGATCTTATGCCTGAAGGTCAGCAGAGATCGAATTGACAGCCCCCCTGCGATTTGCTATATTCCGGTAATACCATCTCCAGGAAGCGGAGGCCCAAGTTGACCAGGAGGCTCTTCACCTCGGAGTCGGCGACCGAGGGCCATCCGGACAAGATCGCGGATCGGATCTCCGATGCCGTCCTGGACGCGATCCTCGCCCAGGACCCCTACGCCCGTGTGGCCTGCGAGACCTTCGTCACCACCGGGCTGGTCCTCATCGGCGGGGAGATCAGCATGGCCCCCGGGGTGAGGGTGGACATCGCGGGGGTGGCCCGTGAGACGATCCGCGAGATCGGCTACGACCGGCCGGAATACGGCTGGAATTACGCCGACGTGGCGGTGTTGGTCGCCATCCACGAGCAGTCGCCGGAGATCGCCCAGGCGGTGCTCAAGATGGCGGATGCCCCGACGAGATCAGACCCGTATGACAGCCTCGGCGCGGGCGACGCCGGGATCATGTATGGCTATGCCTGCCGGGAGACCCCCGAGCTTATGCCCCTCCCGATCATGCTCGCTCACGGGCTGACCCGCCGGCTGGCCGAGGCCCGCAAACGGAAGATCCTGCCGTTCCTGCGGCCCGATGGGAAGGCCCAGGTGACCGTGGAATACCAGAACCGGCGGCCGAAGCGGGCCCACACCGTGGTCCTCTCCGCCCAGCACGACCCCGACGTCACCCTGGAGGAGCTGCGGGAGGCGATCCTGGAGGAGGTGATCAAGCCGACCCTGGGGGAGTGGTTCGACGAGCGGACACGGGTCCTCATCAACCCCTCGGGGAGCTTCGTGATCGGCGGCCCGCCGGGCGACACCGGGATGACGGGGCGCAAGATCGAGGTGGACACCTACGGGGGCTATGGGAGCCACGGCGGGGGTGCCCTCTCGGGCAAGGACCCCACCAAGGTCGACCGCTCCGGCTCCTATATGGCCCGCTACATCGCCAAGAACATAGTCGCCGCCGGGCTGGCCGAGGAGTGCGAGGTCCAGATCGTCTACGCCATCGGGGAGGTCCGCCCGATCGCGGTGACGATCAACACCTTCGACACCGGGGTCGTCCCCGACGAGGAGCTCGAACGAGCGGTCTGTGAGGTCTTCGACTGCCGCCCCGCGGCGATCATCGACCAGTTGGACCTGCGGCGGCCGATCTACAAGAACTTCTCGGCCTACGGCCACTTCGGCCGGTCCGATCTCGATCCCCCCTGGGAGCGGACGGACCGGACAGAGGAGCTCCAGCGGGCGCTCGGCCGGAGCGCCCGAGCTAGATCCCTCAAGTGAGCCCGGGCTATCTTATCTAGTCTATCTAGTCTAGCCCTCAACTGAGTCTGGGTCTTGCCTTGCCCTCCCCTGGGCTATCCAGCTCCAGCCCCACCCCTAGATCAACTCCTTCTTGGCGACCTTCTCCTTGACCAGCCGGATGAACTCCTCTAGGGGCCTCGGCCCGAGGTCCTCCTCGGTGCGGAGCCGGAGCGCCACCTGATCGGTCTCCTCCTCGCGGTCGCCGACGACCAGCATGTAGGGTATCTTCTGGAGTTGGGCCTGCCGGATCCTGTAGGATAGGGTCTTACCGCCGCTGTGGACCTCCACGCGGATGCCCTCCTCCCGGAGACGAGCCGCCACCCGCTCCGCGTAGGGGGTATTCCGCTCGACCACGGGGAGGACCACCGCCTGGACCGGCGCGAGCCACACCGGGAAGGCTCCCGCGTAGTGCTCGATCAGCACCCCGAAGAACCGCTCTAGCGAGCCGAGCAGCGCCCGGTGGATCATGTAGGGCCGGTGCTCTCGCCCGTCCTGGCCCATATAGACGAGGTCGAACCGCTCCGGCAGGTTGAAGTCGAACTGGATGGTGGTGCACTGCCACGAGCGCCCGAGGGCGTCCTTGATCTTGAGGTCGATCTTCGGCCCGTAGAAGACCGCTTCGCCCTCCATCCGCTCGTAGGAGAGCCCTCGCACCTCGAGCGCTCGGGCGAGCGCGCCCTCGGCCCGCTCCCAATCCTCATCGCTGCCGGCATACTTCTCCGGGCTACGGGGATCGCGGACGCTCAGGCTGACCTCGTAGTCCTCGAAGCCGAAGGCCCGGAGTATGTGGAGGCTGAAGTCCAGGACCTGTAGGATCTCGTCTTCCACCTGGTCGGGCCGGCAGAAGATGTGCGCATCGTCCTGGGTGAAGCCCCTCACCCGAAGGAGGCCGTGCAGGACCCCGCTGCGCTCGTAACGGTAGACCGTGCCGAGCTCGGCCCACCTGAGGGGCAGCTCGCGGTAGCTCCGCGGGCGGCTCTTGTAGATCAGGATGTGGAAGGGGCAGTTCATCGGCTTCAGGTAGAACTCCTGGCCCTCGATCTCGATCGGCGCATACATGTTCTCGCGGTAGAAGTCCAGATGCCCACTCCGCTCCCAGAGGTGGGCCCGGCCGATATGCGGGGTGTAGACCAGCTCATACCCGGCCTTGAAGTGCTCCTCCCGCCAGAAGTCCTCGATGATTGCGCGGACGCGCGCGCCCTTGGGGTGCCAGTAGATCAGCCCCGCGCCGCCCTCCTCGTGAGTGCTGTAGAGGTCGAGCTCCCGGCCGAGCTTCCGATGGTCGCGCTTGGCCGCCTCCTCCCGCCGCCGGAGGAATTCCTCCAGCTCCTCCTCCAGGTAGAACGCGGTCCCATAGATCCGCTGGAGCTGAGGCCGGCGTTCATCGCCGCGCCAGTAGGCCCCCGCGACGTCCAGCAGCTTGAAGTGCCTCACCTGGCCGGTGCGGAGGATGTGCGGCCCGCGGCATAGGTCCACGAAATCGCCGTCGCGGTAGAGCGTGACCGTCTCGTCGGGGAGCTCATCGAGGATCTCCAGCTTGTAGCGCTCGCCCCGCTCGGCGAAGAGCTTCCTCGCCTCCTCCTTGGGCACTTCTAGCCGCTCGAAGGGGTGGTCCTCCTCGACGATCCTCCCCATCTCGCGGGCGATCCGCTCCAGGTCCTCCGGGGAGAAGCTCTCCGGGACGTCGAAGTCATAGTAAAAACCCTCAGAGATCGCCGGGCCGATCCCCAAGAGCGCTTCGGGGAAGAGCCGCTTTACCGCTTGGGCCAGGATGTGCGAGAAGCTGTGGCGGTAGATCTCCCGGGCCTCCTCGGAGTCGAGCGGGATCAGCTCCACCTGGGCATCATCTTTAAGGGGAGTGTGCAGGTCGACCAGCTCGCCGCCTGGGATCAACTTGGCCCCGGCGACCCGCTCGAGGAGCTTCCCATCTTCATCCAGCTCGGCTAGGAGCTCCTTGAGCGGCCGCCCGCCTCCGCCGCGGACCTCCACCTCCCTGCCGTCGGGTAGCTTGATCCTCATCGCACCCTCCTTCTCCTCCCCTTCCTTTCCCTCTCCTTCCTCCTTTCTCTCTTCCCCCTTTCTCTCCCCCTCTTCCCTTCCCTCCTCGATCAAAATTAAAAGACCTAAGACCGGAGTGGTCTTAAGCCTCCTCCAGGTAGCACCCAATCCCAATGCAGCGAGCAGATCGGGTGCTACTCGACCATGGTCGTCGTCTGCGCCCGGCCTCCTACCTCCCTTTGAGCCCTTCTTTCCATCTCCATCGGTATCGGCTCTCCCACCGTCGGAAGATAACACACTGCCGCTGGGATGTCAAGCTGAGCTCCCCGGGGATTTGGGATGGGAACCCACCGGCGGTATAATCTGCTCTACCAGAGCAGGCCCTTCACCCCCGCGGGAGCGACCCATAATGGACCTAGGGCTGGGTGGTAAGCGGGCTCTAGTCGCCGCGGCGAGCCGCGGCCTGGGGAAGGCGATCGCCCTGCGGCTGGCCGAGGAGGGTGCCAAGGTGGCGATCTGCGCCCGGGACCGCGAGCGGCTGAGCCGCACAGCGGAGGAGATCGGGTCCAAGGCCGGCGTGGAGGTCCTGGCCCTCCCGACCGACCTTACGGATTACTCCCAGATCAAGCGCTTCGTCCGGGCAGCCCAGGAGAGGTTCGGCGGGCTCGACATCATGGTGGCCAACGCCGGTGGGCCGCCGCCCGGCACCTTCCTCGAGCTGAGCGACGACCACTGGCAGGAGGCCTGCCGGCTCACCCTCCTTAGCGCCGTCCGCTTGGCACGGGAGGTCATCCCAGGGATGATCGAGCAGCGCTGGGGCCGGCTGATCTTCCTCACCTCGATCTCGGTGAAGCAGCCGCTCCCTGGCCTGGTCCTCTCCAACTCGCTCCGGCTGGGGGTGATCGGGCTGGCCAAGTCGCTCGCCTGGGAGCTCGCACCATACAACATCACGGTGAACAGCGTCTGCCCTGGTGCGACGGAGACGGAGCGCCTACGGGAGCTGATCACGCACCAAGCTGAGCGCGCCGGGCTGAGCTACAAGGAGGCCCGTGAGCGGTTCTGGCTGCGGGAGATCCCGATGGGCCGGCTGGGCCGGCCGGAGGAGCTGGCGGACCTCGTGGCCTTCCTCGCCTCGGAGCGGGCCGGTTATATTACAGGGACGGCGATCCAGGTCGATGGGGGCGCAGTCCGCGGGATCCTTTAGTTCCAGTTAGAGGATATACCGGCTCAGGTCGAGGTCCTGGACGATCCCCTCGAGCCGCTCCCGCACATACTCGGCGTCGATCACGAACTTCCGCGGCTCGGGCAGGTCGGCCGTCTCGAAGGAGAGCTCCTCCATCAGCTTCTCCATCACCGTCTGGAGCCGTCTCGCGCCGATGTCCTCCAGTTGGGTGTTGAGCTGGTAGGCGATCCGGGCGATCTCGGAGATCGCATCCGGGGTGAACTCCAGCTCCAGGTTCTCGGTAGCCAAGAGCGCCTGATACTGCTTGGTGAGGGCATTCTCCGGCTCGGTGAGGATCCGCTCGAAGTCCCGCTGGGTGAGGCTGGAGAGCTCGACCCGGATCGGCAGCCGGCCCTGGAGCTCGGGGATCAGGTCGGAGGGCTTGGCCGTGGTGAAGGCCCCCGCGGCGATGAAGAGGATGTTCTCGGTGCTGACGTTCCCGTAGCGCGTCCGGACGGTCGTCCCATCCAAGAGCGGGAGGAGGTCCCGCTGGACCCCCTGGCGGGAGACCCCCGGGCCGAGGCGCTCCTCACGGCCGCCGAGGGCGATCTTATCGATCTCGTCGATGAAGATGATCCCCATCTCCTCAGCGCGCTTGAGCCCCTTCTGGCGGATCTCGTCCTGGTTGATGAGCTTCTCCGCCTCCTGCTGGAAGATGATCTCCCGGGCCTCCCGCACCGTCACCCGCTTGGTCGCCATCATCGGCGGGAAGATCCCCGAGAGCATCTCGCTCATGTCGATCACGAGGTGCTCCATCCCCTCCTGGATGTTGATCTGGGAGATCGGCGACTGCTTGACCCGGATCTCGACGTATTTGTCCTCCAGGGCGCCCGAGCGGAGCTTCTCGCGGAACTTCTCGCGAGTCTGGAGCCAGGACTCGCGGCGGTCCTCGTCGCTCCCCGAGGGCGGGGGCGGCACCAGCGCGTCGAGCAGCCGCTCCTCGACCAGCCGGCGGGCCTCCCGCTCGACCTTCCTGATCTCCTCCTGGCGGACCATGTGGACGGCCACCTCGACCAGGTCGCGGACCATCGACTCCACGTCCCGGCCGACGTAGCCGATCTCGGTGAACTTGGTCGCCTCCACCTTGAGGAAGGGGCAGGAGGTGATCTCCGCCAGCCGGCGGGAGATCTCGGTCTTGCCCACGCCGGTGGGGCCGATCATCAGGATGTTCTTCGGCTGGATCTCGTGGCGGAGCTTGCCCGGGACCCGCTGCCGCCGCACCCGGTTGCGCAGCGCGATGGCCACCGCCCGCTTGGCCGCCTCCTGGCCGACGATGTAGCGGTCGAGCGCGGCGACGATCTCCTGAGGGGAGAGCTCATCCAGCTTGAGCAGCTCCGCTTCCGCCTGCGCCCGGCCGGCGCCGGCCCCGGCTTTGAGCGCCTCGGCTTCCGTTCCCATCACGCTACCTCCTTACTTAGGCTACCAGGAGAGTTCCTCCAGGTAGATGTTCCGATTGGTGTAGATGTCGATCTCCCCCGCGATCTCCAGCGCCCGGCGAGCCACCTCAGCGATCGGCAGCTCGGTCGCGCCTCGGAGGGCCTTGGCCGCCGCCAGGGCGTAGGGCCCGCCGCTGCCGAGGGCGACGATCCCATCGTCCGGCTCCATCACCTCTCCCGAGCCGGAGATCAAAAGGAGCGTCTCCTTGTCGGCGACGGCCAGGAGCGCCTCCAGCCGCCGCAGGACCCGGTCGGTCCGCCAGTCCTTGGTCAGCTCGACCGCGGCCCGCACCAGGTTGCCACCATACTGCTGGAGCTTCCCCTCGAACCGCTCGAAGAGCGTGATCGCATCGGCGGTCGCACCGGAGAAGCCCACCAGCACCTGGCCGTTGTAGATCTTACGGATCTTCTTCGCATGGGCCTTGACGATGGTGTTGTTCAGCGTCGCTTGGCCGTCGCTGGCGATGACCGCCTTCCGCTCCTCGGGGGAGTGGATCGCTAGGATGGTCGTCCCGACGAGCTTCGCTCTCATCTATGGGATTCTACCGGTGAGCCCCGCCGAGTTCAACCCGACACCAGAAGCAGAGCCCCTCCTGTGAGTCCGCGGCACCTGCCGCCCCGCCCAGGTGGAGGACGCCGCAGCGGGGGCAGCGCTTCCCGCCGAGCCGCTCGCGGAGCTTCTCGATCCGGCGCTCCGTCGCCAGCAGCCGCCGGAAGGCCTCCCGCAGCCGGCCGTCCTCTAGCTTCCCCACCAGCTCGTCGATCTCCGCCAGCTCCTCGGGGGTGAGCTCGAC
>CAZCTZ010000075.1:0-6533 GCA_964501855.1 uncultured Thermotogae bacterium
AGTGCAGCTAGCCCGCCACCCCCAGCGGCCCACCACCCTGGACTATATCGAGCTGCTCATGGACGACTTCTACGAGCTCCATGGCGATCGGCTCTCCAGCGATGACAAGGCGATCGTCGGCGGGCTGGCCAAGTTCGCCGGGCGGACCGTGGTGGTCGTGGGCCATCAGAAGGGGAGGGACCCCGAGGAGGGCCGCGCTCGCCGCTGGGGGATGCCCGGCCCGGAGGGCTATCGGAAGGCCCTCCGGCTCATGAGGCTGGCGGAGCGGTTCGGCTTCCCCATCATCAGCTTCATCGACACCCCGGGGGCCTACCCCGGCCGGGAGGCCGAGGAGCGCAATATCGGCGGGGCCATCGCCGAGTCCATCTACGGGATGCTCCAACTCCGAACTCCCATCGTCGTGGCGATCATCGGCGAGGGCGGGAGCGGCGGCGCGATCGCACTGGGGGTGGGCGACCGGGTCCTCATGCTGGAGAATGCCTACTACTCGGTGATCTCCCCCGAGGGCTGCGCGGCCATCCTCTGGCGGGATCGGGGGAAGGCCCCCGAGGCGGCGGCCGCGCTGAAGCTCACCGCCGCTGACCTGCTCGAGCTGGGGGTGATCGACGAGCTGGTGGAGGAGCCCCCCGGCGGGGCCCACACCGCTCCCGAGGAGGCCGCACAGAGCTTGCGCGCGGCCCTCCTCCGCCACCTGGGGGAGCTGGAAGCCCTCCCCCCGGGGGAGCTGATCCGCCGGCGATGCGAGAAGTTCAAGGGGATGGGGATCTGGGAGGAGCGCCCTCCAGAGCGCGCCCAAGAGGATGAAAGGGAAGGGAGCCATGTATCAGATCGACCTAGCCGGTAAGCTCGCACTGGTCCTCGGCGTGGCCAACAAGAGGTCGATCGCCTGGGCCATCGCTCAGCTCCTGGCTCAGGCCGGCGCCGAGCTGGTGCTCACCTACCAGAATGAGCGGGTCAGGCCGTATGTCGAGGAGCTGGCCGCGGCTTTGGAGGGGTCCCACCGCCCACGCTTGCTCCTCCCCTGCGACGTGACCGAGGAGGACCAGATCGAGGGGCTTTTCGACCGGATCGAGGGCGAGCTCGGCCGGCTGGACCTCCTGGTCCACAGCATCGCTTACGCCCCGGCGGGGGAGCTCGAGGGGGAGTTCCTCACGACCTCCCGGGAGGGCTTCCTCACCACCCTGGAGGTGAGCGCCTACTCCCTCATCCCGCTGGCTCGGCGGGCGGCCTCGCTGATGGAGCGCCAGGGGGAGGGGGCGATCCTCGCGCTCACCTTCCAGGCCGCTGAGCGGGTCTTTCCCGGCTACAACGTGATGGGGACAGCCAAGGCCGCGCTGGAGCAGATCATCCGCCAGTTGGCCTACGAGCTCGGCCCGAAGGGGATCAGGATCAACGGGCTCTCGCCGGGGCCGCTGCGGACGCTCGCCGCTCGGGGGATACCCGGCTTCACGACGATGCTGAAGCTCCATGAGGAGCGGGCGCCCCTCAAGCGGAACGTCACCCACGAGGAGGTGGCCAAGGCCGCGCTCTTCCTGCTGAGCGACCTCGCCTCGGGGATCACCGGCGAGGTCCTCCACGTCGACGCCGGATACCATATCATGGGAGTCTGAGAGAGCTGGCTGAACTGAGCTGTCACCCTATGAGGTTCGATCTCGAGGAGATAGAGGCGCTGCTGCGGCTGTTCGAGCGCTCCTCGCTCACCGAGATGGTGGTCGAGTGGGGCGAGATGCGGCTCACCTTCAAGCGCCAGCCCCAACCAGAACTAGCACGGGCACAGCCGGTGCTCGAGGGCAAAGGCGAAGGCGAGGGAGAGGGTGAGGTTGAGAGGGAGAGGGAGAGGGAGGGAGAGGGTGAGGCCCTCGCTGAGGAGCCCGCCGCGGCGGTGGCGGACCTCCCCGACTCACGATCGCAGTTTAAGCTCACGCAGCCGGGAGAAGCGGCGGATACTGTAGCTGCGGAGGCGGAGGACCTGCTGGTGGTCTGCTCCCCGGTGGTGGGGATCTTCCGCCGCCGGCCCGGTCCCGACCAGGAGCCTTTCGTCGAGGTAGGCGATCGGGTGCGTGAGGGTGACATCCTCGCGGTGGTGGAGGCGATGAAGGTCCTGACCGAGGTGAGGGCCGCCGAGGAGGGCATAGTGGAGGAGATCCTCGTGGAGGACGGCCAGCCGGTGGAGTACGGCCAGGAGCTGATGGTCATCAGGAAGTGTGAGGGTGGCTGAGCTGGGCCATGTTCCGCAAGGTCCTGGTGGCCAATCGCGGCGAGATCGCCCTGCGGATCATCCAGAGCTGCCGTGAGCTGGGGATCAAGACAGTAGCTATCTTCTCCGAGGCCGATCGGGACTCCCTCCACGTGCGGCTGGCCGATGAGGCTATCTGCATCGGCCCGGCAGAGGCCCGAAAGAGCTACCTCTCCCGGGTGGCGGTCCTCGCGGCGGCCGAGGTGAGCGGCGCGGAGGCGCTCCACCCCGGCTACGGCTTCCTCGCCGAGGATCAGGAGCTGGTGGGTGCCTGCGAGGAGCTGGGGCTCGTCTTCATCGGCCCACCCAAGGAGGCGATGAAGCTCGCCGGGGATAAGCTGGCCGCGCGGCGGGCGGCTGAGGCGGCAGGGATCCCCGTCCTGCCCAGCTCGGGGGCCCTCCGCTCGGAGGAGGAAGCCAAGGAGGCGGCCCGCCGGCTGGGCTACCCCCTGGTGATCAAGGCGGTGTGCGGCGGTGGCGGCCGGGGGATCAGGGTGGTCCACACTGAGGAAGAGCTGCTCCAGGTGTTCCACGCCGCGCGGCTGGAGGCGGAGGCGGCCTTCGGCGAGCCCTCCCTCTACCTGGAGAGATACATCCCCGAGGCCCGCCACATCGAGGTCCAGATCCTCGCCGATCACCACGGCGCGGTGGTCCACTGGGGCGAGCGGGAGTGCTCCATCCAGCGGCGCTACCAGAAGCTGGTGGAGGAGGCCCCCGCGCCCAACCTGGACGGCGACCTGCGGGAGAGGATCAGGGAGGCGGCGGTCTCGCTGGCGCGCCGGATAGGCTACCGCAACGCGGGGACGGTGGAGTTCCTCCTCGCCCCCGAGGGGGAGTTCTACTTCATCGAGATCAACGCCCGGATCCAGGTGGAGCACCCCGTGAGCGAGATGCTGGTGGGGCGCGACCTGATCAAGGAGCAGATCCGGATCGCGGCGGGCGAGCGGCTAGGTTACTCCCAGGAGGAGATAGAGCTACTTGGCCACGCCATCGAGTGCCGGATCAACGCCGAGGACCCCGCGGCGGGGTTCGCGCCCACGACCGGGAGGCTCAGGATCAAGGGCCTCCCCGGCGGCCCGGGGGTGCGCATCGACACCCACATCTACGACGGGATGGAGGTCACCCCTCACTACGACTCCCTCTTGGCCAAGCTGATCACCTGGGGCCGAACCCGAGAGGAGGCCCGACTGCGGATGGCTACGGCCCTGGCGCGGCTCGAACTCGAGGGGGTGAAGACCACCCGGGACCTCTGTCGGGAGGTCATCACGAGCCCCGCCTTCGTTAGGGGGGAGTGCACCACCGCCTTCCTCCTTCCTCAGCGCTACCCGGACCTAGCCCCAGGTCATTCATGATTCACGATCAGCAAAGGCCAGGTGGCCCTCGCTGACCCGCCAGGGGTGGCCATCCGGGGTGCGGATGAGCAGCGCTCCGTCGCGGTCGAGCCCCACCGCGGTGCCCCTAATTCGCCGGCCGTCGGTGGTGAGGACCCCGACCTCCCTATTCAAGGTCAGGTTGAGCTCCTCCCAGCCACGTAGGACGGGCTCCACCCGGCCCTCTTGCCAGAGGTCCCATAGGGGGAAGAACTCCCGCAGGATCCGCAGGAGGACCTCACCCCGGTCGAGCGGCCGGCCGGCGATCGCCATCAGCGTCCCCGCCCGGATATCGAGCCTCCCCTGGAGCTCCCCCTCGGGGATGTTCACGTTGATCCCGATGCCGATCACGACCACCCATTGTGAGCCCGCGGCATCTGCCGGCTCGAGCTCGACCAGGATGCCGCCCACCTTCTTGCCATCCACAAGGATGTCGTTCGGCCACTTGAGCCCCGCAGCGAAGCCCAGCGCCCGCAAGGCCCGAGCGGCCGCCACCCCGGCCAGGAGGGCCAAGAGCGAGAGCGGGACAGTGGCGGAGGCGGTAGCAGCAGATGTGGATGCGGTCATGGATGCCGCGGACCCGGGTGTCCGCCGGGGGCGGGGGAGGCGGAAGCCCAAGCTGAACCAGAGCCCCCCCGCTGGGGACTCCCAGGCCTGACCGGCTCGGCCGCGTCCCCGCCGCTGCCGCTCCGCCAGCACGAGGACCGAGCGCTTCTCCTTCAGTTTCCTCCTCGCCTCGTCCTGGGTGGAGCCCACCTCCTCCAGGAGGTAGACCCCCTCCAGCGGGAACCCCTGCAAAGCTGCGAGGAGCTGGTGGGGGGCCGGCTTCCCTCCGCTCTCGGTCTCGGTCTCGACCATGATCAATAATACCGCCGGCGGAAGAGGCGCACCTGGACGTAGCGCTTCTTGAAGACGTAGACCAGGAGCGCACCGGCGATGAAGCCCCCGATGTGGGCGAAGAAGGCTACCCCGCCGCCTGCGCCGGTCCCCATCGGTGCGAGCAGGAGCTGGTAGATGAACCAGAAGCCGAGCAGGAGCATCGCGGGGACCTCCACCAGCCGGATGAACCAGAAGAAGAGGACCACCGTCAGGACCCGCGCGTAGGGGAAGAGCATCAGGTAAGCCCCCAGCACCCCGGCGATCGCCCCGCTCGCGCCCACGATCGGGACGGTGCTATTCGGATTTATCATCACCTGGGAGTAGGCGGCGATCACCCCACAGGCGAGGTAGAAGATGAGGAACTTGAGGTGGCCCATCGAGTCCTCGACGTTGTCCCCGAAGATCCAAAGGTATAGCATGTTCCCGAGGATATGTAACAGCCCGCCGTGGATGAACATCGAGGTGAAGAGCGTGACCCAGATGGGGAAGGGGATGTATGGCGGCCGGTCCTGCAGGTGGGTGATCTCCCAGGGGATCAGCCCGTAGGAGTAGACGAAGATGTCGCCCTTGGAGAGCATCTGGCCCAGCGGGGTCACGAAGCCGCTTGGCTGGTTCTCCAGGATGAGATACTGCCAGATGAAGACGAGCACGTTGATGACGATGAGAGAGATCGTCACGTAGGGAACGGTCCCGCTCGGGCGGTAATCCCTGATCGGTATCAACCTAGCTCACCTCGCCCTGAGATCGTCACACCTTCAAGGTTATACCCCACCGGGTCGGCCGGGGCAACCCTGCCCGCTGCGCTGGCCTTGGAGCTGGTCCCCCTCGAGGCTATAATCGGACGGACTGCGAGGATGATCCGCGATCTAATTGAGCTGGAGCGATGGGATCGAGATGACAGGCTCAGTAGATAGCCCGGTCGGACCGGAGCCTCGCGAAGCGGAGCCCAAGCGGAGGGTCTACCTCCTCTCCGCCCGAGAATTCCCACCCGAGGTGATCGCCACCGCGTTCGCCAGGACGAGCCGCTCATCGGAGCCGCTCGACCGGGTCGCTCGGGAGCTCTCGGAGGAGCGATCGAGGAGGTTCCACAAGAAGTGGGTGCTCGAGTTCGGCCACAGCTCGATCGCCGAGCACGCCGTCTTGCACATCGCCCTGGAGGACATCTCCCGGTTGGCCGCTGAACTTTTGGAGAGCTGCCGCCTCTGCTCCTTCATCGAGCGGTCGAGCCGCTATCAGGAGCTTAACGATTATTACCTTCCGAGGAGGATCGCCCGCTCCGAGCTGAGGAGCTTATACGTCGAGAGCTGCGAGCGGCTCTTCGAGACCTACCGCTCGTGCCTGGTGCGGGTGCGCCGGCTCATGGAGGAGCGCCACCCTCGCCGGCCGGATGAGCCCGAGAGGGCCTATGAGGCCCGCCTCCGCTCACACTACAGCGACGTCTGTCGGTTCCTCCTGCCGACGGCGGCCCTGACCAGCGTGGGGATGACGGCCAACGCCCGCAGCCTGGCATGGCTAATCACCAAGCTCCTCTCCCACCCGCTGGAGGAGGCGCGGGAGCTCGGCCGGGAGCTCAAGGAGGCCGCCCTCGAGGAGGCGCCGACGCTCCTCAGGTATGCCGACGAGGACGCCTACCTAGCCCGATTGAACGAAGGGCCCCTCCAGGGGGAGAGCGAGCCCCTCCCCCAGGTGAAGCCGGAGGCCAGGGGCATCGAGCCCGAGCCCGAACCGGTCCGGTTGGTCTTCTGCACCCCCCAGGCCGAGGAGCGGCTCATCGCCGCCTTGCTCTATCGCTACCAACCATCCGGCCTCTCCTGGGAGGAGTTCCTCGAGCGCGCCCGCAGGATGTCCCCCGAGGAGCGCGAGCGGGTGCTCGACCGGGTGTTGGGCGAGATAGGGGAGCACGATCGCCCGCCGAGGGAGCTCGAGCACATCTACTACACCTTCGAGGTGGTGCTCGACCAGGGGGCCTACCGGGACCTCGCCCGCCACCGGATGATGACCCAGACGGTCGCGGGGCCGCCGACGGTCGAGCTGGGCTATGCCATCCC
>CAZCTZ010000076.1:0-6484 GCA_964501855.1 uncultured Thermotogae bacterium
GCCCTCACCCTCGCCTGCCCCCCTCACCCTCACCAGCGTCAGCCCCAGGACCCGCTCTCCCAGGCTGTGACCGCTGGCTCGGCAGAGGAGCGCCAGCTCGAAGGTGGCGAGGACGACCAGCGGCCAGCCCCACCCCGGCAGGGTCAACTTCCCATACCAATCGACATAGACCGTATACCAGTGATAGTTGAGGAGGTAGACCACCCCGTAGGCGACATAGCCCCATGCGAGCCAATCCACCAGGAGGGAGAGGAGGCGCCTCCTCAGAGGGATCGGCGCCAGGGTTGCCGTTGTGGTTGCAGCAGTTGTGGTCATAGATAGCTGCCCAGTAGCGGGTCCGCGGTATCTACCGCTCAGCGGACCTCGACCTCCTCGGCTTCCTCGCCATAGATCTCCTTGAACTTGTGATCGTCGATGGCCCCCGGGGGGCCGTCGAAGACGAGCCGCCCCTCCTTGAGGGCGATGATCCGCTGGCCGTAGCGGCGGGCGAGCGAGAGGAAGTGGAGCGAGCAGAGCACGGTCACCCCCTCGCGGTTCATCTCCTCGACGTATTGGAGGATCGAGTGGGAGGTCGCCGGGTCGAGCGCCGAGACGGGCTCATCGGCGAGCAGCAGCTCCGGCTCCTGCATCAGCGCACGGGCGATCCCCACCCGCTGCTGCTGCCCGCCGGAGAGCTGATCCGCCCGCACATACATCTTGTCGAGGAGGCCCACCCGCTCCAGCGCGCGCTTCGCCCGCTCTAGGTCCTCCTTGGGGAACTTCCCCAGGAGCGACCGCCCCAAGGGGACGTAGCCGAGCCGGCCGGCGAGGACGTTCGCCAGGACGGTCGCACGCTTCACCAGGTTGAACTGCTGGAAGATCATCCCGATCTTGCGCCGCACCTGGCGGAGCTGGCGGGGCGAGAGGGCGGTGATCTCGGTCCCGTCGAGGAAGACCCGCCCGGAGGTCGGCTCCACCAGGCGGTTGATGCACCGTAGGAGGGTCGACTTCCCCGAGCCGGAAAGGCCGATGAGGACCACCAGCTCGCCTCGCTCCACCGAGAAGCTCACATCCCTCAGGGCGAGGACCCTCCCGCGCTCGTAGATCTTGGTCAGGTGCTCGACTACCAGGTAGGCCATGCGGACGGCTTCGCACCTTGATGCCAGTCTGATCCCACTCTTAGTCTAGGAGGGCCGGCCCCGGATTACAAGCGGAGGGGGAGGTGACCGCCGAGCCACCTCCCCCTGAGTTCATCCTATCCTACCAAGCTATCTAGCCGATCACTACCGCTCCGGGACCGGATAGCCCATGAGCTCCCGATAGGCGTCGTAGTAGGAGTCGTCGATCGGCTCGACATCGTCCCACTCGTAGAAGTTGGGGTCGTTCCAGAGGGCGTGCCCCTCCGGTGAGCGGATGTGCTCGATCACCGCCTGGACGATCTTGTTCTCGATGTCCCTGGGGAAGTCCTCGCAGAAGGCCAGGCAGTCGTTGGGCACGGGGCCGATGGTGGCCACCACGCCGATCTTCTCGACGATCTCCCAGATGTCCCCATACAGGCCGGTCTTGGCCAGCGCCCGTCGCAGGTCGACGCACTTGCCGCGGAGCCCCTCAGGCCAGAGCTCGCCCTTCCACTTGTTCCAGAGCCAAAGCTCCGGGTCCATCCCATACTCCCAGCGCTTCTCGCACCCCTGGAGGCACTCGATCAGGTAGCTCAAGCAGGTCTCGAATTCGGCCCCCGAGGCCTTGCAGTCCTCGAAGTTGACGAGACAGGCCTCCGCGCAGGTCTCCTTGGGAGAAGGCGGCAGCGGCGGCGAGCCATAGCCGGTGCAGAAGTCCCCTTGGCCCTCCATCAGGGCGACGATGGAGTTGGTGTGTCCGCCGGACTCGACCGTCCCGGCGATCTTGATCCCGAGCTTGTCGAACAACGCCTTGGGGAGCTTATACCCGGAGGTCGAGCCGGGGTCGTTGTAGATCCAGACCGTCCCCTCGAGGTCCTCGACCGACTGGAAGCCCTTCTCACGGAAGGCGTAGATCGATGAGAAGTAATATGGGTAGCCGTAGCGGACCGCCGCGAGCCGCGGGTGGACCTTGGGGTTCCGCATGGTGATCTGGACGTAGGCATCGGTGGGCGGGCAGGCCATGGTATTCCCCTTGGCCACGATCATCGTCTCGATCAGCGCGGCGTAGTCCGCGGCCACCACGGGCTTGATGTAGAGGCCGGTCATCTCGGAGAGGTCCTCCGCGATCTTCCTGCCGATCTCCTCGACCGTCGCCGGGAGGGTCGAAGGCGGCAGGAGCCAGATGATCGGGTTCTCCCGCGAACCCAGCGGCGGCTGGGCCCCCGCTTCCCCCTGAGGCTGCAGTCCTGCTATCCCGAGCAGTGCGATCAGCACTGCCACCAGAAGCCAGCGAAGCGGATGGTTCTGGTTTTGGCTTGCACCCCGCTTCCCTACCAGCACCGGCATCACCTCCCTTTCGTGGTGGAAGCCTCTCCCACTGGCTCTGCCAGGGAGCTGCTCCCGGCCTAATTTTATCGCCTCCTTCTCAAAAACTTCAAGTTGTCAACCCCTGTTTTTAACATGATCATGTTAAAAAACAGGGGAGCCTGGACAAACTTCCCGGGGGAACTTATCATCGAGATCCAGAGCCGCTGAGCGATGCTCGAGCTAGCCTCGATTAAGAAGGGTTTCACTCGGGATGGCTTCCGACTGGAGGTGCTCGCGGGGATCGACCTGGAGGTCCGCCAAGGGGAGTTCGTCTCCCTGCTGGGACCGAGTGGCTGCGGGAAGACCACCCTGCTCAACATCATCTCAGGATTGATCCCCGCCGACTCGGGCAGGATCATCCTCCGAGGGAGGGAGGTAGAGAGCTGCTTAGGCGAGGTGGCCTACATGCAGCAGAACGACCTCCTCCTGCCCTGGCGGACGGCCCTGGCCAATGCCATCCTCGGCCCCGAGCTGCGCGGGGTGAGGAGGAGGGAGGCCCAGGAGAGGGCGAGGGCGCTCTTCGCGGAGTTCGGCCTGGCGGGCTTCGAGCACCGCTACCCGGCGGAGCTATCAGGGGGGATGAGGCAGCGGATCGCGCTCATCCGCACCCTCCTCACCGAGAAGGAGCTCCTCCTCCTGGATGAGCCCTTCGGTTCGCTCGATGCGATGACCCGCGGGGTGCTCCACCTCTACCTCCTGCGGGTGTGGAAGGAATACGAGAAGACGATCCTCTTCGTCACCCACGACTTGGAGGAGGCGCTGGCCCTCTCCGACAGGATCTATCTCCTCACCAGCAGGCCCGCACGGGTCAAGGCCGTCCTGGAGGTCCCCCTCCCCCGGCCGCGCGACCGCTCCGATCGACAGCTAGTCCTGCTGGAGAGGGAGCTCACCCGGCTGGTCCAGGAGGAGATCCATGAGGCGTTCCCCGAGGGTTGAGCCCAGCCGGAATTGGGACCAGAACGGTGGCCGAAGGCCGAGCTGGGGCTTGAGGCGCAGATGCAGATGGGGCTATGAGTATCTGCCCCCGCTGGGGCTGCTCGCCGTCATCCTGGGCGGCTGGGAGCTGATAGCCCGCTCCCTTGGGGCGCCCTACATCCTCCCCTCGCCGAGCGAGATCCTCCTCCGGATGGCGATCGACTGGCGGCTCCTCCTCCGCCACGCCCTGGTCACCCTGGAGGAGGTGGCCCTGGGGTTCGCGCTCGCACTTCTGTTGGGGCTGGCCTCGGCCTTGCTCATCTTCCACTCCCGGACCTTCCAGCGGGTGCTTTACCCGCTGATCATCGCGACCCAGAACGTCCCGGTATTCGCGATCGCGCCCATTCTGGTCCTATGGCTCGGCTACGGGATCATGTCGAAGGTCGCGGTGGCGGCCCTGATCATCTTCTTCCCGGTGGTGGTGAACACCGTCGATGGGCTGAGGTCGGTCGACAGGGACGTCGTCAACCTGTTCAAGATCCTCGAGGCGAGCCCCCTCCAGGTCCTGCTCAAGCTCCGACTGCCTGGGGCTTTGCCGTTCATCTTCTCCGGTTGTAAAATCGGGGTGACGATGAGCGTCGTCGGCGCGGTGATCGGCGAGTGGGTCGGGGCCAAGGCCGGTCTGGGCTATCTGATGATTCACGCCAATGCCCGTCTGAAGATCGACCTTCTGTTTGCGGCCATCCTGTGGCTCTCGGCCTTGAGCATCGCCCTTTTTGCCTTCGTCTCCTTCCTCGAGCGAGTAGCGCTCCCCTGGAGGAGGTTCACCCATGAGTAGCCTAAATGCAAAGCTGGTGAGGCTAGCCGGGCGCGGTTTGATCCTCCTCGGCCTGGTGGCGGTGTCCGCCCTCGCCCTGGCTCTGGGCTCCCAGGGCACCCTGCCGGAGCGGCTGACGGTGATGCTCGACTGGTTCCCCAATCCCAACCATGTGCCGCTCTATGTCGCCAAGGAGGAGGGCTTCTTCGCGGCGGAGGGCCTCGAGCTCGAGCTTTTGGTGCCGGCGAGCCCCTCCGATCCGGTGAAGCTCGCCGCCGTGGGGAAGGTCGACATCGCGATCACCACCGGGATGAACCTGATCATCGCCCGCGCGGAGGACCTCCCGCTCGTGGCCATCGGTGCGCTGATCCAGCGACCCCTAGGCGGGCTCCTCGCGCTCGAGAAGGGCGGGATCTCCAGGCTAGAGGACCTCCGCGGGCGGCGGATCGGCTACTCCCTCGAGCCGGAGGAGCTGATCCTGTGGGAGGCGATGCTGGGGTGCGTCGGGCTCGAGCCGGGCACCTACGAGCTGATCAACGTCGGGTTCAACACGGTGGCTGCACTGCTCGCGGGGAGCGTCGACGCCATCGGGGCCTTCCGCAACTACGAGAAGCTGGTGGTGGAGCTCCAGGGCGAGGAGACGGTCTTCTTCCCGATGGAGGAATACTGCATCCCCGAGCACTACCAGCTGGTCTTCGTCGTCAGCAAGCGCACCTTGAGCGGGCGAGCCAGGGCGCTCGGGGAGTTCATCCGGGGGCTGGCCCAGGGGATACGCTTCACCCTCTCCGACCCTAATAAGGCCTTGGACATATTCTTCGAGGTCCACCCCGAGCTGGACGACGAGTTGAACCTGCGGTCCTTCCTGGCGACACTGCTCTACTTTGTGGGCTCGCCCTGCGTCAACGCGGCGGGGAAGTGGACCGAGCTCCAGGACTTCCTCTATGAGTGGGGCCTGATCCAGAAGAGGGCCGCGCTGGAGGAGCTGTTCACCGAGGAGTTCCTCCCCCCGGAGTGCTTCGGTTGATGATTTGATTAGGCGATGAAGGATGGAGGAGGTCCTGGAGACGACCCTCTGGGTGGTCGAGCGCAGCCGCCACGTCCGGCTCGACCGGGCGGCGCTGGAGGGATTCGCCGGGAAGCTAGCCCGCGAGCGGCCGGCCATCCCCCGGTGGGACTACCGCTATCACTTCTTCGACGGGGGCGAGCGGACGGTCGGCTACCTCCTAGTTCTGGATAGCCTCAACTTCTGCTTCTGGCCACCGCCGGGTCAGCCCAAGTGGACCATCCAGTATGGTGAGGAGCGGCTCTCCGGCTACTTCGCGCTCGCAGCCGCGCTGAAGCGGGCCGTCGAGGAGGGCGAGCCGCTCCTCGAGCCGGACTACCTGGCCCGGCTCACCTTAGAGGACCTGAAGGGGATCCTGGGCGGCGAGGGCCAGCTCCAGCTCCTTGACCAGCGGCGGGCGATCCTGAACGAGCTCGGCAGGGTCCTCCTCGAGAGCTACGCTGGCCGAGCTGCCGAGCTGGTCGCGGCCGCTGGCGGCTCCGCGGTCGAGCTCGCCCGGCTTCTGGCCCGCGAGCTAAGCTCCTTCCGGGACGTCGCCCGCTACGAGGGCCGCGAGGTCCACTTCTACAAGCGGGCGCAGCTCTTCGCCGCTGACCTCTGGGGCGCCTTCCAGGGGGAGGGCTTCGGCGGGTTCGCCGACATCGCGAGGTTGACCGCCTTCGCCGACTACAAGCTGCCACAGGTCCTCCGGCACCTGGGGATCCTGCGATATAGCCCGGAGCTGGCCGCGCGGATCGACCGGGGGGAGCTGATCCCGGCGGGCAGCCCCGAGGAGGTCGAGATCCGAGCTAACACCATCTGGGCGGTGGAGCGGCTCAAGCAGGCCCTAGCTGAGCGCGACTTCAGATTGAGTTCGGTCGAGCTGGACTGGCTCCTCTGGGGCCTCGGCCAGCGGGAGGAGTTCAGGGAGAAGCCCTACCACCGGACGGTGACCATCTTCTACTAGATGGAGAACTTCGGCTTCGAGTTCGAGGTGACAGCCCAGGACGGCCAAGCGAGGTGCGGCCGCCTGTGGACCCCTCACGGTGCGGTTGAGACCCCGGCGTTCGTCGCCGTGGGGACCCAAGCGACGGTGAAGACGGTCACCCCCGAGGAGCTGCGCGAACTCGGCGTCCAGATCGTGATCGCCAACACCTACCATCTGCACCTCCAGCCGGGCGAGGAGCTGATCGCCCGGCTGGGCGGGCTCCACAGGTTCATGGGCTGGGATGGCCCGCTGATGAC
>CAZCTZ010000077.1:0-6225 GCA_964501855.1 uncultured Thermotogae bacterium
TCCATCGGACTTACGGCTTACATCTTCGGGCTGGATGAGGCCCTTTGGGATGAGGGCTTCCGGCTGGCGAGGGAGGCGGAGGCTGAACACCTCGAGCTCTGGCTGGCCTACCCCCTGGGGAACGGAGCCCTCCGCGAGCGGCAGCTCCGCCGGCTGCGCCACCACCTCAAGGGGCTGGGGCTGCTCGTCCACCTGCCGACGGCCTGGGAGTCGCTCATCACCCCCCACAAGGAGCTGAGGGAGCTCTCCCTCGAGGAGGCCCGGAGCACGATGGCCGTCGCGGCCAAGCTGGGCGCCCGCTGGGTGATCCTCACCGGCGGGAGGGCCTTCTACCCGCGGGAGCTCTGCGGGGTGGACTTCGAGGCCACCTTCAGGATGAGCGTGGAGGAGCTCCTCCCCTATGCCGAGGAGCTGGGCCTCTCCCTGGCGGTGGAGAACCTCGCCCGGGGCTATCCCGCATCGGGCAGGGAGCTGAAAGGGCTGGCGGAGATGGGACTGGGGCTCTCGCTCGACCTCGCTCAGCTCCAGGAGGGCGGGGAGGAGCCCCTGGCCGTCCTCGACCTGGTGCTCGAGAGGCTTATCAACCTGCGCATCCAGCTCGATCTCCCCCGGGAGAGGCGCACCGCGGTGTTCGACTACCTGCGGGGAGGGGGCTTCACCGGCTACCTGACCTTGGCGGTCTCCCCGGGGAAGCCGCCTGGGGACATGTGGGAGCGGCTGAGGGAGGAGCTCGCCGGCTGGCGGGCGAGCTGGCCCAGACTTGGAGCCGGAGCTGGATCTGGCACCAGCCCGAGCTCGGGATCGGGGGCGGGAGGAGAGGAAAACAGAATATAGGATAAGAATGGGACCGCGGCCGATCAAGTCCACCAAGGAGATCCTCATCGAGCCGCTCGCCGCTGAGTCGCTCGGGATCCGCTCGATGGCCACCTTCGTCGTCACCCCGGATGTGAAGCTCCTGCTCGACCCGGGCGTCTCCCACGGGCTGCGCGGACGGGTGCCCCACCCTCGGGAGGCCGAGGCGCTCGTCCGCGCCGGGCGGAAGATCCTCCAGCGGGCGAGGGAGGCCCAGGTCCTGGCCATCTCCCACTATCACTTCGATCACTACATGCCGGCGTTCACCCACTGGATGAACTTCTCCTCGCCGGAGCTGGCCGACCGGCTCTACGGCGGGAAGGAGCTCCTGGTCAAGTCGCGCGACCGGGGGATCAACCTCTCCCAGCGGAAGCGCGCTTACTACATCTACCAGCGGAAGGACTGCACCATCGTCGTAGCCGACGGCGAGCGGTTCCGCTACGGCAGGACGGAGGTGAGGTTCTCCGAGCCGGTGGACCACGGCGAGCCCGGGACCAAGCTCGGCAAGGTGCTGATCTGCACCGTCTCTACGGCTAACGAGCGGTTCGTCTTCGCACCCGACGTCCAGGGGCCGATGGTCCGAAGCACGTTGGAATACATCCTGGGTGAGGAGCCCGACCTGCTCTTCATCGGCGGGCCGCCGACCTATCTTAAAGGTCGGCTCCAGCGGGGGAGCCTCATCTCGGCTCGTGAGAGCCTCCTGGAGCTGGCCCGGCAGGTTCCCACGGTGATCGTGGACCATCACCTGCTGCGCGATCCCGGCTGGCGGGAGTTCCTCGCCGAGCCCGGGGAGGTGGCCGCCGCTCGAGGTCACCGGCTCCTCTGCGCTGCCCAGTTCCTGGGGGTAGAGGTCCAGGACCTCGAGGCCCACCGCGAGGAGCTCTACCGGCGGGAGCCGCCCGAGCCGGACTGGGAGCGCCGCCTGCGAGGGATGAGCTACAGCATCGGGGCTGCGGGCACCTAATTTTCACCTCCCTTCCATTCCCTTTCCACAGATGGCCCTCTAGACTCCAAGTGGGAGAACTCTCTTAGGCATTCCTTCCGGCCTCCTGGATGGGGGGTGAGAGGGGGAAGGGAGCGAGGCGCCTCCTGGATGTGGCTTTGCGCCTTGCGGTGGGCGGGCCACCCTAAGGGTGGCTCGCTTCCTCTTTTCGTTGGTTTCTGGGGAGCCGCTTTTGCTAAAATCCCTGCGCGATGGGGTCCCTCAAGGTGCCCGGCCATGAGCTTGAGCGGGGGCGGGAGTGGGCAGGCCACGTCCACCTCTGGACTTGGAAGCTCGTGGTCAACCTGGCCAGTCGGCTCCTGCTCCTGGGGGTGAAGCTCGCCGCTTTCTTCTACACCGGCTTTCTCGTCCTGCTCGGCGAGGCGCTCAACTCCCTGGTGGACATCGTCGTCACCGGCTCGCTGCTGGTGGGCTCGTGGGTCAGCCAACGGGCGGGCGATCGTGAGCACCCCTTCGGTCACCTGCGCCTGCGGAACGTCATCTCGCTGATCGTCGCGGTGACCTTCATCACCGTCACCAGCTTCCAGATCCTCCGGGAGGCGATCGCGAGGCTCCTCGAGCCGGTCCCGCTGGAGCACCCCGAGGTGGCCTTCTGGGTGCTGGGCTTTTCCTTCCTGGTGAATTTGGTCCCCATCGGGCTGATCCTCGCCGGCGGGCGAGGCCGCGGTGAGATCACCCTCAAGACGGCCCTCTACGACAACATCAACGATGAGCTGACGATCATCGCCTCGCTGGTGGGGGTCTACCTCGTCTCACGGGGCTTCTACCTGGGGGACCCGATCGCCGCGATCGTCGTGGCGCTGACCATCGCCGCGGGGGCCTTCTCCCTGATCCGCGAGAACACCAAGATGCTCCTGGGGCGCTCACCCGAGGAAGGGTTCTACGCGGAGGTCAAGCGGCTTGCCAGCTCGGTGGAGGGCGTCCGCGGGGTCCACGGGATGATCGCGGAATACATCGGTCCGGGGGTGATCCATCTCGATCTGGACATCGAGCTGCCACCTGACACGCCCATAAGCGAAGCGGACAAGATCGTAGAGAAGGTGATCTCCCGGCTCAGGGAGCTAGGGGTGATCTCCTGCCGGGTCCACCCCTGCGCCCGCCAAGGGGAGGAGCGCAAGATCCATGACGATCTTCCCTGAGCTGCCCGGGCTAACCCAGGACGATATGGGTGCTGGTGTCCTTCACGCCGTCGATCTTATGGATCCGGTCGATCATCATGCCCTTGATCTCCCGGATGTCGTCCACCTCGGCGTGGACGATCGCGTCATACCTGCCGGTGATGGGGTAGGCCTCCTTGACCCCCTGGAGCCGCTGGAGCTGCTCCACTACCGGGACGACCTTCCCCGCCTTGATGTCGACCAGGATGTAGGCCTGAATAGCCAAACTAGACCATCACCTCCGGTCCGGATCGCTGGCCTATCTTAACCTGACGGCCTGGAGGAGGGCAACTCTAGGTTAGGTTGTAGGAGAGCGATCAGCGATCGACAGAGGGGAAGAAGGAAAAGGGGGATGGAGGGGCAAAAAAGCAAATGGCCTGCCGTTATGCCGTCCTAGGCGCGGGGATGCAGGGGGTGGCCGCGGCTTATGATCTGGCCGAGTTCGGCCAGGCCGAGCGGGTCCTCCTGGTGGACATCGACCCGAGCCGGGCTGAGGGGGGCGCAGCCCGGGTGAACCGCCTGCTGGGGGAGGAGCTCGTCCAGCCGCGGCAGCTAGATGTGCGGGATCAGGAGGGCCTGGTCGGGCTCCTCCGGGATGCTGATATCGACGTGGCCCTGAGCGCCGTGCCCTACTACTTCAACCTCGAGATCACCAGGGCGGCCATCGCCGCCGGGACGGGGCTGTGCGACCTCGGCGGGAATACCAAGCTCGTCCTCGAGCAGCTCGAGCTCAGCGCGGAGGCCGAGGCTGCCGGGGTCACGATCATCCCCGACTGCGGGCTCGCCCCGGGGATGAGCACCACCCTGGCGGTCTACGCCATCTCGCGGATGGAGCGGCCGAGGGAGGTCCACATCCGCTGCGGGGGGCTGCCCCAGCGGCCCCTGCCGCCGCTCGGCTACAAGCTGGTCTTCAGCATCGAGGGCCTGACCAACGAATACCTGGAGAGGGCCTACCTGCTCCGCGGGGGCCGCGTGGTGGAGGTGGAGAGCCTCACGGAGCTCGAGGAGCTGGAGTTCCCTCCCCCCGTGGGGAGGTGCGAGGCCTTCATCACCTCCGGGGGGACCTCGACCTGCCCGTGGACCTTCGCGGGCAAGCTCGAAGAGTTCGACTACAAGACGGTCCGCTACCCCGGCCACTGCGAGAAGTTCAAGGCCATGCTCGAGCTGGGGCTGCTCGAGCCCGAGCCGGTCCAGGTGGGAGATTGCCGGGTGGCGCCGCGAGCGCTCTTCCACAAGGTGGTCGCACCTCGACTGGCCTTCCCCGAGGAGCCGGACCTCGTGGTGCTGCGGGTCATCTGCCGAGGGGAGGACGCATCAGGGCCGGTGGAGGTCCAGCTCGACCTGATGGACTTCTATGATGAGATGACGGGCTTCTCGGCGATGGCGCGGACGACGGGCTTCTCCGCGGCGATCGTGGCGGCGATGATCGCCCAGGGGCAGCTCCGGGAGAAGGGAGGGGTGATCCCGGTCGAGCGGGCCGTCCCGCCGGAGCCGTTCCTCGCCGAGCTGGCCCGCCGGGGGTTCAAGCTCACGGAGAGGGCCACCCGGACACTCTCGGGTTAAAATAAATAAAAATAGGTTAAGTCGCCTTAAGGACCACCAGCACGATCTTGATAACGATCAAGGCCCAGCCGATCACCACGATGAGCCAGGTGATCCTCTTGGCGACCTCATAAACCCCCAGGAAGATCGTCAGCAGGGCGAGCACCCCGATCGGGTCGATGAGGGTCTCGAGGACCTCCCCCGCTTCGGGGATGACCCACTGGATCGCCTTGACCACCAACTGGCCGATCCCGTGAGCGATCGTGTAGAGGAAGCTGAAGATCTGACTCAGGATATCGTAGCCCTCCTCCGGCGGAGGGGCCTCTTGTGGGTGTGAGGCTGTGGCTGGGGGTGCGGTATCCACCGCCTCACCAGCCGGCGCGGCTACCACGGTCAGCATCACCACCAGCGCTGCTAAGAAGGGGCTCATCACCAGCAGGTTCCATCTCCATCTCCGCCTCCGGTTCGAGCTTGAGCTCGAGCTTGATCTTAATCTTGATCTTGGTCTTGGGCTCACGCCGATCTCCTCCCTCGCTCATTTCATTCGAATAGGCCCTGCTGCCATTATACACCCACGCACTCCCGGGGGAATCACCAACTCCTTGCCAGTCTGTTACCTAAATTACAGATATATGCGTTGGAATGTGCTAGAAAAGGGGGCGAGTGGGGCTTTCATCCGAGCAGGAGGGCTGGATAAGCCCAACTCACCCTAAGGAGGTGATGAGGAGTAAAATCAGTTCCACTCTGCAAGGAGGTGGCGGTGGAAAACGTGCTTGAGAGGTTATACAGCGAGATCAAGGGGTATAGCAGGGAGGCCGTCTACCAAGAAGGGGAGCGGGTCTACCTTCCGGGCGATCCCAGCGATACCCTCTACCTGATCATCGAGGGCCGAGTGAGGTTGTCCTGCCTTAACCATGATGGCCGCAGCCTGACCTTGACGGTGCTGGGTGCGGGGGAGCTCTTCGGTGAGCTGGCCCTGGCGGGGCAAAAGCGGCGAGAGGTGATGGCCGAGGTCCTGGAGCGGGCCTCCCTCTGGGCGATCGACAAACGGCAATTTTTAAGGTTGCTCCAGGAGAAGGCCGAACTCTCCCTGCAGATCATCCAGTTGGTCGTCCACCGGTTGAGGCAGCTCGAGGAGAAGCTGGAGGAGCTCATCCGCCACGACCCGGCAGCCAAGCTCTCCCTCGCCCTGCTCCAGCTCCTAGAGGATGGCGAGATGGACTGCTGGGAGGACCTCAATCTCAGGCTCGAGCTCACCGAGGGGGACCTGCGGGAGCTCATCCGGGTAGCGATGGCGGAAGGGGCCATCGCTACCCCTCCCCTTCGATCCCGACCGTCCGCTTCCCCCTCACTTGAGGCTTGAGCTTGAGGGGGTCAAGGCAGGATAGCCATAGCCGCCAAGGCCGCGGCAGCTAGGAGAGCCAGGCCCAGGAGCATGAGCATCCTCATGAGCTTCGCCCTCTTGGCCTGGGCCTGCTTGAGGGCCTTGATCTCGGAGACCAGCGCGACCGTGCCCTCCAGGACCCCTTGGGAGAAGTTCCCTTCCTCGAAGTGGGGTAGGATCTTCTCGTCCATGATCTCCCGGAGCTTTTCATCGGTGAGGGCCCTGCCCAGCCGCTCGCCCGGGGCGAGCCGCACCCTCCCATCCTCCACGGCCACCAGGAAGAGGAG
>CAZCTZ010000078.1:0-6046 GCA_964501855.1 uncultured Thermotogae bacterium
CCTCGAACTCGGTGGCGAAGATGTCCAGCAGGATGTCCTCCTTGCTCTTGAAGTAATTGTAGATCGTGCCGACGGCGACCCCCGCCTCCTGGGCGATCTCATCGGCCCGTGTCTCGTGATAGCCCTTCTCGGCGAAGAGCTTGATCGCCGCCTCGCGGATCAACTTGCGCTTGTCCCTCTGCTGATCGACTATAGTGCTCATCAGCCGCTTATTGAACGAACGTTCGTTCAAAATTATAACGCCCTTACCCACCCCTGTCAAGGACACCGAGTTTTGGCAAGCGGCAGGTTGAGCCAATGGCCTAGCCTAAATGGATCCGGGCTAGCCGGCCCTCCTCCCCCTCAGGTCCCTTAAGGTAGGTCTCTACTTAAGGGGGCGATCTTCCTTGGAGGTTCTAAGTTCTGGATGCTCAGTTGCAAACACAGACTCCTGAGGTAGACATGCGGTATGGCGCAGCCTAAGGGGAGGAAGAGGGACCGGCGGGGGCGTGAGAGCTGCTACCCCAGGGTGGCCAGGATCGCCTATGCTATTTTTCTTTTTCTTTACACCACCAACCAGCTAGAGCGGCTGGCCAAGGAGGTGAAGAGGAGGACCGAGGTGGTGGAGGTCTTCTGTGGCGAGGAGGCAGTGGAGAAGCCCCTTTATCTTGTGTTAGCTGAGATGAACGAGGCCCTTTTGCGAGGGAGACTGAGGGGATTTGTGGAAATCCACATGGGAAGCTATAATGCTGCCCAGACACAATAATAATACACTATGGGGCCTTGGTTTTTGACTAGAGATGAAGGAGCACAAGGGAGCGAGATGGGGGAGATCCCGGAGCTGATCGAGCGCTACGTTGACGAGCTGAAGGAGCGAGGTACTCTCAAATCCGAGGCGGTCGAGCGGGCCTTCCGCCGGGTCGAGCGCCACCGGCTGCTGGAGTGGTTCTACTTGGAAGATGAGGAGGGCGAGTTCGAGTATGCCGGGGAGAGATGGATCAAGAGGGACTTCAACCCGCAAGATCCTGATCCCGAACTGTTGAAGCTCATCTACTCCGATACGGCTCTGCTCACCAGGCTCGACCCGCCGAGCTCCACCTCCCAGCCGACGCTGGTTGCCCAGATGCTAGAGCTGCTGGAGCTTGAGCCAGGACTAAATGTCTTGGAGATCGGCGCCGGGACGGGCTACAACGCCGCCCTGATGCAGGAGCTCGTCGGCGAGGAGGGCCACGTCACCACGATCGACATCCAGGAGGACGTGGTCGAGCAGACCAGAAGACTCCTCAAAGCCGCAGGCTACGGCAGGATCGAGGTGCTCGCCAAGGACGGGTTTTATGGCCACCCCCAGAATGCCCCTTACGACCGGATCGTCGCTACCGTCGGCTGTCCCGACATCTCCTGGGCATGGGCCGAGCAGCTCGCCGACGACGGCTTCATGCTCATCCCGCTGCAGCACGGCGGGGAGGGCTTCAACCCGCTGGTGCGGATCTGGAAGGAGGACAGCAACCTGGTCGGGAGGTTCGTCGGCCTATCGGGGTTCATGAGCATCCGCGGGGAGCTCGAGGTAAAGCAGCGGGTGAGCTTCGCCAAGCAACGGAGCTTCCAGGATGGAGAGCCGACGGCGGAGTATCCCCTCTTCGGCTCCCTCAAGGAGCTTCCCGAGCCCAGGGAGGAGGGCCGATGGGAGGAGGCCTTCGCCTTCCCGTTGTTTTTGACCATTGCCGATGAGCGGGCCTTTTGGTTTGGCCTTCTCGACGATGAGAAGGGAGCTATCGCCATCGAGCTCAAGAAGGGGAGGATCGCCCTCTGGGGCGATGAGTCCCTCTACCGGGATTTAAATAGACTTTATGGGCAGTGGGAGGGGCTTGGCCGGCCGGGGTTCTCCAGCTGGGAGCTGAAGTTCCTACCTCGTGACCGTGATCATGCGCTCGAAATCCCCGAAGGCGAGAGAGTCTGGGTGATCGAGCGGAAGTCCACCAGGGAGGTGGCCAAGCTGGCTGGCACCGGCTTAGCCCTCCACCATTAAGGCCCGGGGTAGAGGCGGACCGGCGGGCCGACGAGGAGCGAGCCGGCAGCTTTGAGAGAGAAGCTGATCACCGGGTTGGGGTAGACCCCCATCAGGATCACCAGCACCAGGGCCAGTGCCACCGGTAGGAAGGCCCCAAATGGGACGACGATCCGCTCCTCGACCCTGGGTGGGACGATATACATCTGGCGGATGATCCGCGCATAGTAGTAGACCGACAGGGCGGAGTTGAGGACACCGGCTACCGCCAGCCAGAGGAGCCAGCCCTGGCCCCCACCCCCTTGTGCAGCCACCGCCACGGCCGCGGTATCCACCGCTGCTGATGCCGCTGCCGATGCCGACGCTGCCGTCGACCCGACGGCGGCCTTGACCGCGCTGGAGAACAGGACGAACTTGGAGGCGAAGCCCGCCAGCGGCGGGATCCCCGCCAGCGACAGGAGGAAGACGGTCATGGAGAAGGCGAGCACCGGCGCCCGCCGGTGGAGCCCGCTCCACTCCTCCAGCTCCTCGCCCACCCCGCGGCGGCTCAGCATCGCCACGATGAGGAAGGCCCCCGCGGTCATCAGCGAGTGGGTGATCACCTGGAAGAGCCCCCCGGCGAGGGCATACTCGGTCGCCACGGGGAAGGCGATCAGTATGTAGCCCGCCTGGGCGATCGACGAGTAGGCGAGCAGCCGCTTGACGTTCCGCTGGGGGATCGCCGCGAGGTTGCCCACGGTCATCGTCAGGAGGGCCAGCCCCGCCAGGAGGTAGATCCACTCGAGCTTGATCAGGATGAACCCGACGAGGAAGATCCGGAAGAGCGCCGCGAAGCCCATCTTCTTCGAGCCGGTGGAGAGCAAGGCCGTGATGGTCGTCGGCGCGCCCTCGTAGGTGTCGGGCGCCCAGGTGTGGAACGGCACCGCGGTGATCTTGAAGGCCAGCCCCACCAGGATGAAGAGCATCCCCAGGAGCCCGGCCCAGCCCCATTCAGAGCCGGAGCTGAGCCCTTGGAGCCTATCCGCCAGCTCCACGAGCTTCGTCGTCCCTGTCGCGCCGTAGCAGAGCGAGATCCCGTAGAGCGCCAGCGCGGATGAGAGCGCCCCGATGATGAAGAACTTGATCCCGGCCTCGAGTGAGCGCACCTCCCGCTTGAAGAAGGCTGCGAGGGCGTAGGTAGAGAGGCTGGAGAGCTCAAACCCGATAAAGAGCGCGATCAGGTCCGCTGCGGAGGCGACGATGAGCATCCCCACGGTGGCGAAGAGCAAGAGACTATAGTATTCTGGCTCGTTGTCAGATTCGCCGAGGTAGTCCGGCGATGAGAGGGCGATGAGCAGCGAGATGAAGAGGAACAACCCCTTGAAGATCAGCGCGAACTGGTCGATGACGAGTAGCTCGAAGAAGACTGGCCAGCCGAGCGGCACCCACCCCAGCGAGACCAGCCCCGCAAGGAAGCCCCCGCTGGCGAGGTATCTCACCTGGTGGCGCGGGGCGAAAAGGCAGAGGAGCCCCGCCACGGTCAGGACCATCTCCGGGAGGATGCCGAGCAGATCCCTCATTCCGATTGCACCCATCATAGCAGCGCTAGGATCGCCTCCACCGAGCGGTCGATCAGCGGGACCAAAAGCGCCGGTGCGCTCCCGAAGAGCACCGTCAGGGCCACGAGGAGCAGCATCGGCCAGAACTCATACCCCGGGGCGTCGTGCGCCTGACTCGATAGCGGCGAGATCGGGCCGTGCATCGCCCGTGCGACGGCCCAGAGGGCATACCCCGCTGTCAGGACCACGGTGAGGATCGGCAGGGCCAGGAGCAGCCCGAACTTTCCATAGGTGGCCAGGAAGACGGGCACCTCCGCGGCGAACTGGACCATCCCCGGCAGGCCCAGCCCCGCCAGAAACCCCGAGGTGATGATCACCCCGACGCGGGGCATCCTCAGAGCCAGGCCGCCCAGCCGCTCGATCAGCCGGGTCCCCAGCGCGTGCTGGATCGAGCCGCAGGCCATGAACAGTATGGCTGAGATCAGCCCGTGGGCGAACATCATGTAGACCGCGCCGACGGTGCCGAGCTGCGAGAGGGTGGCGATCCCCAGCAGCACCACGCCCATGTGGCTGATCGAGGAGTAGGCGATCAGCCGCTTGAGGTCCCGCTGGGCGAGGCAGACCATCGCCCCATACAGGATGCTCAGGATGGCGATGGCGAGCATCACCGGGACGAACCGCTCCGCGCCCTGGGGCAGGAGCGGGAGCGCGATCCGGATCAGCCCGTAGGAGCCCATCTTAAGGAGGACCGCTGCCAGGAGGACCGAGCCCGCGGTGGGCGCCTCGACGTGGGCGTCGGGCAGCCAGGTGTGCAGCGGCACGACGGGCATCTTCACCGCGAAGCCCACAAAGAGTGCGGCGAAGGTGAGCACCTGCAGGCCCAGGGTGAGCTGCTCCCGCGCCTCGATCAGCCTCTCCAGGTCGAAGGAGCCGGTCCCGCTGGCGAAGTAGATCGCCATGAAGCCGACCAGCATGAGGACACTCCCCGCGAAGGTGTAGATGAAGAACTTTATCGCGGCGTATTCCTTGCGGGGGCCGCCCCAGATCCCGATGATGAAATACATCGGCACCAGAACAAACTCCCAGAAGACGTAGAAGAGGAACAGGTCCAAGGCGGTGAAGACCCCGATCAGGCTCACCTCGAGCAGCAGAAATAGCGAGAAGTATTGCCGCGGGCGCTCCCGCTCCTCCCAGGAGTAGACCACCACCAGGAAGGTGAGCAGCGTCGTTAAGAAGACCATCGGGAGGCTCAGGCCGTCGACTCCCACCTTGTAGCTCATCCCCAGGGACTCGATCCAAGGGTAGTGCTCGAGGAACTCATAGCCCTCGGGCAGCCCCACCGCCGCCCACATGTAGAGCGAGATGCCCAGCGGGACCGCGGTCGCGATGAGCGCCACCTGGCGGAGCCGCCGCTCATCCAGCTCCCACAGCAGGATCGCCAGCGCGCCCAGGAAGGGCACCAGCATCATCAGCGAGATCGGGCCCATCTCAGCTCACCTCTTGTGAGTCTGCGGTATCTACCGCCCGAAGATGTAGAGCAGCAAGATCACCACCAGCCCGCCGATGATCCACGAGGCATAGTCGCCGACGAAGCCGGTGACCGCCCGCCTGAGGGCGTAGCCCAGCCCGCGGCTCGTCCAGCCGACCAGGTTCACCAAGCCGTCGATCACATATCGGTCGAACAGGTCATTGATCACGGAGAGGCCGTAGACGCCCCGCCGGGCCAGCCCGATATAAGCGTCGTTCAGGTAGTAGCGGTTGAGGAGGAGCTGGCGGAGCCAGCGGCCCCACCTCGTGGAGAGCCTCTCCAGGGGGAGCCACTCCCGCTGGTAGATGGCCCAAGCGAGTGCGATCCCCGCGAGGGCCAGCACTAGCGAGAGGTAGGTCAACGGACTGGTGAATATCTCGTGGATCAGCTCCGGCGCCGGCGGCAGGTGCGGGTGGACCCCATAGCGGACCAGCTCCGGCAGCTTGAAGACCGCCACCCCGCCCACCGCGGCGAACCCCGCGAGGATCGCCAGCGGGCCGGTCATTATCGGCGGGGACTCGTGCGGCTCGCCCTCGTAGCGCGGCCGGCTCCCGAAGATCAGATACCACCACCGGAACATGTAGAACGCCGTCAGGAAGACCGTCACCAGCCCGAAGACCCAAAGGAGCATGATGAAGGGGTGGTGCTCGCCCGCTAGGTGGACCGCCTCCAGCACGGAGTCCTTGCTCCAGAAGCCGGAGAACGGCGGCACGCCCGCGATCGCCAAAGCGGCGACGAGCATCGTCGCGGAGGTGATCGGCATCTTCCGCGCTAGGCCGCCCATCTTCCGGATGTCAAGCTCGTCGTGAAGGGCGTGCATCACCGAGCCCGCGCCCAAAAATAGCAGCGCCTTGAAGAAGGCATGGCTCAAGAGGTGGAACATCGAGGCCGAGTAGCCCGGGGCGTGCTCGGCCAGCCCCACCGAGACGAGATAGCCCGAGGCGCCCAGCCCGAGCATCATATACCCGAGCTGGGAGATGGTCGAGAAGGCCAGCA
>CAZCTZ010000079.1:0-5968 GCA_964501855.1 uncultured Thermotogae bacterium
GATCCCGATAGGTTAAGCCGAAGCCGAGGGCTGGGGTTGTGCAGGACCATATAGGTCACAGCCCCTCCTTCTCATGGAAGAGGCTCATCGCTATCGGGCTGATAAGCTCCTTCAATAAGGGGATCAGCGGAGGGGGATATGGTCCGCTCGTCACAGGTGGTCAGGTATTGAGCGGAAGGGAGGCCAGGAGCGCCGTGGGAAGCACCTCTTTCGCGGAAGGGCTGGTATGTTTGGTGGGTCTCCTGACCTATATAGCCACTAAAGGGAATCTCTACTGGAACTTGGCGATCCCCTTTTGGCTTCAGTGCCATGAGGGAGTGGAGGGGAACGTCGTTGCCATGCCCGACTCCGCTGGGAAAGTCACACGATCCTATCTTATCTTAAGGAGACCGTGAGGAGCGCCATCCCCAGGGAGTAGGCGGCGAACTGGTGAGCCCACCTAATGGGTCACATGAGCTCGCAGATCATCCGGGCTCGCTCCAGCAGCTCCCTCACCCTGGCGACCATTCGCTCCTCCCCCAGCGTCCGGAACAGCTCCGCTGCCACCTGGAGGGGCCCCTCCGCGCGGCAGTCGAGCTCCCTGAGGAGCCTCTCGCCCTCCTGGAGCAGCTCGAAAGCCTCGATGTAATCGGCCACCTTGCCCATCATCACCGCATCGCCGACCTGGGAGTAGTGGCCGAGGGCCTCCTCCAGCTCCTCCAGGATCGCGCTGTAGCTCGCCGTCCCGTAGTAGATCAGCTCCTTCGCGTCCATGAAGGCCAGGACCGCGGCCCACCAGCTCTCAAGGAGGGACTTGTAGTGTTGAAGCTGGTCCTGGAAGCGCTCGAACTGCTCGCGGGCGCCCTCAGGCGAAGGGTCGCTTAGCAGGAGGCCCAAAGCCTTGCCCATCCCCTCCCGGGCCAGCTTGAGCCCCTCAGGTGGGGGGCCGAGGAAGCCGATCTCTACGAAGCCGCCGAGCCGCCAGCGGAGCTGCCAGACCTCCGCCCAGCCCTCTAGAGCCTCGAGGGCATACCCCGCCCGCTCGGCGAGCTCGGGGGCGAACTCCCCGAGGAAGGCCCGCCACTCCCGCTCGAGCTCATCCAGCCCCTTCCCGAAGAGCCCCCTCGCCTCGAGCTCGACCTCCTCCCAGAGGGCCGCCGCCCGCCGCTCCAGCTCCTCCTCGCCGGGGTGGGTCCGCCCGGCCCACTCCCAAAGCGAGAGGAACCGCTCACCGATCAGCTCATAGAGCCTGCGGAACTTCCCCAGGCCATACTCATCGAGCAGCCAGAGGGTGAACGACCCCGCGGGGAAGTAGTCGAGCCAGCTCATCACCTCCCGGCGGATATCGAGCAGCCCCGAGCCGAGGAACCCCCCAAGGAGCAGCCCCTTGCTCACCAGGTGGGGGCTCAGCTGCCCTCGGCGGATCGCATCGACGGCGACGGCGAGCCCCTCCATGAGGAACGGGCTGGAGCGGCCCCACCCTCCCCGGAGGGTGACCGCGTGGACCAGCTCGTGGACCGGGGTCCTCTCCCACTCACCCCAGGTGTTCAGGCCATAGAGTGGGTAGAGCTCATAGACGTAGATGATCCGCCTCCCCCGGGAGTCGGTCGCCGCGGAGTAGTAGGAGAACCAGTTGGACTCGATGATGATCTGCAGCTTGCCGGGATAGCTGAGATCGAAGAAATCCTCCACCCAGGCGAGGGCCGCCTCGCGCTCCTCGAGGAAGATCCGGGCCGCCTCAAGGGTGGCGAGGCTCGGCGGATAGAAGAGGACGATCCGGTCGCCCTCGAGCCGCGCGGGGGCCTCAACTTCAACCTGAATCTGAATCTGCGGGTGCGGGTGCTGGCCCAGCCCCAGCCCGCTCGAGCTCAGGAGTAGGAGGGCGAGGGTGAAGATGGAGACGAAGAAGCTAGAGAGGAGGGTTCTAGATGGGAGTGGCCTTGGCATCGCTTCAGATTCAGATTAAGTTTAAGTTAAGGTTACAGGTCTATCCCCACGCCTAGCAGGAGGCCCCGTCGGCTGTGGTAACCAAGCTCGAGGAAGACCAGCTCCAGCCGCACCATCACCCCGCCGAGCGCCGTGACATAAGTCTCACTCGTCCGGTAGCCATTCGGCTTGAGCTCGATGTCCTGTGAGCCCACCCCGGGCTCGGTCCCAGACCCAGGCGGGGGTAGAAGGGCGATGTGGACCCTCTCCTGGGTGGCGAGCCCCGCGCCGAGCTCCAGCGCGAGCCCCTCCAAGTCCAAGATGGGAATGGAGATGGGGATGACGAGCTTGAGATAGAACTCGCCCTCCGGGCCGTCGTTGTAGACTCGCTCCTCCGACCAGGGCTGTGGCGGCGGCTCGACCTCGTAGTAGTCGGGGACTGCCTCGCCGGTGAGCCGCAGGGCCACTCCCAGCCGGAGCCACCCCAGTGGGCCGAGCTCCACCCCCAGGCTCTCCCAGTCCGCCCCGATGTTGAGCCCTACCGCTGGGAGGTCCGCCACCCCCACCACCATGGGCTCCTCAGGCTCGGGTTCAGGCTCAGGCTCAGGCTCAGGAGGAGGTAGAGGGGGAGGCGGCAGCGGGTGGGGCTGGCGCTCGAGGTGGGCCTCGATCCGCTCGACTTCGCCTCCCTCGAGGTGGAGCCGCTCCCCCCAGCCGCTATAGCCGGCCTTGCGCAGCTCGACCTTGACGAAGCCGGGCTCAAGCTCGGCCTCAAGGGGTGTCAGCCCGGCGAACCTCCCGTTGAGGTAGACCTCCGCGCCGCTCGGCTGGGAGGTGATCACCAACCGGGCGCACCCCCGCCTCCGCTCGCGCTCGAGCAGCCGGAAGCTGGTCCAGTCCGCGGCCCACCCCGAGGGGGAAGCCCTCTCCTCGAGCTGAGCCCTCACCGTCATCGCTAGCTCCTCCGGCTCGGTGGAGATCGCCGGGAACGGCTCCGCCGCGGCTGTGGCCTCGCCGGGACCGGAAGGAGAGGGGAGCGCCAGTGCAGGGACCGGCTCGAGGGTGGCGATCGCCTGGATGTATTCGACCCCCGGCCGGCCGCCGGTCACCAGGCTGTAGGGCTGCTTCGGCCCGGGGAGCACGTAGGAGCTGGCCTTGAGGAAGTTGGCCCGCTCGACCACGTTGGGGAAGAGGAGGGACACCTTCCCCTGGGGCGAGATATCGTAAATGTAAACGTAGCAGTCGCGACTGATAGTGAAGTGGATCTGGAGGCGCTCACCAAGATGGTAGACCTCCTTGTCCAACCAGACCTCGATCGAGAGTTCTGACTCCTCAGCGGGGTTGGTGAAAATCCATTTGAGTTGGGCCTTTGTCTCGAGCTCGGTTTGCTCCTCGACCAGGGCAAGCCCAAGGCCCCCCAGGCTGATCAAGACCAGACTTGTAAGGAGAGCTGCTAACCGGAGCGAGCCCCCTCTCATAGCGCTACTTCCTCAACTGGGGCAAAGTGAGCTTGATCCCCCGCTCTCGGGCCACCTGGATCGCTTTCTCATAGCCGGCATCGGCATGCCTGGCCACTCCCAGCCCGGGGTCGACCGTGAGCACCCTCTCCAACCTCCTGGCCGCCTCCTTGGTCCCATCGGCCACGATCACCATCCCAGCGTGGATGGATTTGCCGATACCCACACCGCCGCCGTGGTGGACCGCCACCCAGCTGGCACCGGCCACAGCGTTGAGCAGGGCGTTCAGGATCGGCCAGTCTGCGATCGGATCCGAGCCGTCCCTCATCCCCTCGGTCTCACGGTAAGGGGAGGCCACAGAACCGGAGTCAAGATGGTCCCTGCCGATCACGATAGGGGCTTTTACCTCTCCGGACCTCACAAGCTCGTTGATCACCAATCCGGCCTCGGCACGCTCGCCATACCCCAGCCAGCAGATCCTCGCAGGGAGCCCCTGGAACTTCACTTTGGCCTGGGCCAGCCTGATCCAACGCTGGAGGGCCTCGTCCTCGGGGAAGAGCTCCAAGATCGCCTGATCGGTCCTCAAGATGTCCTGGGGATCGCCGGAGAGGGCCACCCACCTGAAGGGGCCCTTACCCTCGCAGAACATCGGCCGGATGTAGGCCTGAACGAACCCAGGGAAGGCATTCAAGGCACCCTCAAGGCCTCCCCTCTCCGCCTGGGCCCTGATGCTGTTCCCGTAGTCGAAGACCACCGCCCCCATCCTCCGGAAGTCGATCATCGCCTGGACGTGCCGGACCATCGACTCGAATGCAAGATGGATGTAGCGCTCAGGGTCCCGCTCCCTAAGCCGGAGCGCCTCCTCGTAGCTCATACCCCCAGGGATGTAGCCGTTCAGCTCGTCATGGGCAGCAGTCTGGTCGGTCACCACATCAGGGCAGATCCGGCGGCGGACCAGCTCAGGGTAGATATCAGCAGCGTTGCCCAAAAGCCCGACGGAGACCGGCTCCCCCCGCTCCTTGTGCTCGAGGACCACCTCCAGGGCCTCATCCAGATCATCGGTCCACCTATCGAGATACCCCGTCTCGATCCGCCTCTCGATCTTCCTGGGGTTGACCTCCACGATCAGCCCAACCCCCTCGTTCATGGTGATCGCCAAGGGCTGTGCACCGCCCATCTCCCCCAAGCCGGCGGTGAGGACGAACCTGCCTCGGAGTGAGCCCCCGAAGTGCTGCCTCGCCAGCTCGGCCAGGGTCTCGTAGGTCCCCTGCAAGATCCCCTGGGTCCCGATGTAGATCCACGAGCCCGCGGTCATCTGGCCGAACATGGTGAGCCCCAGCCGCTCAAGCTCCCTGAACTCCTCCCAGGTGGCCCACTCGGGGACGAGCATCGCGTTGGAGATCAGGACCCTGGGGGCGTCCTCATGGGTCTTGAAGACAGCAACAGGCCTGCCGGACTGGACCACCAAGGTCTCATCGCACTCCAGTCCCTTGAGGGCCTCCACTATCGCCCAGAAGTCCCCCCAGCTCCTGGCGGCCTTCCCAGTCCCGCCGTAGACTATTAGGTTAGCGGGATCTCCGGCCACCTCGGGGTCGAGGTTGTTCATCAGCATCCTGAGGGCCGCCTCCTGGAGCCAACCCTTGCAGTGGAGCTCTCTCCCACGCGGCGCTCGAACCTCTACTACCTTTGTAGCTGCAGAATCTTGAACCATCTTGATTACTCCCAACCCTCCTCTCGCTTTTTTGCTTTAGAAGGCTTGGGTTCTCCTGCTAGCTAGGTAGCCATGGCTCTTAAGATGCTCAGGAGGAATACTATCAAGCCCCTCTCGGTATGGCCCCTCTCCTTGCAGAAATTATCGAGTGCCTCATAAAGGTCCCTTTCTAGGGCTGCACTTATGCGTTTTAAATCGTTCCCCATCGTTGATGCGAGCGCATTTTAGCACAATTTTGCGCTAAAAGTCAATTTCCACGGGTCAGGTTGTCAGGTCAAGTTGATCCACTAATTTGGCTGCTCTCACCGTCCGAGCTAAAATTGGGACCGATCTAGGATGGCGGAAGCAGAAGTGAGAGGGGCAAAAGCCAGGGCCAGGAGGCGAGAGGAGTGGATCCCCCGGCTTGAGGAGCTCGAGCACGACAAGTTCCTCAGGTTCCAGATAGAGAGGCATCCCTCCTCGAAGATCAACTCGATCTTCCCCAGATACATCGACATTGAGCCGTCCGCAGGACCTTCCCCGAGAACGAGCTCTACGAGCCTGTGAGTGTGGAACTCAGGATCAGGATAGATTACCGTGATAGGGAGGAGGGCTGGTTCTGGTCTGAGGATTTTTCAATCTGGAGGGGCTGTGAACTGAAGCGGAAGGAGGGTAAAGTCCTGTTGCCGCTGGGCAAGCTTCTGGATGATGTGATCTGGAGGCTGACCTACGGCAACCTTGAGGATCGAAATCCTGCTCTGGCGAGGAAGCTGAAGCGGGCTGAGAGGCTCAGGCTCAAGTTCGGCAGGGTGACCTGCGAGCGGAGGAGAGGGTGGCTCAAGAAGGGGAAGAGTAAATGAGATGATATGACATGATCCCCCAGTTCAGCGAGGACGACATCCTGGAGAGGGTAGGT
>CAZCTZ010000080.1:0-5742 GCA_964501855.1 uncultured Thermotogae bacterium
GCTGGAGCAATGAGCCCTCCAAGACGATCCCCCGCGCACGCTGGGCCTTCACGATTGCCCGTAGATCACGCTCTATCTGAGGGACCAACCTCAGCGCTAGGCCAAGGACGAGCGCGAACTTCCCGACCGGGAGGCCGAACGCTGCCAGTGGCCGTAGCAGTTTTGTGAGCCCTTCCGCCAATTCCCAAGGCCCCATGATCTTGTTCAGCAACAAGCTCACCATCGCGATCAGGATGAGCCGCCCTGCCAGGGTCGCCCCGCGGATGAAGCCATCGGGGAGGAGAAAAGCATGGAGGAGGAACGCGGGCACGATCAAGCCCGCGAGCATGGCGATCCCACGGAGGAGCACCCTCCACTCCAGCTTGGCGAGAAATATCAAGACCAACAAGAAGAATGTAAATCCCAGATAGGCCCAGGGCGTCCGGAGGAAGAAGACCGCGATGATCAAAACCAGGGCACCGAGGAGCTTCACCCGCGGCCCAAGCCGTCGGAGCCAGCCCTCCCTTTCCAAACCACACTGCATACTTAAAAACCTAACCCTGGATGATCCCGGAGGCAAATCTCGATATTATTCGTTAGAATAGGGTGATGCTGCGTCGGGGGCTTGTGCTGCTGATAATCTTCTACCAAAGGCTGATCTCGCCGCTCCTGCCCCAGAGCTGTCGCTTCTACCCCACCTGCTCGGAGTATGCGAAGCAAGCGATCCTGAAGTATGGGCCGCTGAGGGGCGGCTGGCTGGCGCTCAAGAGGCTTGCGCGCTGCCACCCCTTGAGCAAAGGCGGCTATGACCCCCTCCCCTGAGCCTGAGCTTGTGCTTGGAGGGCCCGAGCGTAGAGGGTGAACCCCTTCAAGAGCGGCGAGGCCTGGGGGCTCGGGGTCCGGAAAGTGAATTTGATCCGGACATAGCGGGCAGGGCGCAGCCCCGCGAGGGGATACCCTCGCTCGCCCTCTCCTAGTCGGAGGTGGAGCATATCCTTGATGGTGGCGAAGCGATCATCTGAGACCTGGATCGCCGCTTCGAGCTCCCCGCCGTGCAGTTCCGCTGAGGCCACCAGTCGCTCCAGCCGCGCGCGGCCTCTGAAGCCATGCAGCGGCGTCAGGTAGCTACCTCGAGGGAGGAAGCCGTCGGTGTATTTCACCAGCCAATGATCCTCTCCACCGTTCAGCACGATGATTGGGTTCCCCCAGGGGTCGAGGGCCACGCCGGCTTGGGGTTCGACCACCGGGGGACCCTCCAAGGCGAGGAGCGGGGCCGCCCAGAGGAGTCGCCCTTGGGGATCGAACTTGAGGGCATAGTAATCTTGACCCCTCCCGGAGAGCGCCACCCCGACGACGACCGCGTTCCCTTGGGGATCGACCGCGATCCCGGTGGCTTGGTCCTGCCCGCCGCTGTCCCAGTGTTGCGCCCAGATCAGCTCCCCTGCCGAGCTATACTTCAGGACGGTGAAGTCATAATCACGCTCACGCCAAGAGTAACCGGCGACCAGGACCTCCCCCTGCGGGGTGACGGCCACGGCGCGGGCGACGTCCTCATCTGCGGTGCCGTAGCGCCGTGCCCAGAGGGGCCTGCCCTGGGGGTCGAACTTGACGATGTAGCAATCGCGATCGTCTAAGGGATTGCTCCTGAAGGAGTTCCGGACCCCGACGGCGATCGGTTCATGGTTATCGACGGCCAAGCCGTAGGCCTGCTCCGTGCCGCGGCCGTCATGGCGGCGGCTCCAGAGGAGGTTCCCCTGAGGGTCATACTTGGCGAGGAGGAAGTCGGAGTTGGCCGTCCCCAAAACGAGAATGTTATCGCTCACATCGACCGCGACGGCGCAGGCCTCGCCGTGCTCGCCGCCGGTGTAGGACCGGCTCCAGAGGAGGTTCCCCTGAGGGTCATACTTGCGCAGGTGGTAGAGGTAGCTGCCGCTGCTGGCGGAATAGCCGACGACGATGATGTTGTCGTAGCTGTCGGTGGCTACCCCGACGGCCCGCTCCTCCAATCCTAAGCAGTAGTCGCGATGCCAGAGGACCTGCCCTTGGGGGCCATATTTGATGATCGAGAAGGTGTCGCTCCCGCCGCCGCGGTGGGAGTGGCCGACGACGATGATCTCCCCATGGCGATCGACAGCGACGGCATGGGCGATGTCGAGTCGGCCGCTGTCGTAGCTCGCCGTCCAGAGGGGATGGGGGCCGCGGGCGAGGGCGAGCCCTCCGGGATTGGGCTCCACTTCGGTGTTGATGAAGACCCCGCCAGCCCAGCCGTCCGCCCCGGTGAGCGACCAACTGAGCCGCTCCCCATCGGAAGCGCTGCTGAGCCAGAAGGACAGCATGAGGAGGAGAGCGAGCACCGCGCTCCGGAAGGTTCTCATCCGGCCCTCCTACTGAGTCTCTCGTTACCCCTTTTATAGCCATTTTCTCCCCGCTTTTCTGTAATTGGGATGACCTTCCTCGGGCCTTGAAATTGTAACAATGTTATGTTACAATGTCCGCGGCCATCCGCGAAGGAGGTGATGTGGCATGGACCTCTGTGCATATGAGCAGTTGCTCGCACTGGCCGTGCTGCGGAGCCGCTTCGCGGAGGCAGGGCGCGCGTGGACGCGAGGGCCTCAAGCGGCCCAGGCGTCGCGCACAGGGAGCCAGCAGGCCACGAGGAGTCGACCCAAACCCAGGTGCAGGAGGGGCGGCTCCGCGTCGGCACCGCGGGCATACGCGCAGGCCTGAGCCCGCGGATTTCTCTTTTTGCGGAGGAAAGGATGCCGGGCGAGGGGACGAAGCCGGAGCAGGACGAGCTGATCTCCAAGAAGGAGGTCCTGGAGCGGACTGGGATCTCCTACGGCCAATTCTACCGCTGGAAGCGGAAGGGGCTCATCCCGGAGAGCTGGTTCATCCGGAAGTCGACCTTCACCGGTCAGGAGGCCTTCCTCCCCAAGGCCAAGATCTTGGAGCGGATCGAGCGGATCAAGGAACTGAAGGACAAATACTCCCTGGACGAGATCGCCGAACTCCTCTCGCCGGAGCTGGCCCAAAGGAGCTACCCGCGCGCGGAGCTGGAGGCCTTCGGTTGGGAATTGGACTATTATGACAGGCTCCGGGGGCGGCGTGGGAGCTACACCTTCGCGGAGTTGCTCCACCTCATGGCGCTCGAGCGGCTCCGCCGTCACGCCCTGGCACCGGAGGAGTTAGAATTGGCTATGCGGACGCTGATCGCCGGGGAGGAGGTCCCGCCGGAGGAGGCGGAGTTGCTCCTGGTGCGCAAGCCCGGGGCCTCTTATTGCCTGATCTGCGCGGGGAGATGCCTCCTCGACCCGGAGAGCGAGGTGGTCGTCCGGCTCGAACTGGGCCGGCTGCTGGAGGAGTTGAAGATCAAATTACGCGAACGTTTCTGAGAGGGGGTAAGGTGAGATGAGACCGGAGACGAAGCGGATGCTCTTCCTCGGTGGGGCGGTGATCTTCGCATTGATCGTCCTGGGCTCGGTCATCGGGGCGGTCATCGGCCTGGTAGTCCTCATCGTCAAGGGGATCGTGGGGGCTGTGGTGGGCCTGCTCGGGTTCGCCTTCAAATCGGTCTTCAACCTGCTCCTCGTGGGGGGCCTGGTCTACCTGGCCTACCGCTGGTATCAGAGCCGTCGCCTCCCGGGCTCACATTGGCGGAGGATGGCCTCCGGCGAGGAGATCGAGCTTGAGGATTACCACGTAGAGCGGCCGGAAAGGGGGCGGAGATGGTAGCGGAGCGGGCAGGCGAAGGCGAACGGGTGACGATCGCTGGCTCAGGCAGGATCAGCGGTGGGGTCTACGAGTCGGTGCGGGTAGCGGGCTCGGGCAAGATCGAGGGCGACATCGAGGCGAAGACGATCAGCACCGCGGGTAGCTGCAAGATCGAAGGGAGCGCCAAGGCGGAGGAACTGACCACGGCCGGGACCTGCAAGGTGACCGGCTCCGTCGAGGCCGGGGAGGTGAAGACCGCCGGGACCTGTAAGATCGAGGGCGACGTCAAGGCCGATCTGTTCAAGTGCTCCGGCTCGCAGAAGGTCGGCGGCAAGCTCACCGCGAGGTATGTCCGGATCGCCGGGTTCTGTGAGGTCGGCGGGGACGTCGAGGCTGACAAGTTCATCGCTGAGGGCTCCTTCAGGATAGATGGCCTCCTCTCCGCCGACGAGGTCGAGGTCCGCCTCGGCGGGGACTGCCGCGTGCGTGAGATCGGCGGCGAGCGGATCGAGGTCCGGCGGAAAGGTCGTGGGCTCGACTTGGGCGGCCTCCGGCTGGAGGAGAAGCTGGAGCGGTTGAGCGAGAAGCTCGACAAGCTCGGGGAGCGGTTCGGGATCGAGATCAAGCTCGATGCCCACCGGCTCGCCCAGGAGCTGGGCCGCCTGGGGGAGCGGGTCCAAGTGAGCATCGGCGGCTGGGGTTCCGGGAGTCTAGAGGCGGAGCTGATCGAGGGCGATGAGGTCCACCTCGAGTGGACCAGGGCGCGGACCGTCCGCGGGAAGAAGATCTGGATAGGCGAGGGGTGCGAGATCGACCGGGTCGAGTATTCCGACTCCCTGGAGGTCGCGCCGGGGGCTGAAGTAAAGGTGAAGGAGCGGGTGAAGCTGTGATAGAGCTGATTGCGCTGTTCTTCAGGCTTGTAGGGAGCCTCATCGGCCTCCTCTTCGGGCTCATCGGGAGCCTCCTGGGCTTGGTCTTCAGCCTGCTGGGCGGGCTCCTCGGCGGGCTTGGGCTGCCGCTCCTGGCCGTGCTCGTGATCATCGGCCTCCTCCTCTGGCAGCCGCTCCTCTGGCTCGCCCTGGGCCTCGGCGGCTACCTGCTCTACCGGCTCGCTCATAGGCGCGGCTACATCGAGATCCGGCGGCTCAGGCCCCCGCGGAGGTTCTAGCCACAAGCCCAAGTTACAAAGCACAAGCGAGAACGGGGGGTGCGGAGATGGCCAAAGTTCAGGGCTCATTCCAGAAGGTGCTAGAGGTGAAGGGGCCGCTCCAGCTGGAGGTGGAGACCGGCTCGGGGGACATCGAGCTCCGCCGCGGGGGTGAGGGGCAGCTCCGCGTCAGCGGGAGGTTCCAAGTGCGGGCATGGAGCGGGGAGGAGGCCCGCGAGCTGGCCAAGCGGATCGCAGAGGACCCGCCGATCGAGGTGGAGGGCGACACGGTAAGGATTGGGGATCTCAGCAGATACGACCTCGGCCACGGTCGGTGGCCCTTCGGTTCATCGGTGATGATCGACTTCAAGATCGAGGCCCCTGCGGAGACCAAAGCCCGGCTCCGCTCCGGCTCGGGAGATCAGGAAGTTCGTGGCCTCCGTGGCCCCATCGAGATTGAGGCGGGGAGCGGCGACGTGGAGGTCGCGGAGGTTGAGGCCGATGTGGCGGTCAAAACCGGCAGCGGCGACATCGAGGTCGCCCATGTCCGCGGCGGGGTGGAGGCTGCGGCCGGGAGCGGCGATATCGCCCTGGAGGGGATCACCGGGCCGGTCAGGGTCAAGGTCGGTTCCGGGGATGTCCACCTGAAGGCCGTGGAGGGCGAGCTCGCGGTCGAGGCAAGCAGCGGGGACATCCTGGTGGATTCAGCGCTCGGCGAGCGGGCGAGGTGGGAATTGGCCACCAGTTCTGGGGATATCCGCCTCCGCCTGCCCAGGGATTCCCAGTTCAAGCTCCACATCAGGAGCTACTCCGGCGAGTTCTCGAGCGATTTCGAGTTCGCTGCCTCTAAGATGACGGGGAGGGAGATCGAGGGCCGAGTCGGGGAGGAGCCCACCGCTGAGCTG
>CAZCTZ010000081.1:0-5693 GCA_964501855.1 uncultured Thermotogae bacterium
CCCGCACCCGCCGCGGCGGGGGCGGGAAGGTCAAGATCAAGGTGCGCGACCGGCGGATCCAGTTCGGCCGGGAGGAGCTCGACCTCTCCGCGGTGGAGCAACTGGTCGAGCCCGCTCAGTTCCACACGATCGGCTGGGCGCTCTACTACCTGGCGAGGCACTACTTCGATGGGAAGACCACGATCAAGGAGGCACTCGCCCGGCTAGAGGAGCTGATCGACCGCGAGGGGTTGCTTGCGATCCTACCCTATGAGTCCTGTGAGTTCGCCTGGGTGCGGCGGTTCGAGCTCGCCGCGGCGCTGAACCGCCTCCGCTCGCTGCAAGTTTCCTTGGCCTGAGCCTTCCGGTTTGCTACAATCCACCAAGGAGCCGGTTGCAGGATGGACAAGATCATCATCAAGGGGGCGAGGCAGCACAATCTCAAGAATATCGACCTGGAGCTGCCCCGGGATAAGCTCATCGTCATCACGGGCGTCTCCGGCTCGGGGAAGTCCTCCCTGGCCTTCGACACCATCTACGCCGAGGGCCAGCGCCGCTACGTCGAGTCCCTCTCGGCCTATGCGCGGCAGTTCCTCGCCCAGATGGACAAGCCCGAGGTGGACTTCATCGAGGGGCTCTCCCCCGCCATCTCGATCGACCAGAAGCGCCGGAGTCACAACCCAAGATCGACGGTGGGGACGATCACCGAGATCTACGATTATTTGAGGTTGCTCTTCGCCCGGATCGGGAAGCCCCACTGCTACATCTGCGGGCGGCCGATCGCCCAGCAGACCTCCCAGCAGATCGTCGACCGCGTGCTGAGCCTGGGCGAGGGGACCAAGGTCCAGATCCTCGCACCCGTGGTGAGGGGCCGGAAGGGCGAATACCGGGGGCTCTTCGAGGAGCTGAGGAAGGAGGGCTACACCCGCGTCCGCGTCGATGGGGAGCTTCATCAGTTGGATGAGGAGATAACCCTCGACAAATACAAGAAACATGACATCGAGGTGGTGGTCGATCGGCTGGTCGTCCGGCCAGACCTGCGTGGGCGGATCGCCGACTCGGTGGAGACCGCGCTCAAGCTCGCCGAGGGGAACGTGATCATCTCCATCGTCGACGGCGATGGCAAGGGCGAGGAGCTCTTCCTGAGCGAGCAGCTCGCCTGCCCCTACTGCGGGGTGAGCTACGGCAAGATCGAGCCGCGGCTCTTCTCGTTCAACAGCCCCTATGGCGCCTGCCCAGAGTGCGGCGGCCTCGGGGTGAAGCTCGAGATCGACCCCGAGCTGGTGATCGACCCCCGGAAGCCCCTGCTGGACGGGGGGATCATCCCCTGGGCCGGCTCCCAAAGTAAGTGGCTCCACGCGATGCTCATGGGCCTCTGCCGGGCGTATGGGATCGACCCCGAGGTCCCCCTGGGCGAGCTGCCCAAGGAGAAGCTGGACATCATCCTCTACGGCACCCGCGGGGAGAAGATCCGCTTCCCTTACACCAACCAAGCCGGGCGGACGCGGATCTTCGAGGCGGTCTACCGCGGGGTCATTCCCTCCTTGGAGCGCCAGCTCCACGAGAACCAGACCGAGTGGGGCTACGAGGAGCTCAGGCAATACATGAGCACGCGGCCCTGCCCCGCCTGCGGGGGGAAGCGCCTCCGGCCGGAGAGCCTCTCGATCACCGTCGGCGGGAAGAACATCATCGAGGTGACCGAGCTCTCGGTGAAGGAGGCCTACCGGTTCTTCGAGGAGCTGGAGCTCACGGAGCGGGAGGAGCTGATCGCCCATCAAATTCTGAAGGAGATCAAATCGCGCCTCAAGTTCATGATCGACGTCGGACTGGACTACCTGACGCTCGACCGCCCCGCGGGGACCCTCGCCGGCGGTGAGGCCCAGCGGATCCGGCTCGCCACCCAGATCGGCTCCCAGCTCGTCGGGGTGCTCTACATCCTGGATGAGCCGAGCATCGGCCTCCACCAGCGGGATATCAAGAGGCTGCTCGACACCCTCAAGGGCCTGCGGGACCTGGGGAACACGGTGATCGTCGTGGAGCATGACGAGGCGACGATCCGCGCAGCTGACTTCATCGTCGATATCGGCCCCGGCGCCGGCGCGAAGGGCGGCGAGATCGTCGCCACCGGCTCGCTCGACCAGATCATGGAGTGCGAGCGGTCGATCACCGGGCAATACCTGAGTGGGAAGAAGGAGATCCCCATCCCAAAGAGGCGCCGCCAGCCCCAAGAAGGCCGCTGGCTCGTGATCAAGGGCGCGCGGGAGCACAACCTGAAGAACATAGACGTCAGGATCCCGCTGGGGCTGTTCGTCTGCGTCACGGGGGTCTCCGGCTCGGGCAAGTCCACCCTGGTCGAGGAGATCCTCTACCGCGGGGTGGCCCACCGACTGCACCTCAAGTCGGAGCGGCCCGGCGAGCACGACGAGATCCTCGGCCTGGAGCAGATCGATAAGGTGATCGACATCGACCAGTCGCCGATCGGGCGGACGCCGCGGTCCAACCCGGCGACCTACACCGGGGTCTTTGATCTGATCCGGAAGGTCTTCGCCCAGGTCCCCGAGGCGCGCATGCGGGGGTATAAGCCCGGCCGGTTCTCCTTCAACGTCAAGGGCGGCCGGTGCGAGGCCTGCCGCGGCGACGGCCTGATCAAGATCGAGATGCACTTCCTCCCGGACGTCTACGTCCCCTGCGAGGTCTGCAAGGGCAAGCGCTACAACCGCGAGACCCTCCAGATAAAATACAAGGGGAAATCGATCGCTGACGTCCTGGAGATGACCGTCGAGGAGGCCCTCCAGTTCTTTGGGAACATACCCCCGATCCGGCGGAAGCTCCAGACCCTTTATGACGTCGGCCTCGGCTATATCAAGCTCGGCCAGCCCGCGCCCCAGCTCTCCGGCGGGGAGGCCCAGCGGGTGAAGCTCGCCGAGGAGTTCTCGAAGCGCTCGACCGGCCGGACGCTCTACATCCTGGATGAGCCGACCACCGGGCTGCATATGGACGACATCAAAAAATTGCTAAACGTCCTCCACCGGCTGGTCGACCTGGGGAACACCGTCGTGGTGATCGAGCACAACCTGGATGTGATCAAGACCGCTGACTGGATCATTGACCTCGGCCCTGAAGGCGGCGATGAGGGCGGCTGGATCGTCGCGGAGGGCCCTCCGGAAGCGGTCGCCCAGGTGCCCGAGTCCTACACCGGCCAGTTCCTCAAGGAGGTGCTCGCACGCGCTGGTCGGCTCCCCAAGAAGACTGAAGCCCCCGCCGCGGCCGTGACTGTGGTCGCTAAGCGCTGAGGTGAGGTGTCGCGGGAGGACTTTACTTCGCCGGGGGTTTGCGTCATAATTGCACCGGCGCAGGGTGATTGCCAAGCCGGAGCGAGAAGCGAGAGAGGAGTGACGAGATGGGGAAGCCAGGTGAGCGGCGATCTCAAGCCGGAGGCCTCAGCCGGAGCAAGCGCTTGAGGCTGGAGGCGGAACTGCTCTACCACCTCTGGACGGAGGGGGCCCTTCCCCTCCGCAGGCTCATCGCCACCTTCCCCGCCCCGCGGGAGGAGCTGAAGCAGGTGCTGGAGAGCCTCCTCAGCAAGCGCTACATCTACATCATCTACGAGCCGGTGGAGGACCACGACGGCGGCTCCTCGGTCTACTACCTGACCAAGCACGTCCGCGAGCGACTGAGCAAGCTCTTCCGGGGCGACCCACGGTATCACCTGAAGCTGCTCTGGTATAGCCTCCGCGAGGAGGAGAGCCGCTCGCCGGGGGTGACCCTCGGCTAGGCCGGGCTAGCCCCTTCCTCCCCACCCGTCCCGTCCCCGTGAGATGAGCGCGAGCAAGATCGCCGTCGAGGAGAGGCCCACCAGTGAGGGCTGGGAGTTCCACGTCCTCATCCAAGATCCTGACGGCTCCCGCTCCGAGCACGTGGTCACCCTCAAGCAGGCGGACTATCGGCGGCTGATAGGGGGCAAGAGCGAGGTCTCACCGGCCAAGCTGGTCGAGGAGTCGTTCAGGTTCTTGCTGGAGCGCGAGCCGAAGGAGTCGATCCTGAGCCGCTTCGAGCTACCGGTGATCGGGCGCTACTTCCCCGAATACGAGCGGGAGCTCGCCCGCCGGTTAGGGGGGTAGCGGAGCGGATCAGGAGGGGAAGATCTTCCCGGGGTTCATGATCCCGTTCGGGTCGAGCAACTCCTTGATCTTCCGCATCAGTTCGAGGGAGGGGCCATGCTCCCGCTCCATGAACTTGCGCTTGCCCAGCCCGACGCCGTGCTCCCCCGTGGCCGTGCCCTCCAGCTCGAGAGCCCGCCGGACGATCTCCTCGTTGGCCGCCTCCGCGCGGGCCTTCTCCTCCGGCTCCTCGGGATGGTAGAGCACCTCCACGTGGAGGTTCCCGCTCCCGGCGTGGCCGAAGGCATAGCCCCGCAGCCCATGCCGTCGGAGCGCCCCTTTGGCGTGCTCGACGATCTCCGGGTAGCGGGAGATCGGCACGGCGACGTCGACGACGATCCCCTCTACTTTGGGGAAGGCCCGCCGGATCGTCTCGTGGACGAGGTGGCGCGCCCGCCAGAGCCGCTCGCGCTCCTCCCGGCCCCACCCCGCCTCGAACCGCTCGCACTCCCGCTCGGTGCAGAGCTGCTCCACCAACTCGAGGTCGTCCTCCAGGGCGGTGCGGCTGCTCCCCTGAAGCTCCACCAGGAGCGTCGGCCGCTCCGGCAGCGCTAGCTTATTGAACTTGTTGACCAGCCTGACCGTCTCCTCATCGAGGAACTCCAGCGCGGCGGGGGCCACCCCAGTGGCGATGAGCTCCCCGACGGCCTCCGTCGCCTTCCGGATCGAGGGGAAGCTCACCACCGCGGTCAGGAACTCCGCCGGGAGGCCCTCAAGCCGCAGGGTGATCTCGGTGATCACTCCGAGCGTCCCCTCCGAGCCGACAAAGAGCCGCTTCAGGTCATATCCTGAGGAGGAGCGGACCGCTCGCGAGCCCACCCTGATGATCTCCCCGGTGGGGAGGACCACCTCCAGCGCTAGGACGTGATCTCCGGTGGAACCATACTTTAGTGCGCGGATGCCCTTGGCGTCGTTGGCCACCATCCCGCCGATCGTCGCCGGCGCGCCGGGGTCCGGCGGGAAGAAGAGCCCATAGCGCTCGAGCTTCTCGTTCAAGCGGACGGAGTCTACCCCTGGCTGGACGCACGCTTGGAGGTCCTCCGGCTTGATCCAAAGGATCCGGTCCATCAGCCGCAGGTCCAAGACCAGCCCGCCGCTTACGGGGATGGGGTTCCCCTCGAGGCTCGTCCCCCCAGCCCAAGGTGTCACCGGGATCTTCCTCGCGTTGGCGAAGGTGAGGATCTCGCTCACCTCACGGGCGGAGCGCGGCCAGACCACCGCGTCGGGCCGCCGCGGGGGGTGGTGGGACTCATCGCGGGCGTGCAGCTCCAGCTCCGACTCGCCGGTGGAGAGCCGCTCCGGCCCGACGATCCGCCGCAGGTGGTCGAGCTCCTCCCAGGTGAGCATCTATCCCATCTCAATTAATTATCAGTTGCGCAGCGTCTTCCCCGTGGAGAGGAAGTGCTGGATCCGCTCCTGGGTCTTGGTCGTCCCGCAGAGGGAGAGGAAGGCCTCCCGCTCGAGGTCGAGCAGATACTGCTCGTCCACCTCGGCCCCCTCGGGGACGTCCCCGCCGCACATGACCCAGGCGAGCTTCCTGGCCATCAGCGCCTC
>CAZCTZ010000082.1:0-5545 GCA_964501855.1 uncultured Thermotogae bacterium
TCGGCGATCGCCGAGCAGCCGGTCACCACCACCAGGACGTCATGCTTGATCAGCTCTTTGGCCATCTCCACGTGGGCCCAGTCGTGGGTGATCTTGGGGTTGTTGCACCCGACAATCCCCGCCGCGCCGCGCAAGCGGCCGTCGATGATCGCATCGTTGAGCGGGCGGTAGGTAGCCCGGTAGGTCCCGCCCAGGAAGTTGAAGACCGACTCGGCGGTGAACCCCGCGACCAGGTCCATCGTCTCCTTGGGGATGAAGACCTTCCCGTTCCGGCGGGAGAAGTTCTCCACCCCCATCCGGACGATCTCCTTGGCGATCTCCAGCGCGTGCTCCTCGGAGAACTCGACGTGCTCCACCCCGGGGAACTTCGCCTTGGGCGAGGTGGTGACCAGCTTGGTGTGGAAGTGCTTGGAGAGGTCGGCCAGCGCGGGCATGATGCACTGGACGTCGACCATCATCAGGTCGACCGCGCCGGTCATCATCGCCAGCTCCTGCTGGAGGAAGTTCCCGGCGATTGGGATCCCGTGGCGCATCAGGATCTCGTTGGCCGTGCAGCAGATCCCGGCGATGTTGATCCCCTTGGCGCCCTTCTGCTCGGCCAGCTTGAGCAGCTCGGGGTCCTGAGCCGCGGCGACGACCATCTCCGACAGGGTCGGCTCGTGGCCGTGGACGACGATGTTCACCTTGTCCTCCTCCAGGACGCCCAGGTTCACCCGCGCCCGCAGCGGCGAAGGCGTGCCGAAGAGGATGTCCTGGAGTTCGGTGGCGATCATCGACCCACCCCAGCCGTCGGAGAGGGCACACCTCAAGCCTTGATGGATGATGTTCCGGTAGTCGGTGTCCACGCCTATGTGGGTGCGGTGCATGATCTCGACGATCTCGCGGTCGATCCCCCGGGGCATGATCCCCAGCTCGCGCCAGCGCTCGACCCGCTTCTTCGGTGCGCGGTGGGCCAGCTCCAACTCGCCCTCCTGCTGGCCGAAATTGCTCAAAGCCCGCTCGGCCAGGACCTTAGCGATCTCCTGGTCGCTCGCCCCGTCCAGGCCGATCCCGTAGGCGCGGGCCACCTCGCGGAGCTTGACGGGGTCCTTCACCTCGTAGTCGCTCTCACCAGTGGCCGCGAGGAGGAGCGCATGGGCCACGTCGCGGCCGTGGTCGGAGTGGGCCGCCGCCCCACCGGCGATCATCCTGGCCAGGTTCCTAGCGGCGATCGTGTCCGCATCGGCGCCGCAGACGCCCCGCTGGGAACCCTTCCCGAAGGGGTCGATCCGACAGGGGCCCATCAGGCAGTTCCGGCAGCACAGGCCGAGCTGGCCGAAGCCGCACTGCGGCTGCTGCCCCTCTAAGCGATCCCAAGCGGTCTCCCAGTGCTCCTGGCACGCCTTCTCCAGCATCTCCTGGGAGGCGCGGTCGATGCTCCTCTCCTTGCCCACCGTTACCTCCTTTCTTTCAATTATGATAGCTTAGCTTACTCTCATGAACCGGCCACCTTCATCTTGAAGGCCTGGAGGTAGGAGTCGGAGTAGATCTCCTTGTTCAGGATCAGCTCCGCGGTGGCGATCGCCTTCAGGAGTTCCTCGTCCAGGACGTTGCAGACCGCGGCGTCGAGCCCCATCGCCATGGCCATCACCACGAAGGTGCGGCTGATCAGGCTCCGCTCAGCGGCCTTGGAGCAGATGTTCGACAGCCCTACGGAGATGTGCGGCGGCGGGTCGGATAGCATCGTATACTCCCGGATCGCCTCCAGGACGTTCTTCGCCTGCTCCTGCATGAACTTTATAGGCATCAGGATGGGGTCGAGGAAGATCCGCTCCGGCTCAAGGCCACCCTCGACGGCGGCGGCGAAGATCTTCGCGCCATTCTCCACCCTCCGTGTGACGTCCTGTGGGCTGCCGCGCTCATCCATCGCCACGCCGATCAGCCCGGCGTTGTATTCCACCGCGAGAGGGATGAGCTGCTCCAGCTTGGCGTCGTCGGCGGTGGTCGAGTTGATCAGGACCGGGCGGCCATCCAGCGCCTTGAGCCCCGCCTTGATGATCTCGGGATTGGTGCTGTCGATGGAGATCGGGGTGGGGACGGCCTCCTGGACCACTTCGACCAGCCAGGCCATGTCCTCGGGCTTGCGCGAGGCCGCGCCGATATTCACGTCCAGGTAGTCTGCCCCGGCGGCGGCCTGCTTCCGGGCCCACTCCTGGATCGGGCCCTTATCCTTCTCCTGGATCGCCCGCTTGATGTCCTTAAAAGAGGCGTTGATCCGCTCACCGATGAGGATCATGAGCTACCTCCTCCGTTTCGCCCCATCAGCTCCGCGATCGCCTCCTTGGCCGCCTTGACCGCTTCGGGGTGGCGCATGATCAGGATGTCCGCCCCTGCGAGCAGGTAGACGTAAGCGGTGGTCGCCTCCCATAGCGGCCCGCGGAGGCGCTCGTCGCCCCACTCGGGGACCTCCTCCCTGGGGGCGTAGGCCTCCTTCACCCCCCAGACCTCCCGGCCGATGTCGCAGAGGATCGGCATCGCCATCACCTTGTCCCCCTTCAGCCCGGCGATCCGCGTCCGCTCCATGATCGAGTAGACGTATTCGATCCCGTAGCCGAGCGCGCCGGAGGAGGGGTAGATCACGATGTCCTCCAGCTTGAAGCCCGCATCGAGCGCGAGTATGTTCACCTGCTTGGCGATGTTGATATCGACGGGCGATTCGGCGATCAGTTTGTGTCCGTAGGCGGTGCAGAGCGCCGTGAGCGTCTTGTAGTTGTCCTCGGTGATCGTCCCTAAGAGGCAATTCTCCCCGGAGACGGCCTCAGCCACCGTGGGGAAGACCTCGTTGTCCTTATCGGCGTTCCCGCAGCCCCAGATGATCAGGGGGACCCCGACGGCCTCCAAGACGCGCTTGGCCGCGGCGGCGGCCTCCTCGGGGGATTTGTTCGCCCCGTCGGGGTCGCAGCCAACGAGCCGCAGGCAGATCAGCTCCGCGCCGTATTCCTCGACGCACTTCTTGGCCCACTCGCCCGGGTCATGCATCACCTCAGCGAAGGGTTCTTTCACGGCAGGGGGCCACTCCTCGCCGGGGACGTCCCAGATCTCCATCGCCACCACCGGCGGGTTCGGGATCTCGCCCTCGAAGTGGTAGAACGGCAGGGTGGTCTCACCGCCCACGGTGACGGTTGAAGTCCGGGTGCCGCCCTCCTCCTTGGTGGCCCCGATCTTGACGGTGTTGATCGGGTTGGGCCAGCTCTGCTTCACCTCGGGGATCTCCACGGCCATCGCTCCTTAACCTCCTTCGTTTATCTTGGTCTTGACTCGCTCAATCTCCTGCCCCCGGAGGAGTTCCGCTAGAAGCTTCCCGACCGCCTTCTTCGCTCGCGAGCCGGGCTCAAGCTCGCGGAGCGGCCGCCCCTCCAGCGCGAGCCGGTAGAGCGCCCCGTCGTGGGGGATCACCCCCAGCAGGGGCAGCTCAAGCCCAAGCCGGTCCAGCTCCTCCTGGAGGTCCGCGGGCAGGTATGGCTTATCATCGTTATCATTTCCTCTAGACTCTAGGTCGTTCACCACCAGGTAGCGCTCCTGGATGCGGAGCTTGAGCTTCCGGGCCAGCTCACTGATCCGCCCTGCGGAGCGGAGCGAGATCGGGTTCGCATTGGCGACGATGAGCAAGGCATCCACGTCCTGGGTGGTCCGCCGCGAGAGGTGCTCCATCCCGGCCTCGTTGTCGATCACCACCCAGCGGTAGTTCCCCCGCAGGAGCTCGATATACTTGCGCAGGATGTGGTTGACCATGCAGTAGCACTTGGGCCCCTCGCCGTGGCCCATCACCAAAAGATCTAACCCCTCGTCCTCCACCAGGCACTCGTGGAGGCCGTATTCGAGGTAGTGCTCCTTGGAGAGGCCTGCGGGCAGCTCGGCTATGTTTTCTAAAGTCTCCTCGCGCAGGTCGCCGATGGTCCGCTCGACCTCCATCCCCAGTAGCTCGTTCAGGTTGGCGTTCGGGTCGGCGTCGACTGCCAGGATCGGCCCCTCGCCCCGCTCCCGCAGGAGCTGGATGAGCAACGCGGCGAGCGTCGTCTTCCCCGTCCCGCCCTTGCCCGCGACGGCGATGGTGAACGGCATCTAGACCCTCCCTCTCTCCTTCTCCTTTTCCTTCTCCTCTTCCTCCCCTTCTTCCAACGCCAGCTTCCGCACCACGCTGGGGAAGCGCCCTAGCTCGGTGTGCGGCAGGAACTTAGCGGACATGAACTCCTCATAGTAGCGGGGGTAGCTGATCAGGTCGTAGTAGGTGATGGCCCTGGCGATCTCGTGTGCTCGGTCGTAGGCCTCCTCCGAGAGGAGCGCCATCTTCGCCCCGATGATCGCGGTGTTCCCCACGAACCGGATCCACTCCAGCGGGACGTCGGGTATCAGCCCCAGGATGATCGCCTTCTCCCGGTCGAGGTAGTTCCCGAAGCCGCCGGCGAGGTAGATCCGCTCCACCTGGTCGAAGTCCAATCCCATCTGCTGGACGAGGATCTTCGCCCCGGCGTAGATTGCCGCCTTGGCCCGCAGGACGTTCTCGATGTCCCGCTGGGTGATCACGATCTCCTGACCGGTCCCGCTCTTCGCCGCGGGGACGAGAATAAATTCCAGTTGGCCGTCCTGCTCGCGCACCCGTGAGCGGTCGCGGTCGAGCTGGAGCCGCCCGGAGCGGTCGAGGTAGCCCGCTTCAAAGAGCCCCGCGATCGCGTCGATCAGCCCGGAGCCGCAGAGCCCCTGCGGGGGCGCGTCCCAGATGGTCTTGTAGCGCACATAGTTCGGGGAGATCTCGACTCGCTCGATCGCCCCCCGGCTGGCCCGCATCCCGCAGCGCACCCCGCTCCCCTCGAACGCCGGCCCGGCGGAGGTGGAGCACGCGATCATCCACTCGCGATTCCCCAGCACTACCTCGCCGTTAGTGCCGATGTCGATGAGCATACAGACCTTTTCAGAGGCGTAGAGCCCGGTGGCGAGCACCCCCGCGGTGATGTCCCCGCCAACCCAACTGCCGATGCAGGGCATGACGTAGAGCAGCCCTCGCGGGTTGATCTTGATCCCCACTTCAGCGGCGCGGATCGGCGGCGGGTTAGTGGCCGCGGGGATGTAGGGGTCGCGGCGGATCTGGGCGGGGTCGAGCCCTAGGAGGAGGTGGGTCATCGTGGTGTTCCCGGCGCAGATCACCGCGGTGATATCACGCAGCCGGAGGCGGTTGCGCGCGACCAACAGCGCGATCAGCCGGTTGATGTCGCCGACGATCGCCTCCTGGAGCTTGGCGAGCCCGCCGGGCTCCCGCTCGGCGTAGATGATCCTCCGGGTGACCTCCTCGCCGTAGGTCCGCTGGGAGTTGTAGCAGGCCTCGGCGTCCAGCGTCCGGGAAGTAGTCAAGTCGACGAGGTGGGCCACCACCGTCGAGGTGCCCACGTCCACAGCCACACCCAGGTTGGCCCCCGAGCGGTCGCCGCCCTCGAGCTGGAGCACCTCCGTGGTCCCGCCGCGGCGAGCGACGGTGGCGGTCACCTTCCAGTCATGCTCGCGGAGGAGCCGC
>CAZCTZ010000083.1:0-5541 GCA_964501855.1 uncultured Thermotogae bacterium
TACGACCCCCTTGATGTGGATCACATCCTCGCGGTCGAGCTCGCCGGCGAGCTCGTGGGCCTCCCTGTGCTGGGGGGAGAAGATGAGCTGGATGAGCCCCGAGCGGTCGCGAAGGTCGATGAAGACCAGCCCGCCGAGGTCCCGCCGGCGGTGGACCCACCCGCAGAGCTCGACCCGCCGGCCCTCATCCCGGATGGAAAGCTCGCCGCAGTAGCTGCTCCTGAGCATCTTCCCGAGCTCCGGCCAAAGATAGCAGCTCGAGCGGGGATTTTCAACTTCAACCGGCCATCCACTAAGGGAAGGGCTGTAGGAGCATAACCCGGGCATGAGGACGATGGCTCTTAAGCTATAGGCCCATATGGGCCTGGAGCTCCTCGGGGGTGAGCTCCCCCGGGCGGCCGCTCCAGCTCAGCCGGCCCCGCTCGAGGATGTAGATCCGATCGCAAAGCTCTAGCGCCAGCTCCACCCGCTGCTCGGCCAGCAAGATCGCCCTCCCTTCATCTTCGGCTTTCGCCTCCCGGAGGAGCTCACTCACCTTGCGGACTAGCGAGGGCATCAGCCCCTCGGTCGGCTCGTCGAGCAGGAGGAGCCTAGCTCGGGCGAGCAACGCGCGGGCGAGCGCGGCCATCTGTTGCTCCCCGCCGGAGAGGGTCCCCGCAGGCTGGTCCAGCCGCCCCCGGAGCTGCGGGAAGTGCTGCAGCACCTCATCTAAATCTATGTCTATGTCTGAGTCCGAGTCCGGCTTTACCCGCCTTCGCCCTCGCCGGCGGTTGGGCCCCAGCCCCAACCCGAGCAGGAGGTTCTCCCGGAGCGTGAGCTGGGGGAACAACCGCTCACCCTGGGGGAGGTAGGCAATCCCCAGGCGGGGGATCTTGTAGGCCGGGAGGCGGGTGAGCTCCTCCCCGGCGAAGGCGATCCGCCCGCGGGTGCGGACCAGGCCCATGATCGCCTTGAGCGTCGTCGTCTTCCCCATGCCGTTCCGGCCGAGGAGACCGACCACCTCCCCGGGCTCGACCTCGAGGGTGATCCCCCAGAGGGCCTGAGATCGGCCGTAGAAGGCCTCGACTCTATCGAGTTCGAGCAGCGCCATCGTCCCTCAGTGCAAAGTCGCGGCCCTGCCGCCCGGGCCCAGGTAGACCTCCTGGACGTGGGGGTCCTGATGGACCCTCTCCGGCGGGCCCTCAGCTAGCACCCGACCCTGGTGGAGGACGACGATCCGATCGGCCAACTCGCGGACCACCCCAAGGTCGTGCTCCACCAGGAGGACGCTCAGCCCCTGCTCCCGCAGGCTCCCGATCAGCTCCACCAGCTTAGCCCGCTCCGGGGGGCTCAGCCCGGCGGTCGGCTCGTCGAGCAGGAGGAGCCGTGGCTCCTGCGCCAGCGCCAGCCCGAGCTCGAGCAGCCTCCCCTCCCCGTGGGAGAGCTCCTTCGCCCGGAAGTCGCCCTTCCCCTCGAGGCCCAAAAGCTCGAGGAGCTCCTCCACCCGCTGCCGGGTGAAGCAAGAGCGGGAGCGGGAGAGGGAGTGGGAGCGAGCAAGTGTAGTAGAGGTAGACGTAGATGTAGGTGACCACCTGCCGGCCCAGACGGCGGCCTGCAGGTTCTCACGGACAGTAAGCTCGGGGAAGAGACTGATCAGTTGGAAGGTGCGGGCGATCCCCAGCCGGGCCCGCTGCCAGGCGGGCAGGCGGTCGATCCTCCTCCCCAGGAAGTAGATCTCGCCGCGGGTCGGCCTGAGCTCGCCGCTGATCAGCCGGAGCAGGGTCGTCTTACCCGCGCCGTTGGGGCCAACCAGTGCGAGGAGTTCGCCCTCCTCCAGCGCGAGATCGACCCCCTCCAGCGCGGGGAAGTCCCCGAAGCGCTTGCTCAGCTCCTTAACTTTGAGGATCTCCATCTCCATCTCTCCGCGAGCGTCCCCACCAGCCCCCGCGGGGCGAAGACCGCCACGAGGACGATCAGCCCGCCGACGAGGAGCGGGTAGCCGTGCCCCCACCAGCCGCTCATCAGCTCCCTAGTCCAGATCAGGAGGCCTGTCCCGATCAGCGGCCCGATGAGGGTCCCCGCCCCGCCGAGGAGCGTCCAGACCAGGGGATTAGCCGCGGTCGTCCAGTGGAGCAGCTCCGCGCTGGCGAACCGACTGGTGAAGAGATAAAGCACTCCGGCGAGGCCGGCCACCCCTCCGGAGATGAGGAAGGCGACTAGCCTCACCCCGAAGACGTTGTAGCCCAGGGCCGCGGCCCGCTGGGGGTTCTCACGGACGAGCCGGAAGGCCAAACCGAGCGGGCTCCTCACCAGCCATCCTAAGAATAGGGTCGCAAGGAAGGCCATCCCCAGGACGAAGTAGTAGTTGACGGCCGGCTCGGCCAGCGACCACCCAAGGAGCTGGGGTGCGCTCACCGATAGGCCATCGTCCCCGCCGGTGAGCGGCCGCAGCCAGAGCGCCACCAGGTGGAAGATCACCGCGAGGACCAAGGTGAGGATGATGAACCCATGCCCGGGGATGCGGACCAGCGCCGGCCCGAGGAGCCCCGCGAGTGCGAGCGCGGCTCCTACGCCCAGAAGTAGCGAGGGGAGGAGGCCGAGCTCCAGCCTGAGCGAGCCCAGCGCGGCGCCGTAGGCCCCCACCCCGAAGAAGACCGACTGGCCGAGCGATAGCAGCCCGCTGTAGCCGTAGAGCAGGTCGAAGGAGAGGGCGAAGAGCCCCCAGGCGAGCCCCTCCGTGAGCAGATACAGCCAGTAGCCCTCAAGGCCGAGCCGGGGGACAGCCGCAAGTAGGACGACAGTGACCACGACCGCAGCTACAGCTGTGGCTGTGAAGACCTTCCTCGTTCCCATCTTTATCTCCATCCCCGTCATGTCATCTCATCTCATCTCGCTTCCTCCCCGCTCCCGCTCCTCTTGCCGAGGAGCCCCTCCGGCCGGAGGAGGAGCGCCCCTCCCAGCGCGGCGAGCGCCAGGACGCGTGCGAGGACCGGGCTGGCCCACACGGTGAAGAGACCCTCGAGCACCCCGAGGAGCATCCCCGCCAGGGCTGCACCGCCCAGGCTCCCCAGCCCGCCGACGATCACCACGATGAAGGCCTCGATTAGGACCTCCTCTCCCATCCGGTAGCTCACCGAGACGAGCGGCGCGGTGAGCGCACCCGCCAGTGCGGCGAGCGCCGCTCCCAGCCCGAAGGTGAGAAGGTAGATCCACGGGACGGGCAGGCCGAGCGCCGTGGCCAGCTCGCGGCTCTGCGCGGTAGCGCGGATCCACAGGCCGAGCCTACTCCGGTGGAGCAGGAGCCACAGGGCGGCCATCGCCACCACCGAGAGGAGTGCGACCACCAACCGATAGCCGGGGTAGTGCAAGCCCAGAAAGCCCACGGTAAAGCGGACCGGCTCGGGGAGCGAGCGTGGCGCCCCGCCGAAGAGGAGCAGGACCCCATGCTGGAGGAGGAGCAGGAGCCCGAAGGTGACGATGATCGTCATCACCGGACGGCCCTCCACCGGCCGGAGGACCCCTCGCTCGAGCAGCAGTCCGAGGAGGCCGACAAGGGCGGGGGCGAGGAGCAGCCCCCACCAGAAGCCCCACGGGGCGAGATACCAGAGATACCAGGTGAGGACCCCGCCGAGCATGTAGAAGGCCCCATGGGCCACGTTGATGATCCCCAGAACCCCGTAGATCAGGTTGAGCCCCAGGGCCATCAGCGCGAGGATCAGCCCCCAGATGAGCCCATTGAGCCCCTGGAAGGCGAGCTGCTGGAGGAGGTCCATCTCTCTACTTTTTTTACTCGGTCAGGCCCCCTTGGTGTAGTCCACCTCCGGGGGATAGACCGCCTCTTCCTTGGGGAAGTGGAGCTTCACCCGGAGCTTGCCGCCCTCCACCCGCTCGATGTAGTGGTCGTGGAAGCCCTGGTGGTCCTGAGCGCGGATGAAGAGCGCGCCCTGGGGGAAGCCGTAGCCCGCCTCGGCGGCGAGCCCCTCGAGGGTCTCGATCAAGACAGGGTTATCCTCCTTGCTCCGCCAGCCGCACTCCTCCACCGCCCGCTTGAGCAGGTGGAGCGCCTCCCAGGCATACCAGTAGTGCGAGCCGGTGACCGTCCGCGGGCCGCCCAGCTCGTGGCCCCGCTCGTCCACCCCGACGGCCCGCCGCAGGTGGGCATCATACTCCCGGAGCTTCTCGGGGACCTCCTCATGTAGCCGCGGGTGGTTGGAGACATACCAGCTGCCCTCGAGCGCTGGGATCGTCTCGGTGTCGATCCCGTCGATGCTACAGATCACCCCGAAGAGGTTTACCCGCTCTAGGATGCCCAGGGAGGCGGCCTGCTCGATGAACCGGACGACGCTCCCGCCGGGGAAGACGTAGAGCAAGACGTCGGTATTTTTGACGTCGATCTTCGCCAGGTAGGGCACGAAGTCGGTCGCCTCGAGCGGGATGGCGATCGTGCTGAGGACCTCGCCGCCCTCCTCGGCGATCCTGGGGGGCCACTCCGCGGCGTGTGACCGCCCGAAGGCATAGTCCGCGACCACGATCGTCCAGCGCTTTCCCAGGTTCTCCACCGCCCAGCGGTAGCTCACCTGGACGTGTGAGCGGACGGTGTGGTTCACCTTGAAGCTGTAGCGGTTGCCCCACTTGCTCGTAAGCTCGGTCGCCTCCCCCAGCGGGAAGTAGATCGTCTGGAGTTCCTTGGCGATCGGCAGGCTGGCCTTGCACACCCCGGAGTGCTGCGAGCCGATGACGAAGTCGACCCGGTCCTGCTGGATCAGCTTGCGCAGGCGCGCCGCGCCGGTGGCCGGACTGGAGGCGGTGTCCTCGGTGTAGAGCTCGATCGGCCGGCCGGCGATCTCGCCCAGCTCGGCGACCGCCGCCCGGAGGGCCCTATCCTGCCAGTAGCCGTAGATGGCCAGCGCGCCAGAGAGGTCGACCTGGTGGCCAATCCGGATCGTCTCCGCCGCTGCCCCTGCTCGGGCATGGGCGCCGGCCCTGAGGGGCACCCCCAAGCCCAGGGCGAGCCCCGCTCCGGCCCCGACCAGCGCTTTTAGGAACTCCCGCCGCGTGAGCTTCTTCATCTCCATCTCCATCCCCATTTTCATCTTCATCCCCATCCCCTTCACCCGGGCATTATACAGCATTCTGCTGTATTGAGCAACGCGGGTTGCATCCCATCTGGATCTGCGATTAAATTAAGTCATCCCAGTATGGGCCTCATGGAGAAGCTAGCCGAACTCGAGCGCGAACTTGAGGAGCTGGAGCGGGAGCTCGGCCGGCCGGAGCTGGTCGGCACCAAGCGCTATGCCGAGCTCTCCCAGCGTTACGCCAAGCTGCGCGAGATCCAGGAGCGCTACGAGGAGCTCAAGCGCCTGGAGGCGGAAATAAAGGAAGGGGAAGAGCTGCTCCGCACCGAGGGCGAGGATGAGGAGCTGAGGGAGCTGGCCCGGGAGGAGCTCGAGGCGGCCCGCCAGCGGCGGGAACGCCTCCTGGAGGAGATCGCGCTGCTCTTGGTCCCGGAGGACCCCCGCGACTCCCAGAACGCGATTGTCGAGATCCGCGCCGGCGCCGGCG
>CAZCTZ010000084.1:0-5535 GCA_964501855.1 uncultured Thermotogae bacterium
GCAGCGGGAGGCCTCGCTCCGGTCGAGGCGGATCGGGGTCGGCTTCACCGGCCTGGGGGACATGCTGATCAAGCTCGGGCTGAAATATGACACCGACGAGGCGATCAGCTTCGTGGAGGAGCTCTTCGGGCGGATCAAGCAGATCGTCTACGACGAGAGCGTCGAGCTGGCCCGGGAGAAGGGCCCCTTCCCGGCCTTCGACCCCCAGGAGCACCTGAAGAGCCCCTTCATCCGGAGGCTGGAGCCCCGGTTGCAGGAGAAGATCAAGGAGCACGGCCTGCGCAACGCCGCGCTGCTGACCGTCCCGCCGGTGGGGAGCGGCTCGGTCCTCGCGGGGGTCTCCTCGGGGATCGAGCCGATCTTCTCCCTGAGCTACCTGCGGCGGTCTGAGTCCCTGAGCAAGGGCGAGTTCCGGGTCTTCCACCCCCTGGTGCGGGAATACCTGGAGCGGTTCGAGCTCGAGGACGAGCGGGAGTTCCCGCCGATCTTCGTCACCGCGCACCAGATCGCGCCGGAGATGCGGATCCGGATGCAAGCCGCGATCCAGCGGCACATCGACCATGCGATCTCCAGCACGGTCAACCTCCCCAGGGAGGCCACCCCCGAGGAGGTCGAGCGGATCTACCTCGAGGCCTGGCGGCTCGGCTGCAAGGGGGTCACCGTCTACCGGGAGGGCTCCCGCCGGGGCGTCCTGGTGAGCGAGAGGGAGAGGGAGGAGGCCGCCACCGAGGAGCGCCGCCGACCGCGGCGCTTCCCCCGGCCGCGGCCGAAGGTCGTCCGCGGGAAGACCTACAACTACAAGACCGAGATGGGGAGCCTCTTCGTCACCGTCAATGAAGATGAGCACGGCCCCTTCGAGGTCTTCATCCAACTGGGCAAGTCCGGCTCGGCCTCAATGGCCTTCACCGAGGCGATCGGGCGGCTGATCTCACTCGCCCTGCGGAGCGGGGTCAAGCCGAGTGCGATCATCGACCAGCTCAAGCTGATCCGCGGCTCACGCCCGGTGATCCAGGACGACGGCGAGGTGGTCTTCTCCGTGCCGGATGCGATCGCCAAGGCGATGGAGGAATACCTGCGCGGGGGCGAGCAGCTCAAGCTGATCGACAACTCCACTACTGCCGGGCCGCGGTATCTGCCGCTGACGGGGCCGCCGAAGCCCACCCCCAGGCAGAGGAGCGACAGCCGGGAAGAGGGCGAGGCGCTCGACATCTGCCCGATGTGCGGCGGGGTGCTGGTCGTGACCGGCGGCTGCTACATCTGCCAGGACTGCGGCTACACTAGGTGCGACTAAACTAACCGGAGAGCTTCCGGAGGAGGAGCTCACGGGCGAGCTTCGGATCGGCCTTCCCGCGGGTGGCGCGCATCACCTGGCCGAGGAGGAAGCCCAGCGCCTCCCTCTTGCCAGACTTGTAGTCGCTCACGGCTTTGGGGTTCTCCGCGAGGACCTGCTCGGCTACCTGCGCGAGCGCCTCCTCATCGGTGATCCGCTCCAGGCCGCGCTCACGCACTAGCTCCTCAGGACTCCTGCCGGTCTTGAAGACCTCCGCGAGGAGCCCCTTCCCGGTGTTGCGGTTGATCTTGCCCTCCTTGACCAGCCGGAGCACCTGGGCGAAGTCGGCCGGCTCAAGGCGGAGCGGGAGCTCCTCCACGGCCACCCCCTCCTCCTTGAGGAGCCGCAGGAGCTCGCTCATCATCCAGTTGCTCACTTCCTTGGGCTCGGGGAAGAGCCGGACGACGGCCTCGAAGAACTCGGCCACCGGCCGTTCCTCGGTCAGCACCCGGATGTCGTAGTCCGGCAGGCCGAACTCCTCCCGCCAGCGGCGGCGCTTCTCCGCGGGTAGCTCGGGGAGCGTCGCCCGGAGCCGCTCCAGCCACTCCTGAGTGACGATCAGCGGGGGCAGGTCCGGCTCGGGGAAGTAGCGGTAGTCCTCCGACTCCTCCTTCCCCCGCTGGAGGACCACCTGGCCGCGCTCGGCGTCCCAGCCGAGGGTCTGCTGCTCGACCTGGCCGCCCTCCTCCAGGGCCTTCCGCTGCCGCCGTTCCTCGAACGAGAGGGCTTCCTCCACCGCCCGGAAGGAGTTCATGTTCTTGATCTCGGTCCGGGTGCCCGGCCGGCCGTCGACGCTGAGGGAGATGTTGGCGTCGCAGCGGAGCTCGCCCTTCTCCAGGTCGGCATCGGAGACGCCGATATACCGCAGGATCCTCCTGATCTCCTCCATCAGCGCGCGGGCCTCCCGCGGCGTGTGGATCTCCGGCTCGGTGACGATCTCGATCAGGGGGACTCCCGACCGGTTGAAGTCGACCAGGCTCCGGCCCTCCTCGGTGTGGATCAGCTTGCCGGCGTCCTCCTCGAGGTGGACCCGGCGGATCCCGACCCGCCTCGGTCGGCCGTCCACCTCGAACTCGACCCAGCCGCCGGTCGCCAGCGGCTCGTCATACTGGGAGATCTGGTAGCCCTTGGGCAGGTCGGGGTAGAAGTAGTTCTTACGGGCGAAGAGCGACCGCTCGTGGACTCGGCAGTGGAAGGCCAGCGCGGCCTTGAGCGCCAGCTCGACCGCCTGCTTGTTCAGCACGGGCAGCGCACCGGGCATGCCCAGGCAGACCGGACAGGTGTGGGTGTTCGGCGGCGCGTCGAACTGGTCAGCTCGGCAGTTGCAGAAGAGCTTGGTCTTGGTCTTGAGCTGGGCATGGAGCTCCAGCCCGATCACCGTCTCGAGCCGCTCCAGCTTGAGCTTAGCCGTGCTCATCTCGCCGCTTCGCTTGAGCCTACCCGGGTCAGCCTACCTAAGGGAAAGGGGAGGGAAAGGCGGATCACCCACCCTGGGGGTGCGGGCCCCCCTTGCGGTCCTCCCGCTCACGCTCGCCGAGGAGCTCCTCCAGCTTCTTAGGGTCGACGTTCTTCAGGCGCTTGGCCAGCTTGGAGAGTTCCTCCTTGGAGACCTCCTCGTCGAGCCACCTCTCCAGCGCGCTGATGCGGATCCGCCAGCGGTTGCCCAGCTTCACCCCCGGCAGCTCGCCCGCATCGAGCATCGCGTAGATCTCGCTGAGCGGTATTCCCAGGTAGCGCGAAGCATCGATCGGCTTGATGAAGCCATCATAGTATTTGACCATAGCTGGACTACCCCCTCACTCTCCACTTCACTCCCTTTGCTCCTTCCTGCTTGGTGCTCGCTTTCTCCCCTTCACTTCACTTTTCACTCTATTCTACTTTCCACCTGCGGTTTTTGCTCAAAAACCCGGGCGCCAGCCCGCAGACTTTAGGATAGTATAGCCCCGGGTGGAGGGAAAAGCAAAAGGTGGCTCGGGGTGGATGGAGTTAAGCCAAGGTCATGAGCGGGCGCGGGCTGGCTGGCCTAGCCTCCGAAGGCGATCTGCTTGTCAGTCGGGGAGTATTTGAGCCCGATCGTGGGGAAGGCCGTGATCCTGGCCTGGAGCCACACCCGATCGCGCTCGCCGAAGAGCCCGAGCTCCCAGCACTCACAGAAGCTGCGCATCAGGCCCCACTGGAGCGCGGCCAGTCGGCCCCGCTCGAGGTCATACTCGCCCTTGATCATGAGCTGCCACCCCCTGGCGGGCTCCGCTTCGAGCTCGAGGTTGATCCGCTCCAGTTTGAAGTTATTGGGATCATACCGCAGCCCGAGCCGCTGCTCCCCCCAGGAGAGCTTGGCGATCAGGTCAGCGAACCTCCCCTGGGTGAAGCTGTAGCCCCCGCTCAGGGTGGCCGACCAGCCCTCGCCGGTGAGCGCCTCCTTAAGGGTGAGCTGCTGCGGCCGGCCCCTGTTCAGGTCATAGGTGAGCCCGAGCGAGGTGGTGCTGGGCCCCAGCCGGTGGGTCAAGCTGAGCTTGAGCGGGGTGAAGGTGGCCCGCTCGAGGTCGTAGCTCCCCGCGAAGCTCGCCTGGAGGTCTCCTTCTCCTTCTCCTTCGCCCTCGCCTTCGCCGAGCCCCCGCGGACGCGGAGCCTGCCAGCTCCCCTTGAAGGAGAGCCGGCTAGCCCGCTGCTCGTAGTCGAAGGCGAAGGGGCTCTCGCCGTGCACCAGCCGGTAGTCGTAGCTCATCATGAGGTGGAGGTCCTCGAGAGGGAGGAGGTCCAAGCTGGGCGCGAAGGAGAGGACCTCTCGAGAGGTCCCAGGTCCGTAGAGGGCGAGCTGGTAGCCGCCCTGGGCGCGAAGTTTGACCCGGCCCTCATGGAGCTCGAGCCCCTTTAAGCTTAAGGTGAGCGCGCCCGCAAAGCGCGTCCCCTCCTCGAAGCCCTCCGCTCCAAGCCTCCGCTCGCGATATCGCCCCCAGCTCAGGCTCACCGAGTAGATGAGCCCATCTAACAAGCTCCCGCTCCGGCTGAGGGTGAGCTCCGGTCGGCGCTCGAGGGCCCGGTAGCCTGGCTCCTTGCCCCCTTCCCCTTCGCTCTCGCTGCTACCGCTGGGGTGCTGCTTCTGCTCCAGCTCTAGGTGCTCCTCTCGGGCGATCGTCCCCGTCCAGCGCCAGCCGCCCCGCTCCCCGGCGAGCTGGACCCGGTAGCTTCGCTGCTCCTTGGGCGCTTGTGCTTGGGGCTCCCGGGAGAGGCGGTAATCGGTCGTGAGGGCGAGGCTCACCCCTCGGGGGAGCTGGGTCCGATCGGAGAGGCGCAGCTCGAGGAGCTCGGAGATCCCAAACAGCTTGTAGAAGTGGAGCCGGCCGCTGCTCTCCAGTCCCGGAAGGTCATACTCCAGGTCGAGCCCCGCGCCGAGCTCGCGGTAGCGGTTGTAATAGTCAAGCAGGATGAGCCCATGGTTTCGAGTGCCGGCGCCGAGAGCGAATGGCAGCCGCCAGCGGGCATACCAGCCGCGGGTCCGGCTGCGGCCGACCTCGGGGAAGAAGGGGCCCTCCCGCTCCCGCTTGAGCGGGGTGACATAGAGCGGCGACCAGAAGACCGGGACGCCGAAGGCGCGCAGGACGACGTTGGTGGCCACTAGGAGCTCATCGGAGAGAATGAGCAGCCGGTCGGTCGAGATGCAGTAGGCCTCCCGGCGGATGAGCTCGCTGCAGGTGCAGGTGGTGAAGTCGCCCTGGGCGAGCTCGAGCCGCTCTAGTTGCAATTGGGTCCTGCTCATATCACCTTCCCCGGCCCCACCGGCATCAGCGACAAACTCGAGCTCGGCCCGCCGGCCCTGGTAGCGGAGCGGGTGGCGCTCGCCCCGCGCGTTGATGAACTCCTCCTGGCCGGCGAACTCCTCGGCCTCCACCGCCTCGATGAGGAAGCCCCCCTCCTGCTCGACCAGCTCGGCTAGGAGCACCGCCGCGGAGGTCAGCCGGCCTCCTCCCTCTCCCTCTCTTCCTTCTCCCTCTTCCAGCAGGACGCCCCCTCGGGCCTCGAGCTGCCAGCGCTCCCTTCCTTCCCCCTCCTCTTGTTCCCCCTCTTCTTGCTGCCCTTGCTGTCCTCCTCGGCGCACCAAACAGATCCGATCCGCCTTGAGCAACCCCTCGGAGCGCTCAAATTCCAGCTCGGCTTCCCCCGTCAGCTCCATAGCCACCAGCTCGCCCCCGGCGAACTCGAGTTCG
>CAZCTZ010000085.1:0-5399 GCA_964501855.1 uncultured Thermotogae bacterium
GATCGCCAGCCGTCTTTTGGTCACCGGCCCTCTGGCCGGGCTGGCGATCCTCCTCACGATGCTGATTGCCATCCCCCTGGGGATCTACGCCGCTACCCATCACAACCGCCCTGGCGACTACGGCACGATGATCTTCTCCCAGCTCGGGCTGGCCATCCCGGAGTTCTGGGCCGGGATCCTGCTCATCCTGGGGTTCGCCGTCCATTGGCGCCTCTTCCCCGCGGGGTGGTTCACCTCCTGGGAGGAGGCCCCCCTAGAGGCCCTCCGCTCGCTCTTCCTACCAGCGCTGGCACTCAGCCTCACCCGCGCTGCGGTGATCACCCGGCTCACCCGCTCATCGATGCTCGAGGTCCTCCAGGAGGATTACATCAAGACCGCATGGAGCAAGGGCCTCCCCTCCGGAGCGGTGATCTACAAGCATGCCCTCCGCAACGCCTTCATCTCGGTGGTGACGATTCTCGGCCTCCAGCTCGGCCACCTCCTCGCGGGGACGATCATCGTCGAGACGGTCTTCTACCTGCCGGGGATGGGCCGCCTGGTAATGAACGCCATCTTCCAGCGGGACCTGCCGGTCGTCCAAGGGGTGGTGTTGTTCATCGCCGCGGTGATCGTGATCGTCAACTTCATCGTCGATCTCCTCTACGGGCTTTTGGACCCGAGGATCAGGTATGACTGAGATGCGCAGATTCCTTAAGGATATAAACTTCGTGATCGGACTGATCCTGGTGATGATGGTGGCGGGCACCGCCATCCTGAGCCTCTTCTACACCCCTTATGACCCCAACCGGATGGAGATCTCCGCGAGGCTCCAGGGGCCGAGCAAGTCCCACTGGTTCGGCACCGATCACTACGGGCGCGACATCCTCTCCCGGGTGATGCGCGGTGCGGCGAATTCGATCACCGTCGGGGTGATCGCCGTGGGGATCGGGATGAGCCTGGGTGTCCTCCTGGGCGCGCTGGCCGGCTACTGGGGCGGCTGGGTTGATGAGGCGACGATGCGGGTGATGGACGTGATTTACGGCTTCCCCGCCGTGCTCACCGCCATCCTGATCACCTCGATCCTCGGCCCGGGGATCACAAACAGCATGATCGCGATCGGGATCTACAACATCCCCATCTTCGCCCGGCTCACCCGGGGGAACTTCCTCTCCCTGAAGGAGCGGGATTACGTGCTCGCAGCCCGAGCGGTAGGCCAGACCGACCTGGCGATCATCCGGAAGCACATCCTGCCCAACGCCCTCTCGCCCCTGATCGTGCAGGCGACGGTCAGCTTCGCCGTCGCCATCCTGGCCGAGGCGGGCTTGAGCTACCTCGGCTTGGGGACCCAGCCACCGCATCCCAGTTGGGGCCGGATGCTCAACGAGGCCCAGCCATTCATGGGCTTGTCCATCTGGCCGGCGATCTTCCCCGGGCTGGCGATCGCCATCGCCGTCCTGGGGTTCAACCTCCTCGGGGATGGCCTGCGGGACATACTCGATCCCAGGTTGGCTCACTCCCCCCGCTCCATCGCCTGATGGGCCAGCTCAAGCCAAGCTAGGATGAGGGGAGGGGCGCCCCTCGGAGGGCCGCCTGACCGAGCTTGTAGGCCCTCAGGTTCACCTCGGCCAGCTTGGGGGAGAACTCGGCGATCCCCCGCTCAAGCTCCTCGGCGGGGAAGGGCAGGAGCCCAGTCGCGGCGAGCGCACCGAGCATGGCCATGTTCGTCGCCAGGGGCGAGCCCGCCTGCCTCGCCAGCTCGGTAGCGTTGAGGCGGATCAGCCGGGCGAGCTGCGGCTCGAGCTCGGCGAATGCCCTATCTAGATCGGGATATTCCCCCAGCTTGAGCGCGACGGTGATCGGCCTGATCGGGTGGGTGTTGACGATCAGCCAGCTCCTCCGGGAGGCCTTATCCAGCGCGCGGAGGGCCTCGAGCGGCTCGAAGGCCAGCAGGACGTCAGCCGCCCCGCGACCGATGATCGGCCCGCGGTAGCCCCCCAGCAATACCGAGGTCTCGACGACGCCGCCCCGCTGGGCCATCCCGTGGACCTCGCTCACCACCGCTTCGAGGCCCGCCCGCAGGGCGCTCGCACCCAGGAGCCAAGCGGCGGTGAGTGTCCCCTGGCCGCCGACCCCGACGATGTGGACTTTCAGCTTCCTGTCGCTCTTACCGGAGGCCAACCCCTCTTTCCCCCTCCTTCTCCTCTCCCTCTCCTTCTCTCTTTTCCTCTCCCTTTCCCTTCTCCTCAGGCTCCTCCACGACCGCGATGGCATCGTTGGGGCAGAGCTGGGGACAGACCCCGCAGCCGTCGCACAGCAGGGGATCGATCGCGGGCTTACCCTGGCCTTGGCCTTGGTTTCGGTCTCGGTCGAGGAAGATCGCCGGGCAGGCGAAGGTGTCCAAGCAGGCGTTGCATGCGGCACATAGGCCGCAGGCTAGGCATCGGCGCGCCTCCGCCACCGCAGCCTCCTCATCCAGCCCGAGCTCGACCAACCGGAAGTCCCTCACTCGCTCAGCAGCGGGCAGATGAGGCATCCTCGCCCGCGCCTGGCGGGTGACCCGCTCAGATGGCGGCTGATAGCGCCCCTGCTGGTTCAGCTCGCTCAGGGAGCGGAAGCAGACCGCCTTTGCCCTCTCCCCCCGCAGGTAGCGGTCGATCCCCCAGGCGGCGCGCTTCCCGGCGGCGATGGCCTCGATCACCGTCGAGGGGCCGCTCACCAGGTCCCCGCCGGCGAAGAGTTTCTCAATTGAGGTCTGCATCGTCTCGGGGTCGACCTTCACCAAGCCGCGCTCGTCCAGCTCCAGCGCCGGACCGCCTGCCCGCGACCGCTCCAGCTCGAGAAAACGCAGCTCGGGCCGCTGGCCGACGGCCACGATCGCCGCATCCGCCTCTAGCAGGAATTCCGAGCCGGGGATGGGCACCGGTCGGCGCCGGCCGGACTCATCCGGCTCACCCAGTTTGTTTTTGATCAGCTTGACGGCGCGGAGGCGTCCGCCCTCGGTGATGAACTCCACCGGCGAGACCAGCTCCCAAAGCTGGACGCCCTCGGCCTCGGCCTGGGCGAGCTGCTCGGGGTGGGCCGGCATCTCCGTCCGCGTCCGTCGGTAGAGGATCCACACCTCCCTGGCTCCCAACCGGCGGGCGACCCGTGCCCCGTCTACCGCCGAGTCGCCCCCGCCGATCACCACGGCTCGCAGGCCGAGGACCGGCTTCTCCCCGCCCAGGTTGACCAATCGCAGTAACTTCAGCGCATCCCAGACGCCCTCAGCCTCCTCGCCGGGGACGTTTAGCTTCGCCCCGAGGTGGGCTCCTATAGCCAGGAACACCGCATCGTATCCGCTGAGCAGCTCCCTCAGGGGGAGGTCCTCGCCCACGCCGACCCCGGTCTTTAGCTCCACGCCGAGCTCGAGGACCTCGCCGATCTCCTCCTCGAGGACGGCCCGCGGGAGGCGATACCCCGGTATGCCGGTGAGCATCATCCCGCCCGGTCTCTCCAACTTCTCGAAGACGGTCACGGCGTATCCCCGCAGCCGCAGGTCGTGAGCCGCGGCCAGCCCCGCCGGGCCGGCGCCGACCACCGCGACCTTCTGACCGTTCTCGTCGAGCTCGGTGATCAGCTCCTCCAGGAACCGCCGGCGGACCTCCTGCGGGGTCTTTTCGACGGCGAACCGCTTCAGCGCGTTGATCGCGATCGGTTGGTCATAGTCCCCGCGGATGCAGTGGTCCTCGCAGGGGTGGGGGCAGACCAAGCTCAAGACATGTGGAAAGGGGACGCGGGCGCGGATCAGCCTGTAGGCCTGCTCGTAGAGCCCCGCGGCGATCAGCCCGACGTAGCCCATGACGCAGATGTTCGCCGGGCAGGCGGCCACGCACGGCGGGAGGGGCATCTTCTCCAGGTGGGGGCCGAGTGCGATCTTCCGCTCCGACCTGAAGAGCTCATATCCCAGCTCGTAGGGGACGGTGCACCGGGAGCCCAGCTCGGTGTTCCAGCAGGTCTTGCACCTAGCTGGGTCGACCTGGACGAGCCCCCGTTCTAGATCAGCCTTGTCGGTGGCCATCGTTCACCATCCATCCCCCGTTCAGCCGGCTCGACCGGCGCGTCCGAGGAGCGCGCAGGGGTGGCGGGAGATCACCACCGCGACCCCCTCTTCGCTCTCCCGCAGCGCCCGCTTGAAAATCTCTACGGCCCTCTGGAGGTCCATCGGGTCTATCACGTGGACCCTCTCGGGGTCCACCCCGCAACCCTCGATCAGCCTCTCCAGCGAGACCGCCGGGGCAGGCCCGAGCGCGGAGAGCTCCAGGCCGGGGTGGGGCTGGTGGCCGGTCATCGCCGTCGTCCGGTTGTCCAGGATCACCAGCAGGAACCTATGCTGGTTGTGGACGGCGTTGATCAGCGCCGGTATCCCGGCGTGGTAGAAGGTCGAGTCGCCGATGAAGGCGACCACCCGCTGCCCCTGCCTTGTAGCCCGGGCGAAGCCGCCCGCTGTCCCAACGGAGGAGCCCATGCAGAGCAGGTAATCGGCCATCTCCAGCGGGGGGAGCAGCCCCAGGGTGTAGCAGCCGATATCCGAGGTGTAGATCGTCTTCTTGTGCTCCTCCTCGCCCAGGGCCAGCTTGAGCGCGTAGTAGGTGGCGCGGTGAGGGCAACCGGGGCAGAGGACCGGCGGGCGAGGGGGGAGCTCATCCTGAGTGAGCCTCACCGGCTCTGGCGGCTCCCAGTCCAGGTTTAGGACTTCAGCGAGCGCGCTCCGCACCCGGTCGGGGTCATATTCGTAGAGCCGGGAGAGGCCGCCGGTGCCCTTCCCCCGGATCTCCACATCCAGCTTTAGCTCCTGAGCGAGCCCCCTGACCTGGGTCTCCAGGATCGGCTCCAGCTCCTCGACCACCAGGACGCGTTCCACCTGGCCCAGGAACCGCGCGAGGAGCCGCCGCGGCAGGGGGTGGCTCAGCCCGAGCTTCGCCACCCTCACCCTGTCCTGCACGCCCAGCTCCTCTACCGCATCGTGGACGTAGGTGTAGCTCACCCCGGAGGTGACGATCCCCAGCTCGGTGCCCTCCCCCTCGACGAAGTTGAACTCGCTCTCCTCGGCCAGCTCCTCGGCCTTCTTCAGCCTCTCCAGGAGGAGCTTATGGAGCCTGCGAGCGACCGCGGGGACGATGACGAACCGCTGGGGGTCCTTCTCGAAGAAGCCCCGGGTGTTGCGGGCTTCTGGAGGGGGAAGCTCGCCCACCTCCACCGCGGCGCGGGTGTGCGAGACCCGGGTGGTCGTCCGCAGGAGGACCGGCAGCTCCACTTCTTCCGAGAGGGCGAAGGCCGCCTTGGCCATCTCATAGGCCTCCCTCGGGTCGGCTGGCTCGAGCAGCGGCGCGCCGGAGATGTGGGCGTAGTAGCGGTTGTCCTGCTCGTTCTGCGAGCTGTGC
>CAZCTZ010000086.1:0-5390 GCA_964501855.1 uncultured Thermotogae bacterium
TCGAGCTCTGCCGGTCGCTCGACTACGCCCTCACCGGCTCGATCTACGGGACCGATCCACAAAAGCTTACTTACGTGCACAGGAAGCTGATCCACGCCGCGGGCAACCTCTACATAAATGATAAATGCACCGGTGCGATCGTGGCCCGGCAGTGGTTCGGCGGGGACGGCTGGAGCGGGACCAACGACAAGGCTGGCTCGCCCTTCCACCTCCTGAGGTGGGTCAGCCCCGCGGTGACCAAGTGGGTGAGCCAGCCCCGGAGGGCTTAAGCCCCGCCCGTTGCAGCCCAGTCAGCCCCAGCCAGGGCGGGGGCCGAAATTGACATCGGTTCCGGTCGGGGACTATAATCCGCTCCCAAATGGGCAGGCTAGCGCCAGCGAGGGGCTTCCGCGGAGGCCACCGCTTCCCCCGCTTCCAGGGTGAGCCTCATGAATTGCAGGAGGAGCGGGGCACCCCAGCTCCGCCCCAGCGGGCGGTGGTCCTCCTTCGGCAGGGGATCTACCCCAAGAGCCAGACCCACCGCCGAGAGCTCCAGGCGGAGCTCCCGCCGCTGGTCGAGCCCGGTGCAAAGGTGAAGGCCGGCACAGTGATCGCCCGCTCAGATTCGGGCTCAGATGAGGTGGTCTCGACGCCGATCCACTCGCCGATCTCCGGTGAGGTGGTCGCCATCGAGGAGCGGGCCCACCCTTGGGGCGGCCGTTCCCAAGCGGTGGTGATCGCATCTGACGGGAGGGACGAGTGGGAGCGGCTCCCCACAAGCTCCACTACCGACCCCGAGCGGCTCACCCCTCAGGAACTCCAGCGAATCCTTTATGAGGCCGGGGTGACCGACGGCGGGAACGCCGGCTTCCCCACGGAATTCGGCAGCTCGCCCATCAGCCCGGAGCAGGTGGACTGCCTCCTCGTCGGAGCCGTCGGGGATGAGCCCTACCTGCGGTATGAGCACCTCTTGCTCGAGCGCAAATTGAGGGAGTTCCTCGCCGGGCTGGCGGTGATGCGCCGAGCTCTCGGGGAGCGGGTCGAGGTCCACCTGGGGCTCAACCGGGAGTGGCGGGGGCTCATCGCGAGGCTGGTGCGGGAGAGCCCGGAGTGGCTGGCGATCCACCCCCTCCCGCCCAAGTATCCCCAGGGGGATGAAGAGCTGCTCGTCCGGTCCATCCTGGGGGTGGCCGTCCCGCCGGGCGGGCTCGCCGCCGAGGAGGGGATCGTCGTCCAGGATGTGGCCCACGTCCTCGCCGCATACGAGGCGGTCCACGAGGGGAAGCCCTTCATCGAGCGGTGGGTGGCCCAAGGCGGGCCGGCGCTCGCCCGGCCCGGGGTCTGCAGGCTCCGGATGGGAACGCCTCTCTCGGCCCTCCTCGGGCTGGAGGGGGAAGCGAAGGGAGAGGGAAAGGGAAAAGGAAGGAAAGGAGGGAAAGGGAAAGGAAAAGAAGGGGAGGGAGAGGGGAAGAAGGATAAGGATGAAGAAGTGCGCCTTCTCCTCGATGGGGTCCTGCGGGGCTTCCCCGTCGAGGACCCCGAGACCCCGATCCTGAGGAACACCTCAGCGGTGGTCGCCCTCCCGGGGCCGCGGCTGCGGCTTCTGGCTTGGTCTGAGCCGGGCCTCGCCCGGGACTCCTACACCAGGGCCTTCCTTGCCTTGCCGCTGGCCCCGGCCCGCCGGGCTGATTTCGGCCTCCACGGCCCGGAGCGCCCCTGCGTCAAGTGCGGCTTCTGCCTGGAGGCCTGCCCGCAGGGGCTCGCGCCGGCGACCCTCGCTGAGTGCGCTGCCCACGACCTCCTGGACGAGGCGAAGGAGCTGAACATCTTCGCCTGCATCGAGTGCGGCCTCTGCAGCTACGTCTGCGTGGCGAAGCTCCCCCTCCTGGAGCAGATCCGGGCGGGCAAGCGGAAGCTCAAGGAGGAAGAGTAATGGGGGAGGAGGGCCTGAGCGAGCGAGTCGATAAACTCTTTTCACAGCTCATCGCGCGGCTGGAGCGGAGCCCCCGTTGGAGCCGCCTGGCGCTGGTCGTCGAGGGGACGCGGGAGTCGCTGTTCGGCTCGAGCGACCGGGTCGCCCGCCAGTTGCCCTACCTGCGGGATGCCCTCGGGATGCAGCGCTACATGTTCATGCCGATCGCCGCGGTGCTCCCCGCGGCGCTGGCCTCGATCTACTTCTTCGGCTGGCGGGCGCTGGCGATGATCCTGGTCTCCTACTTCTTCGGGGCCTTAACGGAACTCACCTTCTGTGTCGTCCGCCGGACGGAGATCACCGAAGGGTTCCTCGTCACCGGGATCCTCTACCCGCTGACGCTCCCGCCGACCCTCCCGCTGTGGATGGTCGCACTGGGGGTGGTCGTCGGCGTGGCCATCGGGAAGGAGCTCTTCGGCGGGACCGGCTACAACGTCTTCAACCCCGCTTTAGTGGGAAGGGCCTTCCTGGCGTTCGCCTTCCCCGTCCAGATGACCACCGCCTGGTATGAGCCCTTCCAGGCGGGCCTGGGGGGCTTCCTCCGGTGGGCCCCCGAGCCCGACGCGATCACCAAGGCGACCCCGCTCCTGCGGATGAAGTTCGACCAGGTGCCGACCGACTGGCTGAAGCTCCTGTGGGGGAACACCGCGGGCTCGCTGGGGGAGACCTCCGCGCTGCTCTTGATCCTGGGCGGGCTCTTCCTCATCTTGACCAGGACGATCGATTGGCGCATCCCCGTCGGATACATCGGGAGCCTGGGGCTCTTCTCCTGGCTGCTGTGGTGGCTCCAGCCGGAGCGGTTCGGCGCCGGTGGACCGGTCTTCCAGCTCCTGGCGGGGGGACTCCTCCTCGGCGCATTCTTCATGGCCACCGATCCGGTCACCTCGCCGATCAGCGCCCGCGGGCGGTGGATCTTCGCGGTCATGCTCGGGCTGCTCACCATGGGGATCCGGGCCTTCACCGGCTTCCCCGAGGGGGTGATGTTCGCCATCCTGATCGGGAACATGTTCACGCCGCTGATCGACCGGCTGACGCTGCCCAAGGGGCTGCGGAGCCTGCAACAGCAGCGGAGACGGGGAGAAGGGGGTTGATGGGAGATGGCAGGGCCTGACCCCGGAGAGGAGAGGGGAGCGAAGGCGAAGGAGAAGACGACGAGGGCGAGGGCAGGGGGTGGGTCTGCGCCATCTAGCGCAAGGGAGAGGAAGGGGCCGAGCCCCCAGCGGATGGTCCTCGTGCTGGCCGCCGTCGCGGTGGTCTTCGCCGTGGTGCTCGCTGCGGTGAACCAACTCACCGGGCCGGCGATCGAGCGGAACGCTCGGGAGAGGCTCTACAAGGGCGTCCTGAGCGTGCTCGGCTTCCCCACCACGGGGGACTACGAGCGGCGGTTCCATAGGCAGATCAAGGTGGTCCAGCTCGAGGAGATGACGGTCTATGAGGGCTATCGCGAGGGAGATGGGGAGCTGGTGGGCTATGCCTTCCGGGCCAGCGGGGGCGGCTTCCAGGGGATCGTCGAATTGGTGGTGGGCGTCTCACCTGACCTGAAAAGGCTTTTGGGGATCGAGGTCCTCGAGTGCGGCGACACCCCGGGGTTGGGCGGGCGGATCTTCGAGCCCTGGTTCCTAGAGCAGTTCAGGGGGCTCGCGACCGAGCCCCAGGTGGACTTTGTAAAATATATCAAGCCGGAGGAGCCGAACCAGTTTGAGGCGATCACCGGCGCGACCTTCACCTCGATCGCCGTGCGGGATATCATCAACCGAGGGCTCGAGCGCCTGCGGGAGCTCCTGGGGGAGCGGTAGATGTAGATTAGATTAGTTTCGGTGGAGAGGCAGATGGCGCGGGCTTAAAGGATCAAGATTCAAGATTAAGAAAGATGAGATGAGATGATGAACTTCCTCATTCCGGTGGCTACCTTGGGCGGGCTGGCGGTCTTCGTCGGGCTCATCTTGACCCTGGTGAGCCGCTTGCTCAAGGTGGAGAAGGAGTTCACGGTCAGGGTCACCAACGACGGGAACGAGTTCACCGTGGGATGGAACGCGAACTTGGCCGAGGCCCTCAAGGCCGCCGGCTACGGGATCATGACCTCCTGCGGCGGGCAGGGCGTCTGCGGGACCTGCCGGGTCAGGATCATCGAGGGGCTGGACGAGCCGAGCCCGGCCCAGGTCGGCCCCCTCAAGGGGAAGCTCCGCAAGGAGGGCTGGGTCCTCTCCTGCCAGGTCCAGGTGCAGAACGACCTGGTGATCGAGCTATTCGCGCCGTTGGTCTCCTCCTGGCCCGCGGTCGCCAAAGCCCGAGCTGAGGCTGAAACCGAAGCCAAAGCTGAAACCAAGGCCAAAGCTGAAACCGAAGCCAAAGCCGGAGCTGGAGCGGAGGTAAAGGCGGGAGGGGAAGGAGAAGGGGAGGGCCCCGGCGCGCCCCCCGATCAGCCTAAATCTAAACCTGAATCCGAGCCCAAGCCCAAGTCCGGGTAGGGATAGAGCTCCGGCCGGATCCGCGGGATGAGCGCCGCGAGCACCGCCTGCTCTGTCAGCTCCTTCCGGGTGAGCAGCCCCCGGGAGAGATACCCCACTGAGCCCTCCCGCCTGCCGATCTCGGGTATCCCCGTCAGCTCGGCCATCACCTCGCCGACGGGGCGGCCGCGCTTGACCTGGGCGATCACCTCCGGCGGGTAGACGAACCCCGGGCCGTGGCCCGCGGTCACCCGTCCCGCGCGGTCGACGATCGCGCAGAACTGGACGTCGAAGTAGACCCCAAATACGGGGTTCCACACCAGCCCGGCCTCGATCCCCACCCCGAAGTCCCCCTCACGAGCCCGGAGGGCCTGCCTCGCCCGCTGGAGCGCCCCACGGGCGACCTCCTCCCCGAAGGGCTCCGCGGGGACGCCCGGCTCCACCGCCACCGCTCGCACCTCCAGCTCGGCGTCGAAGACCCGAGCGAAGACCGCCTCGACGGCGGCCAGCTTGACGGGGTTGCGCGTCCCGACGTTGACCTTGAGCTTCATCGCGGCCATGGTAGAGGCATGGTAGCCGAGCGGGATTGCCTCCCGCAAGCGCTTGGGGTAGACTCCAGTCGGTGTCTGAGATGGGCAGGTCCAACTCCAAGTCCAAAGCCGAAGAAGGGATCAAGGTGGTGGCGACCAACCGCAAGGCGCGCCACGACTACGAGATTCTGGAGACCTACGAGGCCGGGCTGGTCCTCGTGGGCACCGAGGTGAAGAGCCTCCGCCGGGGGAGCTGCTCCCTCAAGGACGGCTTCGCCCTGATCAAGGACGGCGAGGTCTTCCTACACAACGTCTACATCGCGCCCTACGAGGCCGGGAGCCACTACAACCCCGACCCGGAGCGCCCCCGCAAGCTCCTCCTCCACAGGAAGGAGATCGCCCGCCTCGCGGGGAAGGTGAAGGAGCGCGGCCTGACGCTCGTCCCCCTGCGGATCTACTTCA
>CAZCTZ010000087.1:0-5359 GCA_964501855.1 uncultured Thermotogae bacterium
CTGGGCCTCGCCGATCGACTCGAACGCCCGCTGGATGTTGGAATCCTCGCGGGCGGTCGCCACCAACAGCAGGGTGATGTCCGGCCGTTCCTCGAAGATGAGGGTCCCCTCGGAGTTGGCGTAGAGCCACTCCTTGAAGGAGTCGGTATAGCGGGTCGTGGTCGACTCGATCTTGGGCACCTCGAGCATGATCCGGTTGTAGCGCTCGAGCAGCGCCTTCTTCTTGGCGAGAGGGACCTCCCGGAAGTCTCTTTTCAATCGAGCCGGGACCTCATCTTGGATCGGCTCGCTCGGCGCGAGCTCGCACCGCTCGTGGACCTTGGGCGCGACCACGCGGGCGATCCGGTAGGCCTCCTCCACCTTGCGTTCCAGCTCGTCGAGAGAGTTGAAGACCGCTAGGCCCCAGCCGCCCTCGACCAGGCAGCGGACGAGCCCGCCGGCTTCACGCGAAGCTTCAAGGTTCTCCAGCTTGTCCTTCTGGAAGAGCACCTGGGTGCGCCACTCCCGCTCGAGGCGGATCTCGGTGAAGTCCGCCGGGCTGCGCTCGACCGCACGGAGCACGGCCTCCTTCAGTGCGCTCAGCTTCTCCTTCTCGATGCCTGGGCTCATCTCTTTACCTCCTTGGGAGGGATCATAGCTAAGGTGGCTCACCGAGGGCAAGGTAAAGGCAAACCCTGGGGGTGGGCTCGTCCAGCCCCCAAGCGAGCCCTAGCCGGAGCTTTACTGGGAAGGCATACCCCAGGATGAGCTGTGGGCGCAGCTCCCCACCGATCCCAAAGCGGAGCTTGTGCCAGTCGAACCGCTCACCGGCTTGCCCCAGATCGAGGAAGAGGCTCCCTTCGATCCGGTTCAGGAAGAGGGGCCAGAGGCCGAGCCCGCGCTCGACCTCCGCGATGGGGAAGCGGCACTCCAGGCTCCCCGCGAGGGCCTGCCGCCCGCGGAGCGCGCCCGGGACGAGGCCGCGGAGCATGAACTGCCCCGCATTCCCGCCGAGGGCGAAGTTCTCGGCGAGGTCACTCCAGCCGTAGGTCAGCTTGAGGGCCAGCTCGTTCGCCCGCTCCAAGGGGAGGCGGAGCCGCTCGCGCCAGTCGAGGACCAGCTTGCGGTGGAAGCCGTCGCTGAACTTCCCTTCAACCTTGACCCTCCGCTCGCCGTGGAAGAGGTCGAGGCCCCACTTCCAGGAGGCCTGCCAGGAGAGGGTGAAGGCGCTCTCCCCGCGGCCGAAGTCGCGGCTCTCATAGCCCAGCGAGAACTCCTGCGAGTGGGCGAGCTTCTCGACCAAGGGGAGGGTCACCCGCAGCCGCTGGCGGCTTCCCTCCCCATCCTGGGCCAGCTCGAGTGAGAGTGTGGACCAGCCGCGATCGGTGGTATAACTGAAGCTGTAGAAGGGCCTCTTCTCCTGCCGGTTATAGCCCAAGACGAGCGAGTAATTATGATGGAAGAGCCAGTCCGCGCCGAAGGTAAGGAGGCCCGCGCCCTCTGAGGTCAGGATGGGCAGCCAGAGCTTCGGCCGGAGCGCGGGCCCAGGATCGTAGGGATGGATCCGGTATTCTCCTTCGGGCCCGCCGGGCGGCTCCGGCAGCTCCTCCTTTACAAATTCGGCTTCCCTCCAGGTCGATGGGTCGAACTCCATCACCCTCAGGTCGTAGCCCTCGACGGTGTAGCCGACGTAGACGATCTTTCCTCCATCGGGCGAGAGATCGGGAGCGAAGGCCCCCGAGGTGACGCTGGTCACCTTGAAGAACTTCCCGGTGGCAAGCTCGTAGGCGTAGAGGTTGTTGATCCCGTCGCGATCCGACGAGAAGAGCAGGAAGCGCCCATCGGGCGACCATACGGGGTCGAGGTCGGTGGCCCGATCTTGGGTTATAGGGGTGAGCTCGCCGCCCCCGGCGGGCATCAGATAGATGTCCTGGAAGCCGCCCCAACGCCAAGCCGAGAGGGCAATTTGGCTCCCATCGGGCGAGATAGCAAACGCATCGATGAGAAAGTCATTAGGGAATTCCTGCAAGATGGTCTCCTCCCCGCTTTCCAGATCCAGGACCGCCAGCGCGGGGCTCGCCTCGCCCCAGCGCTGCTTGGCGAACAGGAGCCTCTTCCCGTCGGGGAAGAAGACCGGGTGGTAGGCCCGCGCCTTGTGGGTCAGCTTCCGCTCCTTCCCGGTCTCCAGGTCGTAGAGGTAGAGGTCGCCATAGAGGTAATAGCGGTCGTAGCGTTCCAATTTGGAGTAGACGAGCCTCCTCCCGTCGGGAGACCAGGCGGGCGCGGGGGCCCAGAAGTGCGGCCTGAAGAACTCCAGAGCGGGTTCGAACGCCACGAGCTGATGGTCCCCGCTCCCGTCAGGTCGGATCAGCCTCAGCCCCGGTCGGCGGGCGCGATCATAGTGGTAGTAGGCGATCCACTCGCCGGTAGGCGACCAGGCAGGATCGTTGTTCCAGTAGGCGAGCTTCCCGATCCGCTGGCCTCCGACGATCCCTTCAGCCTCGACCCGCTCGAGCTGCGGCTGGAACTGTTCTTTCAACCACTCCTTGAACCCGGCGAGGAACTCCTTGGGGCTGACGCCGAGGGCCTTGCGCAGCGCCCCGCCGAAGTCGGTTAAAAAGCCGAAGGAGAGCGCTGACAGTGGGCTCTCCGCGTTGAGCTTATCGATCTCCGCGATCTTCTCCGGGCCGTATTCCTCGGCGAGGTAGCGGACCAGCCAGGCGCCGATCTCATGGCTCAGCATGTAGCCGGAGGGCCATCTGCGCCGGTCGATCAGGTATTGGCTGAGCTGGTCGAGCCCTGGCAGGAGCCCATGGAGCCACATCTCCCGCAGATACATCGCATTCCGGGGGTCGTTCGCCCGGGAGGCTCCGGAGCGGCGCTCCTCCGCGGAGATGACTACTCCCTCCACGAAGAAGCCCGGTTTAGTTCCGTTAGGCAGGACGATCGCCCCGAAGATCCCCTGCAAAAGCTTGGAGAGGCCGCTCACCAGGCTGATATCGACGATGTGGCCGTATTCATGATAGATCACCTGCTCCAGCCCTGAGCGGGCGCGGGAGTTAAGCCACTCGCTAAAAGAGCGAGCAGATGAAGTCCCGAGCATGATCACCCTATTGGGAAGGGGTGCAGCGCCGCCGATGTCAAAGTCAAGCCCGGGGACGATCACGACCGCTGTCTTCCCCGGCGGGCTGTATTTCAATTCCTCGAGCCAATACTGCCGGGCCTCCTCGGCCAGCTCCGCCGCCTCCCGGGCCAGCCCCTCCGCCCCTGGTGGGAAGATAATTGAAAAATGCTCCGTCTCCAGGACCCGCCACTCCAGCCGGGGATCGAGCTGGAGGAACTGGGCCTGCCCGACCGCGCTGGATAGCGCTACCGCCACGAGAGCCAGGACCGCTAATCTGATATGGCCATAGGTTCCCATCGTTGCTTCCCCATGCTCTCCCTTCAAGTCAAGTGTTCAGCTACAACGGCTCTGTAGAAATCCTTTGCTGAGGGGATGTTAGCAGCCGGGAGAGGAGCCAGACAAAAAGCCACGCTCACCTTCACCGCCCTCTCCAGGTTGTAGACAAGGCAGAGGGCCACCAACTCCCTGAATTGCCTCCACCACACACGACTCCGCACTCCAGAACCATACTTGCGCTTCAGCACCGAGATCACGGTCTCCACCAGGCTCCGGCGGTGGTAGAGCTTCTGATCCATGCGGGCGTTGGCTCCCCTGTCATAGGGTTCCAGCTCCCGATGTTTGATCAGGGGGTGCTTCTTCCAAGATCGGAGTCTCTGGCGATGGGCCCGATCATCGTAGCCCTTGTCCGCTATCAGGGTGTGGAACCGCTCAAGGTCCCTCTTGGTGAGCCTCGGGCTGGTCCTGAGCATCTGGACGTGGGGTGGGCTGGCGAGGGCGATCAGGTCCCAGATACTCTCCCTCAAGGAGAGGGAGTTCATCGAGGCGGCTCGCCTCTTGAGGCTCTCCACGCCCTATATCGTCTTTCGAGAGCTGCTGCCCAACATCATGCCCTATGTGGTGATCAACTTCTTCACCCTGATGCGCAACGCGATCACGGCCAGCGTCGGGCTGATGCTGCTGGGCCTGGTCCCCTTCAAGGCCACCAACTGGGGGATGATGCTGAACCTCGCCATATGGACCGCGGGGGCGATCTACGTCCCCCAGGCGCTGCCCTACTTCCTCTCGCCCATGGCCTGCATCGTCTTCTTCCAGCTGGGGGCCTTCCTCTTCGCTACAGGCCTGGATGAGATCCTAAACCCGAGGCTGAGGAGCTTCTAAAGATATAGAGCGATGGACGCGATCATCAGCATCCAAGACCTGGTGGTCGACTACGAGGTCCAGGAGGGGATCTTGAGGTCTGTGGACCACATCTTTTGGGATATCCCGAGGGGTAAGTTCACCGGGCTCATCGGCGAGAGCGGCTGCGGGAAGACCACCATAGTCCAAGCGATCCTCAACGTGCTGCCGGAGAACGGGTATATCCGATCCGGCCGGATAATCTTCGATGGGGTGGACATCCTCAAGCTCAACCCCCAGGAGCAGCGGCGGCTGCGGTGGGAGAAGATCGCCACCGTCTTCCAAGCGGCCCAAAACAGTCTAAACCCGGTGATGAAGATCTCAGAACAGATGGTGGATACGGTCCTGGCCCACAGGAGGGAGAGGAAGGAAGAGATCCTCAAGAAGGCCAAAAGCCTGCTGGAGATGGTCCACCTCGAGCCTGAGAGGGTCCTGCGCTCCTTCCCTCACGAGCTATCGGGCGGGATGAAGCAGAGAGTGATCATCGCTCAATCGCTCCTGCTCGATCCGGAGGTGCTCATCCTGGATGAGCCCACCACCGCCCTCGACCTGATCACCCAGGCTTACCTTATGGAGACCTTCAGGGAGGTCCATGAAAAGCTGGGGATCACCATGATGATCGTGACCCATGACATCGCGAACGTGGCCAAGGTCGCGGACAGGGTGGCCATAATGTATGCGGCCAAGATCCTCGAGGTCGGGGATATAGAGGATATCTTCTACAGGTCTCGCCATCCCTACACGATCGGGCTCATAAATGCTACACCTTCAATTATAGGAGACCTCTCGGGGAAGAGGCCGATCCCAGGGACACCTCCCAACCTGCTCGAGCCCCCTCCAGGTTGCAGGTTCCATCCCCGTTGCAGCTATGCCCAGGAGAGATGCAAGCTGGAGGAGCCGCCACTGGAGGACATCGGAGGGGACCACTTGGTGGCCTGCTGGAGGTGGGTTGAGGTAGGGGCGGATGCCACAGCCCCATAACGGGTTCACAATCACAAGATGGGAGCGCTAGATAGCCCCCTCATCTCCGGCCCTGAGATCGGACAAGGGCCTCCTGTAAGATGATGAGGAGAGGAATCA
>CAZCTZ010000088.1:0-5359 GCA_964501855.1 uncultured Thermotogae bacterium
CCGATCACCGCGATCGCCCGCGGCCAAAATAACCGCGTCAGGTCGCGCACCAGCGTGGGCCTCTCCACTACCTCTGCCATGGCCAGCTCAGCTCGGTCATCCTGCGATGTGATCGCAGCCTGATTTTACCCGGCTTCTATCTCTAAGACGAGGTAGAGCACGGGAGCCTTAGCCCAGGCGTGGTTCGCCGGACTGTCGGCGAAGAGCTGCATCGTGTTGTAGATGTAAAGGTCGAGGTCGGTATAGCTCCCTGCGGGCAGCTCGCCGTGGTAGACCTCATCCCCCTGGCGGAAGACGCCCATCAGATTGAGAGTGAAACCTCGCCAGCGCTCACGGGGATTCCCACTGTAGGCGAACTGATCCGTGGGGAGGACGATCACCACCCACCTCTTCCCCGCGGGGACGGTCCTGGTCACTTTATCCCAAGCTACCTCATAGGCGCGCTCGAGCGGACCCGCCCCGGCGCTTTTGCTCCCGATGACCTTGGCCTCGATCACCCTCACCTCACCGGCACCGAGGGTCGCGGTCGCAGCGAATCCCAGCGGGTAGAGCTGAGGGTGAGAGCCTATCGCCCCGGCGCCTGCACCTGAACCGGGGTCGAGGCCAAGCTCGGGGATGAATGGGAGCACGGCCGAGAGGAGGCCCCCTAAACCGAGCGCAAGGGCACCCAAGCCGAGAACGAGAAGGGGCTTAATCTTTCCTGGTGTAGGCATGGCAACTCCTCCTTTTCCGATCGAAGATGGGAAGATCATACCGCTTGGCACCTTGCTTGAGCAATTAGGGCGCTTCCGCGGGGAGGTCGAGGATAGCGGCGATGATCCGCCAGAGGCCGAGGTGGGCCCTGCGCCTGTCCGGCCCGGAGACGAGCACGAGCAGGTCGCCTGCCTCCCGCTCGGGGAAGCTCTCCTGGAGGTGAACGGCATCCTTGGGGTTCCGCGCGGCGAGCAGCTCCCCGCTGTCGCAGAACTTGAGCCCCTCAAGGGCGACGGCGATGAGGATCGCCCCGCTCGCACCCTCCTGGACGGCGAGATCCCGGTAGCGCCAGATCCCCCCGGCGGGGTCGAGTGGGCCCGCGCCTGCCAGCAGCGCCCCGACGTTGAAGCGATCTAGTGCCAGCTCGGTCAGGCTCAGCTCCTCCACCGCCTTGACGGCCGCGATGAGCCCCTCGAAGCGCTCCCTACCGGAGGGGGTGAGCCACGTCCCCTGCTTGCCCATCTCCACCAGGCCCGAGGCCCGGAGCCGCTCCAGCTCCTGCCGGACGGTGATCTCCCCGAGGCCACTCCAGCGGGCGAGCATCCGCCGGCCTTGGGGCTGAGCCCCCCGGCTCAAGAGGTAGACCAATTGATAGGTGATCGCCGCTCGCCTGCAGGTCATCATATCGATCCCATGTGGAAATAAATATAGCAGAGCGGCTCGCCCCCGCCAACTGACCGCGCCGGTTGCAAAGCCCGCCCCGATGGGCTATAGTGGCTAGCGCTCTCGTAACGCTACCTTACCCTGGCCTCAGCTTAGATCTCGGGCTTGCCGGATGGATCGGATCGAGGAGGGTGAGAAGCAGGTTGGCACTGATAGATCGGTCGCTAGCGCGGTTTCTGAGGGAGGTGGCGCGCGGGTCGCCCACCCCCGGCGGGGGGAGCGCCGCCGCGCTCGCCGGGAGCTTGGCCGCAGCGCTGGTGGCGATGGTCTGCGAGCTGACCCTGGGCAAGCGCGGCTATGAGGCCGTCGAGGGGGAGATGCGCGGAGGCCTAGCCCGAGCGGCCTTGCTGCGGGATGAGCTCGCCGAGCTGATCGAGGAGGACATCCAGGCCTTCGATAGGGTGATGGCCGCCCATCGGCTGCCCAGGGGGGAGCGGGGCCGCGCTGAAGCGCTCGAGGCCGCGCTGAAGCGGGCCACTAAGGTCCCCTTGGAGACGGCCGAGCGCTGCCTCAAGGTGCTGGAGCTGGCCGAGCTGGCCGCTGCCAAGGGCAACAAGAATGCCCTCAGCGACGCCGGCACGGCGGGCTGGCTCGCCCGCGCGGGCCTGGAGGCCGCCCTGCTCAACGTCGCTGCTAACCTAAGCTCCATCGAGGATGAGGCCTTCCGCCGGGAGGGCGAGCGCCGCCGGGAGGAGCTGGCCCTCCAGGGGCGAGCTCATCATGAGCGGCTGCTGGGATACCTCGAGGGGCGCAGATGATGGATGATGGAGCAGACGAAGGCGAAGGGCAAGAGGGAGAGGAAGCTGCGGATCTTGCTCACCAATGACGATGGGATCGATGCGCCGGGGCTCGCCGCCCTCGCGGAGGAGCTGGAGAAGCTGGGTGAGCTCCTGGTGATCGCCCCGGAGCGGGAGATGAGCGGCTCGGGGCACGCCTTCACCAAGCGGTTCCCACTGCGACTGCGCAAAGTCTACAAGGGCGGGAAGTTCTTCGGGTATGCCACCAGCGGGACCCCGGCCGACTCGGTCAAGCTGGGGCTTTACCTGGCGAGGAGGGAGGTCGACTGGGTCGTCTCCGGGCTGAACGAGGGCCGGAACGCCGGGGTGGACATCTTCTACTCGGGGACGGTCTCCGGTGCGCTCGAGGGGGCGATCGACGGCTTCCCCGCGGCGGCCTTCTCGCTCGACATCCAGGACTACGGCGGCGAGCCCAAGTTCGCCGTGGCTGCCGAGCTCGCCCGCCAGCTCCTGGAGGAGTTCATCGCGCGGGGGGTCCCGCCGCGGGTCTGCCTCAACGTGAACATACCTAACCTGGAGCGGTCCGAGATCCGCGGGATCAAGGTGGTCCGGCAGGCGCTCCAGCGGTATGAGGACCACTTCGAGGTGCGGGAGGACCCCTTCGGCGAGCCCTACTTCTGGCTCACCGGCGCGATCGTGAGCGAGGACCGCAAGGAGGAGACCGACCTAGCGGCGCTCAAGGGCAAGGAGGGTGTGATCACCATCACCCCGCTCAAGATCGAACTCACCGACCAGGAGCTGCTCCGGGAGCTGGAGCGATGGAGCTGGAAGATAGGCTCCTAGCGGCCTTGCAGAGGGTGGCGCTCCGAGCGGCCCGTGCGGCAGGGGAGGTCCTCCGCGGGGGCTTCGGCAGGTGCCACCGCTACGAGCTGAAGAGCAGCCGGGTAGACCTCGTCACCGACTACGACCGCCGCTCCGAGGAGGAGATCGTCCGGGTCATCCAGCGGGCCTTCCCCGACCATGCCATCCTCAGCGAGGAGCGCGCTCAGGCTCAGGAGCAAGAGCAGGAGGGAACCGGTCCTAGCTCCAGTGCCGAGTCCGAGTTCAAGTGGATCATCGACCCGCTGGATGGGACGACCAATTACGCCCACGGCTACCCGCTCTTCGCCGTCTCCATCGCGCTGGAGCGGGCCGGCGAGCTGCTCCTGGGGGTGGTCTACAACCCCGTGCTGGAGGAGCTCTTTCTCGCGGTGCGCGGCCGGGGGGCGACGCTCAACGGCCGGCCGATCCGCGTCTCCCAGACCGAGCGCCTCTCCCAGGCGCTCCTCGCCACCGGCTTCCCCTACGAGCTCGAGCGGGTGGGGCTCAACCTGGAGTTCTTCAGGCGGTTCATCTACCGCGCTCAGGCGATCCGCCGCGACGGGGCGGCCGCGCCCGACCTGTGCTATGTGGCCTGCGGGCGGTTCGACGGCTTCTGGGAGCTCGACCTGAAGGCCTGGGACATCGCCGCCGGGGTCCTGATCGTTAAAGAAGCCGGCGGCCGGGTGAGCGACTTTTCCGGGGACGAGCTGGACCTCTACGGGAACGAGATCCTCGCCTCAAATGGGCTGATCCACGAGGAGATGGTCCAGGTCCTCCAGGAGGGAGCTCAAGACCAGGGCCAGGCCGGCTACAGTTAGGGCGCATCTCCCCGGGGCGAGCCGGGGAGCAGAAAGAGCAGAAGAGGGAAGGGAAGGGAAGGGAAGAGAGGAAGAGGGATGGGAGCCCGCTCCTCATCGAGCTCGAGTCCAAGATCCGCTCGCGCTCGCCGGCTCACCGAGGGCCCGATCCTGGGAGCGCTCTTCCGGCTGGCCTGGCCGATCATGCTCTCCAACCTCATCCAGACGCTCTATAACGTCATCGACACCTTCTGGCTCGGCCGCCTGGGGCGGGAGGCCCTCGCCGCGCCGACGCTCGCCTGGCCCTTGATCTTCCTGGTGATCTCCTTCGGCGCGGGGCTGGGCGTGGCCGGGACGGCCCTCGTCGCCCAATACACCGGGGCGAGGCGGACCGAGGAGGCCGACCGCGCCGCCGGGCAGGCGCTCATCTTCCTGCTCGTGGTCGGGGCGCTCCTCGGGCTCGGGGGGTATCTCGCCGCTGAGTTGATCTTGGGGCTGATGGGGCCCGAGCCGGGGGTGCTCGAGCTCGCCGCCGCTTACATGCGGATCATCTTCGCCTCGCTCCCGGCGATGTTCGCGTTCTTCGCCTTCTCCGCGCTCCTCCAGGGGTGGGGCGACACCTTCACCCCGATGAAGCTCTCCCTCATCTCCGTCGGGGTGAACATCCTCCTTGACCCGCTGCTCATCTTCGGGATGGGGCCCTTCCCCCGCTGGGAGGTGGCCGGAGCGGCCGCGGCGACGGCCCTCTCCCGAGCAGGGGCGGCGATCTGGGGGCTCTACCTCCTCTTTTCCGGCCGGGTGGGGCTCGCCCTCCGTCCCGGCCACCTGCGGCCGGATCCGGGCCTCCTCGGGCAGCTAGCCAGGATCGGCCTGCCGGCCTCCCTCAGCCAGTCGAGCACCGCCCTGGGCTTCTCGGTGATGATGGGCATCGTCGCCCGGTTCGGCACGGCCACCATCGGGGCCTTCGGGGTGGGCAACCGCGTCATCGGGCTCGCGACGATGCCGGCGATGGGCCTCAGCCGGGCGACCGCGACGATGGTCGGGCAGAACCTCGGCGGGGACCGCCCCGACCGCGCGGAGCGGGCCGCTTGGGCGAGCATCGCCGTGACCAGCTCGCTCCTGCTCGCCGCCGGGGTGGGGGCCTTCCTCCTGCGGCGGGAGCTGGTCCGGGCCTTCATCGCCGATGCCGAGGTGATCCAGCGGGGCGCGGAGCTCTTCCAAGTGATCTCCTTCTCCTTGCCATTCCTGGGAATGCTCCAGGCGATCATCGGGGCCTACCAGGGGGCCGGCCACACCCTCTACTCGATGCTCTTCTCGGTCGTCCGGCTCTGGGTGTTGCGGCTCCCGCTGGCCTGGCTCCTCAGCGGGGCCATGGGGATGGGCAGCGACGGCCTCTGGTGGGCGATGAGCCTCTCCAACTTCGGCGGGGCGCTCCTCGCACTGGCCCTCTTCCTCACGGGCAACTGGAAGGGGAAGGTGATCGAGCGCCTGCCGGCACTTGCCCCTGCTCATGCTCACCGAGGGGCTCGAGCTCGGACAGCGGAAGTC
>CAZCTZ010000089.1:0-5317 GCA_964501855.1 uncultured Thermotogae bacterium
CGGCGACCGTCGCCGCCAGGAGCCCCAGCCAGGGGTCCGCGGTCAGGTAGGTGGTGACGAAGCCGGTGAGGGCCCCCAGGATCATCATCCCCTCGACGCCCAAATTTAAGACCCCGGACCGCTCGGCGTAGATCTCACCCAGGGTCCCCAGAAGGAGTGGGGTCCCGTAGGAGAGAGCCCGGCTCAGCGTCCCGACGATCCAGGCTTCAACGGCTCCCATAGCTGTAGGATGTGCTGTCAGGGCCTTGCTCTTCCAGGCGGCCCGAAGGCCCACAGCCGCAAGATGCCACCCCCGCCCGTGGGTGTAGGCGCCCAAAAGAGAAAGAGAGCTTATACCTGAGCAAGAGCTCGCTGGCGATCAGGAAGAGGAGGATCAGCCCGCCCCAGATGCTGACCACCTGGAAGGGCAGCCCGAGTGCGACCCGCATCACGTCCCCGCCGGCGAAGATCGCCCCGAAGAGGAAGGCCGTCAGGGGCACCGCCAGCGGGTTCGCCCGTGCCAGCCAAGCGACGATGATCCCGAGATAGCCGTAGCCGAGCGAGATCTGCTGGGGATGTCGCAGGAGGTGGTGGACCCCGGCTACCTCGCCCACCCCGGCCAGGCCGGCCAGCCCGCCGGAGATGGACACCACCAGGAGGGCGGCCTTGGTGTAGCTCATCCCGGCGAGCCGTCCCGCCTCCGGGTTGGCCCCGATGACGCGGATCTCGAAGCCGTATCTTGTCCGCATGAGGAGGAACCAGAGCAAGACGGCCGTTGCCAGCCCACACGCGAGCGTCACCCAACTGATCCGGGTGTTGCCGATGGTGCCCAGCCAGGCCTGCTCGGGGAAGGTATCGGTGTAAGCGAAGCCCCACTTCTGCTCGCCCTTCCACGGCCCATGGATGAGGTAGAGCACGATGTCCGCAGCGATGTAGTTCATCATCAGGGTCGTTATGACCTCGTTGACCTTGAGGGTGGCCCGCAATGCCGCGGCGATCAGCCCCCAGAGCGCGCCGGCGACCAGCCCGAGGAGGAACATCATCGGGATGAGCAACGGCCCGGGGAGCCCGGAGAAGAGCGCCACCCAGGTGGCCGCGACCGCCCCCATGAGGAGCTGGCCCTCAGCGCCGATGTTCCAGAAGAGGAACTTGAATGAGAGCGCTAGGCCCGTGCCTACGAGCAAGAGGGGGATCGCTCGCCGGGTGGTCTCAGCGAGGGCGAAGGTGCTCCCCAGGGAGCCCTTCAGGATCACCCCCCAGGCGCGGAGCGGGCTCACCCCGTAGGCCCAGAAGATGACGCTGCTGATGGCGACCGCGAGCAGCAGGGCGGCGACCGAGGCGAGCAGGATGGCCCCGGCGGAGGGAGAGGGGAGCGGCTCGAGCTGGACCTGGATACGGACATTAGCTAGTAGGGACTTAAAGCGGCCTAGGCCGCGCCTCACCAGCGATGGGCTATTCAGCCCCATGACTAGAATCCTTCCAATGAGTCTGCGCTATCTAGCGCCTGTGCTATCTAGCGCCTGCTGATCCAGCGCCCGCCACGCCGGCCATCAACAGGCCGATCCTCTCCCGGACCACCGCTGGGTCCGCACCGTCTAGCCTCAGCTCGCCCATCACCCGCCCGGAGAAGAGCACGAGCACCCGGTCGCTCAGGGACAGAAGCTCGTCCAGATCCTCGGAGATGAGCAAGATCGCCGCGCCCCTCGCGCGCTCCTCCCGCAGGAGCCGGCGGATCTGCTCCGTGGCCTCGACGTCGAGCCCGTAGGTGGGATGGGCAGCGATGATCAACCTGGGCTTGCTGGAGAGCTCCCGTGCCAGCAGGACCCGCTGGCGGTTACCCCCGGAGAGGGCCGCGATCGGGGTCCGCGGGCCGGGTGCGACTATCCCATACTCCGCGATGAGCCGCCGGGCGTTCCGCTCTGCTGCGCCCCAGTCGATGAGCCCTAGGATGCCCCGGGAGAGCGGCGGCCGATGGTAGCTCTTCAGGATCAGGTTCGCATCTATCCCCAGGGAATCCACCAGCCCGAGGCGGCGATCCTCCGGGATGTGCGCCACCCCCAGCTCGGCGATCCGCCGGGGCGAGCAGCGGCTCTTGCCGCCTCGCCGGCCGGCGCTAGCGTTGGTGCTGATGTTAATCACCTCCTGGCCGCAGATGACCACCCGGCCTCGCTTGGCGGGCCGCAGGCCGCAGATGACCTCGGCCAGCTCCCGCTGGCCGTTGCCGGCCACGCCAGCGATCCCGAGGATCTCGCCCGCCGCTAGCGTGAAGGAGACCCCCCGAAGGGCCGGCACGCCCATATCGCCAAGGGCCCAGAGGTCCTCCACCACCAGGACTTCAGCGCCGGTTGCAGATGCAGATGCAGATGACCTGGATTTGAGCCCATCTTCGATGGGCTCACGGTGACGGTGAAGGCGGAGGGTGGACCTGAGCTGGTCCGGATCGCGGCCTACCATCATCCTCGCCAGGCCCTCTGGGGTGGCCTCCTCTGCGGGGAGGGTCCCGACTGCCCGTCCATCCCGGAGCACGGTCAGCCGGTCCGCCACCCGGAGGGCCTCATCAAGCTTGTGGGTGATGAAGATGATCGTGTGGCCCTGGGCGGCCATCGCCCGCAGGGTGGCGAGCAGCTCGTCCACCTCGCTGGGGGTGAGGACGGAGGTCGGCTCGTCCAGGATCAAGATCTCAGCCCCACGGTAGAGCGCCTTCAGGATCTCCACCCGCTGCTGCTCGCCCGCGGAGAGCTGCCAGACTTTGGCTCGGGGATCGACCGCAAGGCCATAGCGCTCGGAGAGGGCGCGGATCTCCCGCTCGGCCCTCCTTGTAGGGAGGAAGAAGGGCATCCCTCGGAGCCCCAGGATGATGTTCTCCACCACGGTGTGCGACTGGATGAGCCGGAAGTGCTGGTGGACCATCCCGATGCCGAGCTCGATCGCCCTCCTGGGGGAATAGATCCTCTCAGGCTGGCCGTGGATGAGGATCTGGCCGCAGTCAGGCCGGATGAGCCCGTAGAGGATGTTCATCAAGGTCGTCTTCCCCGCGCCGTTGGTCCCGAGCAGGGCGTGGACCGTCCCCCGCTCGATCGCGAAGCTGATCTGGTCGTTGGCCACTACCCCGCCGGGGAACCGCTTACAAATCTCGCGGAACTCCACCGCTGCTGCTGGCGCAGGGACGGCGGAGCCCCCGCCCCCGGAACGACTCTGCTCCCTCGCCTTTGTTAACATACTTATGTGAATTTCAGGGAACTTCCAGCTGGAATTTTAGCACATTCATGGTAGGAAATCAAGAGGGCGCGGCATGGGCCGCAGGCTAGTATATGGGTTACCGCGAGCGGGCCACGATCGCAGCGAACCTCTCCGGGTCGAGCGAGGCCCCGCCGACCAGCGCGCCGTCGACGTGCTCCCCCTCCATCAGCTCGGCGATGTTCTCCGGGGTGACGCTCCCGCCATATTGGATCCTGATCGCCTGGGCGACATCCTCACCGTAGAGCCGGGCGATCAGTCCCCGGATGAAGCCCGCCCCGGCGTTGGCATCCTCCGGGGAGGCCGTCTCGCCGGTCCCGATCGCCCACACCGGCTCATAGGCGATCACCATCTGGGCGACCTGCTCCGCGGTGAGGCCTGCCAGCGCGGTGGTGACCTGCTCCTTCAGGACCGCTTCGGTCCGCCCGGCTCGGCGCTCCTCCAGCTTCTCGCCGACGCAGAGGATCGGCCGGAGGCCGTGCTGGAATGCAGCGAAAAGCTTCCTGTTGATCAGCTCATCGTCCTCGTGGAAGTATGTCCGCCGCTCGGAGTGGCCCACGATCACATAGCGACAGCCGAGCTCCTTCAACATTAGGGGCGAGACCTCGCCAGTGTAGGCCCCCTCGGGCTCGTGCCACATGTCCTGAGCGACGAGCACGAGCCCTTGTCCTTCCCCTTGCCCTTCCCCCCTCCCGAGCCTGGCGAGCTCCTCGGCCACGGCGGCGAGCGCGGTGAACGGCGGCGCGAGGCCCACCTCCACCTCCAGCTCGGGGGGCAGAAGCTCGCCGAGGTGCCGCAGGTAGGCGCGCGCCTCCGCGATGGTCTTGTGCATCTTCCAATTGGCGACGATGATCGGCCGGCGGCTCACTCCCATCGAGGTTTCACCTCCGGGTCCGGGCCGGGACAGAACAGATTCTAACCCCCAAGGGGAGCTCCGGCCAACCCCGCTGCTTGTTGATTTCCCTCCCGCCATCCCCTATCCTTTATCCTGATCCTCGAGCTTGGAGCTTGAACATGCGAGTAGGGGGCCATCAGCTCACCGTGAAGTGAGGGAGGTGGAGGTGGATGGGACCGACTGTGGCGTTCATCATCGCGCTCGTCGTCCTCTTCCTGCTGAGCGCGATCAAGATCGTCCGGGAGTATGAGCGCGGGGTGATCTTCCGGCTGGGCCGGCTCGTCGGTGCGAAGGGGCCGGGGCTATTCTTCATCATCCCGCTGGTCGATAGGATGGTCAAGGTGAGCTTGCGGGTGGTTACCCTGGATGTCCCACCGCAGGAGGTGATCACCAAGGACAACGTCCCCGTGAGCGTCAACGCCGTCGTCTACTTCAGGGTGGTCGACCCCAGCGCGGCGATCGTCCAGGTGGAGAACTACCTGGTGGCGACCTCGCAGATCTCCCAGACGACCCTGCGGAGCGTCCTCGGCCAGGTCGAGCTGGACGAGATCCTCGCCGAGCGTGAGCGGCTCAACCGGACCCTGCAGGAGATCATCGACGAGCACACCGACCCCTGGGGGATAAAGGTCTCCACGGTCGAGATCAAGGACGTGAAGATCCCCCAGGAGATGCAACGGGCGATCGCCCGCCAGGCGGAGGCCGAGCGCGAGCGCCGCTCGAAGATCATCAACGCCGAGGGCGAGCTCCAGGCGGCGGAGAAGCTGGCCGAGGCCGCGGCGATCCTCGAGCGGAACCCGGCGGCGATCCAGCTCCGCTACCTCCAGACGTTGATCGACATCTCTGCTGATGGGACGAGGACGATCGTCTTCCCGCTGCCGCTGGACATACTCAGGGCGTTCCAGCCCACACCCGCAGGAGCCCCCTCTGCCCCCTCGTCCTCGTCCTCCACATCCACATCCTCCTCGGGGGAGGTCGGCCGCTGAGGGCGCTGAGCTGAATGGAGTGAACCGATGCTAGTAGAGGAGTCCGACGTCCTGGTGATCGGCGCGGGGCACGCCGGCTGCGAGGCAGCGCTCGCCGCGGCTCGGATGGGCTATGCCACCACCCTGGTCACGCTCAACCTCTCGGAGGTCGCCCGCACCCCCTGTAACCCCGCGATCGGCGGCCCGGGGAAAAGCCAACTGGTGAGGGAGGGCGACGCCCTCG
>CAZCTZ010000090.1:0-5072 GCA_964501855.1 uncultured Thermotogae bacterium
TCGGCGTGATGAACACGATGTATACCGCGGTGCTGGAGCGGACGCGCGAGATCGGCGTGATGAAGGCTGTCGGGGCGAAGGACCGCCAGATCATGTGGCTGTTCCTGATCGAATCGGGCTTGATGGGGCTCGCCGGCGGGGCGATCGGGACGCTCCTCGGGGTGGGGCTCAACGTGGCGGCGGTGATGGCGGCCAAGCGGTTCATCGAGGCGAGGGTGCTCGAGCTGGGCATCTCCCCCTGGCTGGTGCTCGGCGCACTGGCCTTCTCGTTCGTGGTCGGGGCGCTCTCGGGGCTCTTCCCCGCCCGCAGCGCGGCCAAGCTCCCACCCGTGGAGGCGCTGCGGTATGAGTGAGTTGAGTAGAGTAGACCGAGTCCGACTCGCTCAATTCGGGCTATGTCATGCAAGGCAGAGCAGATGGGTCAGCGGCCGCCGCCAGCACCAACTGAGTCTGCGCTGTCCAGCGCCTCCCTGATCCACTCGCGGACCAGCTCATCCGGCTTCAGTCCCCTCGCGCGGGCGAGGGCCTTTATCCGAGCGACCTCCTCCGGGGTGAGCGTGACGTAGAACCGCTTCCAGGGGCGATCGCGCGGCCCTTGGGCCAGCGGGTGGGCCAGGTTCCGCTCACGGGGAACCTGGACCAGCTCCCAGCTCGGCAGTTGGTCTAGAAGCTCCTGCGCCCGAGCGAGCAGCCGCTGGAGGTGGGGCGACCGGCAGGCGAACCTGCCCTGGACCTGGTTGACCACGAGCTGGGAGTCGCTGTAGAAGGTGACTGCATCGGGCGCGAGCTTGAGCGCGGCCTCGACCGCCCGGATGAGCGCCCGGTATTCCGCAGCGTTGGAGGTGGTCCGCCCGATCGGCTCGGTGATCTCCTCCACCGCCTGGCCGTCGAGCAGGACGAGCACCCCGATCCAGCCCGGACCGGGGTTGCCCTCCACTGAGCCGTCGAAGTAGACCTCAAGCTGGGCCATACCTCTAATTAATAATTTAATTCCAGCCCAGTATAGCTCGGGCCCGATGGTAGCTTCAAACCCCAAATGGGTCCACTGACCTGGGCCGGCTTGCTCCCCCTCAGGCGGAAGGGATATAATTCCAGAACCTAACTTGGAGATCCCCGATCGAGGATCGAGATCGAAGTGAGGCCTAGCAAGACATATATGGAAGGAGGAGCCCGTGCGGATAACTCCCAAGCTCAATTTTAAGCTCAGGTGGCCTAAGCTCGGCAAGCCTAGGCTAGGGGTAGGGGCGGCGATCGCTGCCATGCTGGCCCTGGGCTCGCTGGCCTTCCTCTTCATCTTGGGAGGCGCGCCCTCACCCTCACCTCAAGGTGACGCCCCCTCGCGGCTGAACCTCATCTGGATCGCGCCGGTGAGCTCGATCGTCGCGCTGGCCTTCGCGGGGTATCTCGTGCTGATGATCCTCCGCAAGAGCGAGGGCACCGAGCGGATGCAGCAGATCGCCAGGATCATCCGCCAGGGCGCCTGGGCCTACCTCAAGCGGCAGTATCTCGTCCTGGGGCTCTTCCTCCTGGGCATGGCTGCCATCCTCGGGGTGATGGCCATCCACGGCTATCTGGCCCTGCCGGTGCCGTTCGCCTTCCTCACGGGGGGCTTCTTCTCGGGGCTATCGGGCTTCGTCGGGATGGTGGTGGCGACCCACTCCTCCGCGCGGACGGCCAACGCCTGCCGGGAGAGCCTCAACGGCGGCCTTAGGATCGCCTTCTCCAGCGGGGTCGTCATGGGGCTGATGGTGGTCGGCTTCGGCCTCTTGGACCTCTCCATCTGGTATTTCGTCCTCAACTGGCTCTACCGGGACCTGGAGACCGTGGAGAAGATCCGGACGATCGCCTCGACGATGGTCACCTTCGAGCTGGGGGCCAGCTCGGTGGCCTTGTTCGCTAGGGTTGGGGGTGGGATCTACACCAAGGCGGCCGACGTCGGCGCGGACATCGTGGGGAAGATCGAGGCAGGCATCCCCGAGGACGACCCCCGCAACCCGGCGGCGATCGCGGACAACGTCGGGGACAACGTCGGAGACGTCGCGGGGATGGGCGCTGACCTCTATGAGTCCTACGTCGGCTCGATCGTGGCCACGATGGCCCTCGGCGCGGCGGCGCTCGCGGGGCGGGGCCTCGGCCTGGAGTCGATCACCCTCCCACTGATGATGGCCGCCGTCGGGCTGGTCGCCTCGATCGTGGGGACCTTCTTCGTCCGCGCGGGGGAGAAGGCCGACCAGGCGGTCCTCCTGCGGGCGATCCGCACGGGGATCTACATCAGCGCGGGCTTGGTCGCACTGGGGGCCTACTTCGTGATCCGTGCGACCCTGGGCCCGGAGTATATCGGGCTCTACGGCTCGGTCCTCTCCGGCCTGGTCGCCGGGCTGGTGATCGGCTACTCCACGGAGTATTTCACTTCGGAGCGCTACTGGCCGACGCGGCTGATCGCCTCCCAGGCCGAGACCGGCGAGGCCACCGTCGTCATCTCCGGCCTGTCGGTGGGGATGCTCTCGACCGTCATCCCGGTGCTGGCGGTCGCCGGCGCGACCTTCGCCGCCTACTTCTCGGCCTATGGCTTCGAGGACGTGCACCTTGGGCTCTACGGGATCGGGGTGGCCGCGATTGGGATGCTCTCCACCCTGGGGATCACCCTGGCGACCGACTCCTACGGCCCGGTGGCTGACAACGCCGCGGGGAACGCGGAGATGGCCGGGCTGCCGCCGATCGTCCGCGAGCGGGCGAGCGCGCTCGACGCCCTGGGGAACACCACCGCAGCCACGGGGAAGGGCTTCGCGATCGGCTCGGCGGCGCTCACCGCGCTGGCGCTGATCTCGGCCTTCAAGGAGGAGGTGCTCAAGTTCATCTGCAACACCCCGGCGTTCGCCGAGTTCCTCCGAACGCATGGGCTCCTCCCGGAGGGCTTCGCGGGGATGACCGCGCTGCAGAAGCTCCAGCTGTTCGAGCGGCTGCCGGAGCAGCTCCAGCAGGCCTTCCTCCACCAGCACTTCAACTTGAGCATGGAGAACCCGCTGGTGGTGATCGGGCTCTTCATCGGCGCGGTCCTGCCGTTCTTCTTCTGCTCGCTCACCCTGAGCGCCGTCGGGCGGGCGGCCTCGAAGATCGTCCTGGAGGTCCGCCGGCAGTTCCGCGAGATACCCGGGCTGCTCGAGGGCAAGGCCGAGCCGGACTCCGCCCGCGCGGTGAGCATCGTCACCCGGGCGGCCCAGCGGGAGATGATCCTCCCCGCGATGATGGCGATCATCGCCCCTATTGGGGTCGGGATCCTGCTCGGGGTGGAGGCCCTGGTCGGGCTGCTCATCGGGGCGCTCATCTCGGGCTTCGCGCTGGCGGTGATGATGGCCAACGCCGGCGGCGCCTGGGACAACGCCAAGAAATACATCGAGGGCGGCGCCTATGGCGGGAAGGGCTCCTCGGCGCACAAGGCGAGCGTGACCGGCGACACCGTCGGGGACCCCTTGAAGGACACCTCCGGGCCGAGCCTCAACATCCTGCTCAAGCTGATGTCGATGGTCTCGTTGGTCTTCGCGGCGTTCATCGTGGCCTTCGCCCTCTTCAAGTGAAGGTGAAAGTGAGGCCGCCCTGATGGCGAAGCTGCCGGCGGAACTAGCCGAGCTTCAAGACAAGGAGTTCGTCCTCCCGGCGTATGAGGAGCGCTCGCTGGTGAACCTCGCCGCTACGGTGCTCGAGCTGTTCGGCGGGCGAGCTCCGCACCCGCCGCTCCCCCGGGGGCTGCTCCCCGAGCTGGATGGCGTGCGGAAGGTGGTCCTCTTAGTTGTTGATTCCTTGGGCTGGGAGCGGTTCCTCCCGCTGCTCGAGGACAAGAGTTTGATCTTCCGCCGGCTCGCCCAGGAGGGGAAGCTCGCCCAGCTCACCTCGGTCTTCCCCTCGACCACCACGTCGGCCCTGGCGACGCTGGCCAGCGCGCTCGCCCCGGAGGAGCACGGCCTGCTCGGCTACCGGCTCTACCTGCGGGAGCTCGGCCTGGTGGCGAACATGCTCCGCCTATCGCCCGAGGGCCTCCGCCGGCCCGATACGCTCCTGGAGATGGGGCTTAGCCTGAGAAGGCTCTTCACCTTCAGGACGATCTATGAGCGGCTCGCGCCCCGTGGGGTCCGCTCGCTCGCACTGATCAGGGTGATCTTCCGCGGGAGCGGCTTCTCGCGGCTGCTCTACCGCGGCGCCGAGGAGGTGCCCTTTGCGGCCTCCTCGGACATGTGCGTCCAGTTGCGCAAGCTGCTCGAGCTCTACCCGGAGGAGCGGCTCCTGATCGGCGCCTACTGGGATGCGGTCGACACCATCGGCCACCTGTGGGGACCTGCCCAGGAGGAGCTGGAAGCCGAGGTCCGCCAGCTCGCCTACTCCCTGGAGCGGGAGTTCTTCGCCAGGCTCAGCCCGAAGGCCGCGAGGGGCACGCTGGTGCTGATCTGCGCGGACCACGGCCAGGTCGAGGTCCGACCTGAGGATGCCTTCCGCATCACTAGGTATCCCAAGCTGCGCCGGAGCCTGCTCCTGCCGCCGACGGGGGACTTCCGCGCGAGCTACCTCCACCTGCGCCAGGGGGAGCTCGGCCCGATCAAGCGCTACCTGCAGGGGCGGAGGTTCCAGGAGAAGCTCGTCGTGGTGGAGTCGAGCGAGGCGCTCGCCGGGGGGCTCTTCGGCCCGGAGGGGGCGATGCCGGAGGGGTTCCTCCCGCGGATCGGCGACCTCCTGCTGCTCGCCCGCTCGCGGGGCTTCATCTTCTACCCCTATGAGGGGCCGCTCCTCAGGGGCTACCACGGCGGGCTCTCCCGGGAGGAGATGCTCGTCCCCCTGCTCGCCCTCCGCCTCGGTTAGCTTCGGCTAGCTTGAGGTTTCGCTTGCCAACGCCTCGTTAGTGGGAGACCGCGCTGTTTGCCTCCCCTCGCAAGGGTGGGCTATACTTTCATCAAAAATAAGGGGGCTAAATCGCCGAGGTTGAGGTAGTAGGTGGATAGCCAACCCGCCGCTTCATCTCGTCCTCGGGGAGCCCACCAGCTTGGCCCGCTGTGGCATTGGCGCAGCAGAAGAGGGAGGGAAGG
>CAZCTZ010000091.1:0-4983 GCA_964501855.1 uncultured Thermotogae bacterium
CGAGCGTGGTAGCTTTAGGGGGAGGGACGGGCCTCTCGACCCTCCTGCGCGGGCTGAAGGAGTTCACGGCGAACATCACCGCGGTCGTCGCGGTGATGGACGACGGGGGCTCCTCGGGCCGCCTCCGCCAGGAGCTGGACATCCTCCCGCCGGGGGACATCCGCAACTGCTTGATCGCCCTGGCGGACGATGAGTCGCGGATCGCTCAGCTCTTCCAGCACCGCTTCCGCGGGGGGAGCCTCGACGGCCACTCCCTGGGGAACCTGGTGATCGCCGGGCTGAAGGAGCGGCTGGGCCGGTTCGACCTGGCGATCGAGGAGATGAGCCACATCCTGAGCATCCGCGGGCAGGTCCTCCCCGCGACGCTCGAACGGGTCGATCTTGTAGCTGAGCTGGAGGACGGGAGCTTCCTCCGGGGCGAGCAGGAGATCGCCCACGATCCGCGGAAGATCAAGCGGATGCTCCTCTCCAAGCAGCCGGTGGGGGCCTACGAGCCCGTCCTGGAGGAGCTCGACCGGGCGGAGTTGATCGTCCTCGGCCCGGGGAGCCTCTTCACCAGCATCATCCCCAACCTGCTGGTCGAGGGGGTCGCAGCGGCGATCGCCCGCGCTAGAGCGAAAAAATTCTTCATCGTGAACTTGATGACCCAGCCGGGTGAGACCGACGGCTTCACCGCGCGGGACCACCTCCTGGCGCTCGGCGACTACCTGGATATCGCTAAGCTGGACTACGTCGTGGTCAACTGCCAGCCGATCCCCGAGGAGCTCCTCCGCCGCTACGAAGCCGAGGGCTCCGTCCCGGTGGTCGACGACCTGCGGGAGGGGGAGCTGCCCCCCGGCCTGCGGGTCATCCGAGCGGAGCTGCTCGATATCGTCGAGCTCGAGGGGAAGCCGACGATCAAGCATCACCCGCGCAAGCTGGCCCGGGTGATCATGGAGCAGGCGAAGGTGTAAAGGATAAAAAGATAAAAACGAAAAGAAGGGGGCGCTGACGGTGAAGAAGAGGTTCAAGCTGATGATCCCGGGGCCGATCGAGCTCGAGCCCGAGACGCTCCAGGTGCTGGCCCAGCCGCTCCTCCCTCACTACGGGAAGGAGTGGCTCGAGCTCTACCACCAGACGGTGGGGATGCTGAAGGAGGTCTTCCAGACGAAGGAGGAGGTCCTCATGATCCCGGGGAGCGGCTCGGCGGGGCTGGAAGCGGCCCTGGGGAGCCTCCTCGGCCTCAGCGGCCAGACGGAGGTGAAGGTCCTGGTCCTCCGGAGCGGCTTCTTCGGCGGGCGGCTCCTCGAGATCGCCCGGGCTTACGCCGCACCGGAGGACGTCCTCCTCCTCGAGGGCGAGCCCGACCGGCCGATCCCGCCGGAGCAGGTGGAGGAGCTCTTGGCCTCCGACCCCAAGATCAAGGTGGTCGCCGCCGTCCACTGCGAGACCTCGACGGGGCTGCTCAACCCCGTCCGCGAGTGGAGCGAGGTCTGCCGCCGCCACGGGCGCATCCTGGTGGTCGATGCGATCTCCTCCCTCGGCGGGGTGGAGCTCCGCTTCGATGAGTGGGGCCTGGGCATCTGCGTGAGCGCCTCCCAGAAGGCCCTCGAGGCCCCGCCGGGGCTGGCCCTGGTGGCCATCTCCCGGGAGGCCTGGGAGGAGATCCGATCCAAGGAGAGCCCCGGCTGGTACCTCAACCTGCGGACCTGGCGGGCCTACGCCGAGCGGTGGGCCGAGTGGCACCCCTACCCAGTGACCCTCCCGGTGAGCATCATCCTCGCGCTGAGGCACAGCCTGGAGCGGATCCTGGATGAGGGGCTCGAGGCGCGGTTCGCCCGCCACCGGAAGATCGCGAGGCTCCTCCGCCAGGGCCTGCGGAACCTGGGATTTGAGCTTCTCATCCCCGAGGAATACTCCTCACCGACGGTGACCACCGCTCTTGGCCGGCCGGACTTCCCCGCGGAGGAGGTGATCGCGGGGCTCAAGCGCCGCGGGATCCTGATCGCCGGTGGACTGGAAGAGCTCCACGGGAGGATCTTCCGCATCGGGCACATGGGCTCGCAAGCCACCCCGGAGATGGTCCTCCCGGTGCTCTTCCACCTGGAGGAGCTCCTCGGGGAGGCGGGCCTGCCGGTCGAGCCGGGCCAGTCCCTCCGGGGGGTCCAGCTCCAGCCGACCGACTTCCCCGGTAACTGACCAAGCGGTGTTGCAATTCCCACCTTAGCTGGTATAATAAACTTGGCTCTTTGACATGGGGGTGAATGGATTCGACGGGAATGCGGAAGCCAGGCGGCAAGCGGAGTTTCCGCTATCTCCTCAAAATAGCGGGAAACTAATAAGTGCCGACAATCTAGCTTTCGCTGCTCCTTCCCTGAACTAAAGGGAAGGCCGTCCCCCAGGCCTCGGCCCGTAGGGTCTGGGAGGGCGTCGACTGATGCGGGCTCGCCCTCTTCCCCGCCCGAGGGAGGAGGGGACAAACCTGAGGGCTCGGGCCAGCGGATCCTGTCCCATGGGAGCCGGTGGCCTTAAACCAAAACATGGGACTAAGCTTGTAGAAGCCGAGCGGAAGCATTTCCGGACCGGGGTTCGATTCCCCGCACCTCCACCAGTTTTTATCTAAATCCCTGGAGGAAAAGCCCTCCGATGGCAAGATCGGTAAGAGCCTGTCTCCTGCTGCTAGCTGCATCTGTATCTGTGCCCGTGCCTGTGATCGTCCTTCCCTTTTGTGAGCTTGCGGTCTATGCCACCTCTGCTCCTGACCTCACCCAGCCCCAACCCCAGCTGAGCGGCTCATCGAGGGCGGGGACGGTCTACCTCCTCAAGCTGGAGGGGAGCATCAATCCCATCACCAAGGACTACATCCTGAGGAACCTCGAGCGGGCCAACCGCGAGCTCGCCGCGGCGGTGATCATCCAGCTCGACACACCCGGCGGGCTGATGTCCTCGATGGAGGCCATCGTCAAGGCGATCTTCGCCTCCGAGGTGCCGGTGATCGTCTGGGTGGGCCCCGCGGGCTCGCGCGCCGGCTCCGCGGGGGTCTTCATCACCCTCGCAGCCGACGTGGCGGCGATGGCCCACGGGACGAATATCGGCGCGGCCCACCCCGTGGGCCTAGGAGGGGAGTCGCCCGAGGAGCAGTCCCCCATGGAGGAGAAGATCACCAACGACGCGGCCGCCTTCGCACGGAGCATCGCGGAGAAGCGCGGGCGGAACGTGGAGTGGGCCGAGGAGGCCGTCCGCAAGAGCGCCTCGATCACCTCGACCGATGCGCTGCGCGAGGGCGTGATCGACCTCATCGCCGACAGCCTGGATGAGCTGCTCCAGGAGCTGGAGGGCTACCCCCTCGGGGCGAGGGAGGTCCACTGGGCGGTGGAGGCCCTCCTCGCCGAACTCAAGGAACTCGAATCAGAAGCAGCAACAGATGAGCCAGATCTCGCCGGGAGCCGGGCTGCACTCGACGAGGGCGTGGTAGGCAAGCTCGTGGAATTAAATGCTGCCATGAAGGCGGCCATCGCCGAGCGGGACCTCGAGAGGGCCAAGGAGGTCGCCCGCGAGCTCCGAGAGGTGCTGCGCGCGATCCGAGGGAGCTCCCAGGCCGGCTCGGGCTCAGGCCCCGACCACGAGCTCGCCCTCGAGAGCGCGCTAGAGCGGATAGAGGAGTTCCTCACCGCTGGGAGGGCCCTCCACCTCAGCGAGGTCCCCATCCAGGAGCTCCCGATGACCCTCAAGGACCGGCTGCTCAACTACCTCGCCGATCCCAACGTCGTCTACATCCTGTTGATGATCGGCATCTACGGGCTGATCTACGAGTTCTTCAACCCGGGGCTCGGCTTCGGGCTGGTCGCCGGGGGGCTCTCGCTCCTCTTGGCATTCATGGGCCTCCAGATCCTGCCAGTCAACCTCACCGGCTTGGCGCTGATCCTCTTCGGCGTCCTGCTGATGGTCCTGGACGCCTTCACGCCCACCACCGGGATCCTCACCACCGGCGGGGTGATCTCGCTCCTCTTGGGCTCATTCACGCTGTTCGACATCCAAAGCCCGGTCATGCAGCTCTCCTGGTGGAACATCCTGGTCACCACGGGGCTGGTGACCGCGCTCTTCGTCTTCGTCATCAGCAAGGGGCTCTTGATCCAGCGGAAGCGGCCGGCGACCGGGCTTGAGGGGATGATCGGCGCGGTCGGCGAGGTGCGCGAGGATCTGGCACCCGAGGGGCTGGTCTTCGTCAAGGGCGAGCTGTGGAAGGCCGTCTCACTCGACGGCCAGGAGGTCCACCGCGGGGAGAAGGTCCTCATCGAGGGGGTCGACCGCGGGAAGCTCCTCGTGCGCAGGGCCAAACAATAGGGCAGAATACCGCAGACTCACCAGAGGCAATAATCAAGACCCACTGGGGACCACCCAGCCATCAGCCATGGGCCCATCAGTCATGGGCAGCCCCCAGTGAGTCCATAATAGTGGCATCTGCTGCCCTCCTAGCTCAGTAGACCCTCACACACCTCTCCGAGCTCCGATAGCCATCGACGAAGAAGTCTCCTACGGATTTGACATCGATCCCGACCACCCCGAACCGGGTCTCAGCCATGACTATCAACAGGTTATTGGTGGGAGCGTCCTCGATCGCCTCGATCAGGCCTTCCAGGTCAAAGATATTAGAAGGGAAGAAACTAGGCCGGGCCCAAGGCCCCTCCCCATAGCGTGATACCTCGAATTTCCAGAAGGCCCAGCTAGCCGGCATCGCCGTCAGGCAGATGATCTCGCCTCCGAGCCATTCGGGGATCTCGATGGAACCCTTGAGCGCCTCCCCTGTCCCGCGATAAGGCTGGAGGATCACGGTGTAGTGGAGTCTCTGACCGGCCTTGACCTCCTCCTGAAGCGGCTCCACCGATTCGATCACCTTCATCCGGAGGGCCCGCTCCACAGACAATTCCAGGTCGATCTCGCTGATCCGGGGCTCCTCGAACTCATTCCAGGCGAGGAGATAAGCGATCCAGCCCGGATCGAAGG
>CAZCTZ010000092.1:0-4954 GCA_964501855.1 uncultured Thermotogae bacterium
AGATTGATTATCTGGTGCGGAGGAGGTTCCCCGACGGGCGGATTCCCGTGAAGAAGTTCAAGATCCAATTCGCCAGGATGGGCGAGCCGGCCTTCAACCCCGCGGTGCTCGAGGTGCTGGACGAGTTGCCAGGGCGCTATGATGCCCCGGGGCTTCTGCCCTCGCTCTCCACCATCGCCCCTCAGGGGGCGGACGGCTTCTTCGAGGAGTTACTGCAAATCAAGCGCAAGCACTACCGCGGCGGGCGGTTTCAGCTCCAATTCTCGATCCACACTACCGACCCAAAGCTGCGGGACAGGTTGATCCCGGCGAGGAAGTGGGATTTCCAGCAGATAGCCGAATACGGCGGGCGGTTCTGCGAGCCCGGGGAGGGCGACCGGAAGGTGACGCTCAACTTTGCCCTGGCGAAGGAGGCACCCCTCGATGCCGGGGTCCTTGCCCGCTATTTCTCGCCCGAGAAGTTCCTGGTGAAGCTCACCCCGCTCAACCCGACCCACCGTGCACAGGAGAGTGGCCTTACCTCCTACATCGACCCCTACCGGCCAGAGGCCGATTACCAGGTCGTGCGGGAGCTCCGCGCCGCGGGCTTCGAGGTGCTGGTGAGCATCGGCGAGCCCGAGGAGAACCGAATCGGGAGCAACTGCGGCCAGTATGTCCTCCGCCACCTCGAGGCTAAAGAAGAGCTCCCCGGCGGCTACGATTACTGCCGCGAGACGGCCCAGATGGGCTAAGTGGGCTAAGTGCTAACCCCTATTTATTCCTATTCCGCTTCATCCCCCAAGGGCCTAGGCGTGGGAGCCCACCTCGACGCCGCCGAAAGGCCCGAACCGAAGATTATTACAGTGATCTTGGTTACATACATCTACAGGAAACTCCGGTAGAATAGCCGGTGTAGGAAGGAGGCCCGGCTGTTTGAGCGGTATCATCTGGAAAAGGAGGTCACGATGCACAGCTCAATGAGGATGGCCCTTCTTGCCCTTCTGGGTCTGGGGTTGTTCGTCTTCGCCCCTGCACAGGCCTTCGGCGAGCGGGCCGGCATCCCGGTGGGCGACCACCCCCGCTCGCTCGCCGTCGGGGACTTCGACCGTGACGGCTGGGATGACATAGCCGTAGCGAACGAGCTTTCCAACGATATCACCATCCTGATCTGCAAGGGCGGGAAGTGCGAGCCCAAGGTGGACGCGGTAAAGTATGATGCCTACAGGCCGATCATCCCCATGGCGATCGCCGTCGGCGACCTTCACAACGATGGGAAGGTGGACTTAGCCCTGGCCGCCTGCGGCCTGACCGAGGTGGTGACCACCACCACAAAGGACGGCGAGGTGACCACCAAGGTAGTCTACCGCAACGTCTTCACCTATAAAGGCGACGGCAAGGGCGGCTTCAAGATCGACAAGCGCTACCAGGCCGGCGACTGCCCCAGCGCGATCACCATGGCCGATCTCGACCGCGATGGCAAGCTGGAGCTGGTGGTGGCCAACTCCGGCTCGGATGACATCACCGTGATCGACGGCACCAAGCTGAAGTTCTTCAAGGTCCACGTCACCCCCGTCGCCCTAGCTGTCGGCGACTTCAACCGTGATGGGAAGCTCGACCTGGCTGTAGCCTGCTCCGGCTCGGATGAGGTCTGCGTCCTGCTCGGCACCGGTGACGCCAAATACCTGGAGGAGGAGCTAACCTGCTTCACCGTCGGAAAGCGGCCGCTAGACCTGGGGGTGGGCGACTTCAACCACGACAACATCCTCGACCTCGCCGTGGCCAACTCCGACACCAACGACGTGTGGACCCTCTTCGGGGATGGGACCGGCAAGTTCACGGTTCACAAGAGATACCGGGTCGATCAGGCCCCCTCAGCCCTGGTGGTGCGGGACTTCAACCGGGATTGCAGGCTAGATATCGCGGTGGCGAACGCGCTGGCTAACGACGTCTGGGTCCTCTCCGGACGAGCTGAGGGCGAGTTCGAGGCGGTAGCGGGCAAGTTCGCCGTGGGCGATCGGCCGGTGGCGATCGCCTCAGGGGACTTCGACGCTGAGCGCGATCGGTATCCCGACCTGGCGGTGGCCAACGAGCTCACCAACGACGTGACCATCCTCCTGGGGATCGGCGCAGGTCGGTTCTCGCCGCTCGTGATACCCCCGCCGAACCAGCCCCCGGTGGCCGAATTCACCTGGACGCCTCAGGAGCCCCAGGTGAGCGAGGAGGTGACCTTCGACGCCTCCGCTTCCTACGATCCCGACGGGGAGATCGTCGAATACAGCTGGGACTTCGGGGACGGGACCACCGGGACCGGGAAGGTGACAAAGCACGCCTACACCAAGGAGAACAAGTATGAGGTCTGCCTCACCGTGAAGGATGACAGGGGGGCTGAGAGCTCCACCTGCAAGGAGATCGAGGTGAGCCCTGCACCCGCGCCTGCTCCGGCTCCAGCTCCAGCACCGGCACCCACCCCGCCACCGCCGCCGAGCAAGGCCCCCAGCGTCGGTCGAGAGCCGACGGGGATCGCCTCCGGGGACTTCGATAACGATGGCAAGGTGGACCTCGCCACCGCTAATCAGGGCTCAAACGACGTCGCGGTCCTCCTCGGCGCAGGCGAGGGGAAGTTCGCCCTCGCCCGGACGGTCAGCGTGGGCTCGAGCCCCAGCGCACTCGTCGCAGCGGACCTCGACAGGGACGGGCAGCTCGACCTGGCGGTGGCCAACGCCGCTGCGAACAACGTCTCCATCGCGATAGGCGATGGGAAGGGCGGCTTCCTCCTCCGAGGGGAGCTCCCCGTGGGCAGCAACCCGATGGACATCGACGCCGGTGACATAGACGGCGACGGCGATCTGGACCTCGCGGTGGCCAATTCCGGCTCCAACGACGTCTCGATCTTGCTCGGCAGGGGCGATGGCACCTTCGAGGAGGCGATGAATACCGAGAGGACAGGCGACTCCCCCGAGGGGCTGGCCCTGGGGGATCTTGACTGCGATGGGAAGCTCGACCTTGCCGTAGCGAACCTCAACTCCAACGACGTAGCAGTTCTACTCGGGAGCGGCGACGGCACCTTCACCCTGAAGACCAAGCTGAGCGGGCTCAGCCACCCACGTGAGGTGGCGATCGCGGACTTCAACAGCGACGGGAAGAACGATATCGCGGTGGCCGACTCCGACCGGGGTGCCGTGGTGATCTTCATCGGTGGATGCGATGGGACCTTCCAGAGGGGCGAGTCAGCCACGGTGGGCGAGTCCCCGCGGGCCCTAACCGGGGCCGATTTCGACGGCGACGGGACCATCGACCTCGCGGTGGCCAACTACAGCTCCAACGACGTCTCGATCCTGCTCGGCAAGGGCGACGGCACCTTCGAGGAGCAGCGGCTCTTCGCCGTCGGGGAGAAGCCCAGCGACCTTATCGCGGATGACCTCGATGGCGACGGCGACCTGGATCTCGCGGTGGCCAACTTCGGCTCTAACGACGTGACGGTGCTCCTGGGCCGCGGCGACGGGAGCTTCGAGGACCCCGCGGTGGGCTTCCTGGGCTTGGGGCTGGGCGGCGGCTGGAGCGGGGCCCTCCTCGGAGGGGCGGGCTCGCTCCTCCTCTTCCCCGGGCTCGCCTGGCTGTGGAGCCGCAGGGCCCTCCTCGCCGGGCTCAGGGCCAAGTTCAGGCTCAGGCTGGGGCTGAGGCTGAGATAGCGAGCGAGGTGAGGGAGAGCGCCATGAGGTTGGGACTGAAGCTTGCCGGGCTGATCATCTTGGGGCTCCTCTTCCTTTCCCTCAATGAGTCAGGGGTATCTAGCCCTAGCCCCGCCTCCTCCGGCTTGCCCTCGCTTATGGCAGAGCAGGGCGCCTCTGCTACTACTCTTCTCACTACTACCGCTACCGCCGGCGCCGACGTCAGCACCGCCGGAGGCGGAGACGGGGATAAGGATAAGGATAGGGATAGGGATGGGCTGAGCACCCGGACCGTGGCCACTTCCGGGAGCTGCATCGCCGTCACCAAGTCGGTCCAGCCGGGACGGATCTATCCTAAGGGCTATGGCTTCCCGGATAAGGCGATAGTCACCCTCACGGTCAAGGGCAACCCGACGAGCCAGGGGAGGCTCCCCTTGGACTTCGTCTTCGTCGTCGACCGCTCGGCGACCATCGACCTCGGCCGGGTGAGGGCGGCCGTCGCCCAGGTCTTGGAGCTGCTCGGCCCTGAGGACCGCATCGGGCTGGTCTCGTTCGCCGACGCTGCTCGCACCGATATGTGGCTGACTCCGGCCACCGCGGCGACCAAGGGGGAGCTCCTCCAGACGATCGAGGGGCTGATCGCGGGAGGCAAGACGGCCTGCGACGCCGGGGTCGCGCAGGCCCTCTCGCTGCTCGCGCTCAGCCTCAGCGGGAGTGGGCCCGGAGGCGGAGGCAGAGGCGGAATATCCGCCGCCCAGGGCCGGCCATGTGTGATCAGGGTGATCCTCATGCTCACCGATGGGATGTGCACCCATGGTCATGAGCCGGAGGAGGAGCTGGCAGAGGCGGTGAGGAGGGGCATCGCGACCTTTGTCGTCGGGGTGGGCACTGGGCATGGCCTGCCGACCGGCCAGGCCTTCCCCGCGAAGATCGAAAGGGTCGAGGGGGTGGAGTTCTTCCCCTCGCCGGCGTTCTTCATCGACTACCTGGCGCGAAGATTGAGGGAGATCGAGGGCCTGGCCGGGGTGGACCTCACCCTGGTCGAGAGGCTGCCCGATTATATCATCTTCGATGAGGCTGCACCATCCAGCGGCGCCGGCCCCTGCGAGCAGCCGGTGAGGCTCGAACCCCCTGATGGGGTCGGCCTGATCCTGAAGTGGAGCCGGGCTGAGCTCCGGCTCGGTGAGAGCTGGTGGGTCTGCTTCGCGATCAGCGCTACCAAGACCGGCGAGGTCCCCATAGAGCTCGATGGCCGGGTGGAGGTCAAAAACCCCCTCACCAAAAGCCCCATGCCGCCTATCCCCATC
>CAZCTZ010000093.1:0-4953 GCA_964501855.1 uncultured Thermotogae bacterium
GTGCTGGATCCGCGCATCGAGGGTGAGCACCAGGTCATAGCCCGGCCGGCCGGGCCGCAGGACCCGCCGGGCGATCACCGTCCCATCGCCAGCTCGCACCAGCTTGAGCTCGGTCGGCTCCCCCCTCAGCAGGGGATCGCAGGCCAGCTCCATCCCCTCGAGCCCCTGGCCGTCGATCCCCGCAAAGCCGAGGACGTTCGAGGCGAGCTCCCCCTGGGGGTAGACCCGCTGCCACTCCTCGATGAAGATCAGCCCCCGTGCGCCGGCCTCCTCCATCTCCTGCCGGATCTTCTCGGCGGTGGCCAGGTCCACCTTGCGCTTGATCCAGGTGAAGTAGGTCTTCCGCTGGAATTTCTCCCGGAGGGACTCCCGGGAGAGGCCGAGGTGGCGTGAGAGGATCGAGAGGAGCGCCTCGGGCTCCTCCAGGTGGTAGGTGTCGAGCGCGATCGAGCGGGTCAGGACGTCCGCGGCGAGGAGCACCCCATTGCGGTCGTAGATCCTCCCGCGGGGATGCTGCTGCACCAGGATGCGCTCCTGGGCCCCGGCGGCTTGGGCCAGCCAACGCTCGTGCTCGACCACCTGGAGCTGGATGAGCCGGCCGAAGACACCCAGCAAAAGGAGGAAGATGAGCCCCACCCCGATGGTCGCTCGCTTCCGGATGAGCCACATCTCGATCATCTCTCCTAGGGCTCTTTGGGCAGGTGGATGACCCGCATCTCGCTCAGCTCGGGCTCGACCATCCCCAGGAGCGTCTTAGCCAAAAGCTCGACCCGCTTGAGCGAGAAGGCCTGCTCGACCTGGAGGTGCAAAAGATCGACCTGGGCCTCCAGCTCCTGGACGAGCGCCTCCCGGGCGGCGAGCTGGGCCTGGAGGTGGGCGAGCTCCCACCCCTGCCAGAGGTAGAGCATGGCCAGGGCCGCAAGCCCGATCAGGCTCGCGATCATCGCCGCGCGGGCCGGCCAGCGCGAGCTCACACCCGTCCCGGCTCCGGCTCGGGACCCGACCAGAAGGCGGCCTTCCAACCCTAACTGCAAGTGCAGCCCTTTCGAACCCGAACCCGAGCCCGAACTCGGTCCCAGCCGTCGGCGCGGCTGAGGGAAGGAGAGGGAGAGCTCGCCTAGGGCCTTCCTTGCCCTTGCCATCTCACCCGAGCTTAGTCCCGCCAGGGCCTTCCAGGAAAGGACAGGAGTAAACCCGGGGCAAGAATTAGACGACCTTTCGCAGCGCGCGCAGCTTGGCGCTCCGCGCACGGGGGTTGCGGGCGACCTCCTCGGGGGAGGGGCGGACCAGCTTGACGAGCAGCTCGGCTTCGGCCTCCCTTGGGGGCTTGGCCCCCGGGCCAGGCGGAGGGGGTGGCAGCCCGAGCGGCTGGACTCGCTTGCCGGCCTTCTCGCGGAAGAGGCGCTTCACGATCCGGTCCTCCAGGGAGTGGAAGGAGATCACCACCAGGACGCCGCCGCGGCGGAGCCGCCGGAAGGCCGCCTCCAGCCCGGCTTGCAGGTTCCCCAGCTCGTCGTTCACTACGATCCGCAACGCTTGGAAGGTCCGCGTCGCCGGGTGGATCCGCATCCGGCGGCGGGCCGAAGCGGGGATCGCCCTGTCGACCAGCTCGACCAACTGGCGGGTCGTCCTGATCGGCTCTCGCTCCCTCGCCTGGACGATCGCGGCGGCGATCCGCGCGGCCCAGCGCTCCTCACCATATTCCCGCAGGATCCGGCAGAGCTCCTCGAAGGGAGCGGTGTTGACCAGCTCGGCCGCCGTCTTGGCGTCGGGGTCCTCCCGGTCCATCCGCATGTCGAGCGGGCCGTCGAACCGGAAGCTGAAGCCCCGCTCCGGCCGGTCGAGCTGCAGCGAGGAGACTCCCAGGTCGAAGAGGGCACCGTCAACCTCGGGGATTTCCAGCTCGTCCAGGACCTGCTCCAGCTCGCGGAAGTTCGCCTTGACCAGCTTGACCCGCTCGCCAAGGGGGGCCAGCCGCGCACGGGCCACCGCCAGGGCCTCCTCGTCCCAGTCGAGCCCGATGAGCAGCCCTCTCCCTGGCTCGAGCCGCCGGGCGATCTCCTCGGCGTGGCCGCCGGTGCCCACCGTGGCGTCGAGGTAGACCCCATCGGGCCTAGGCGCGATCAGCCGGAGCACCTCCTCGAGCAGGACCGGCTGGTGGTGATGGTGCTGTTGGCGTTGCTGCTGAGAGAGCTCCATCTTATATTGAGCTTGAGTCCAGTTTAGCCCCGCCTGGGGGAGGTTGCAAAGCGCGGAAGGCCTATTATAATTTACAATGGCGATCATGAGGGTCCTCTCTGGGGGTCTAGTCTTCACCGACGGCGAGCTGCGCCGGCTGGACGTGGGCTTCGACGATTACGGACGGATCGTCGAGCTCGGGGAGGAGCTGCCCGGGGAGGCGCTCGACTGCTCCGGGCTGGTGATCCTCCCGGGGATGATCGACGTCCACGTCCACTTTCGCGACTTCGCCGAGGCCTACAAGGAGGACTGGCAGAGCGGCGGGCGGGCGGCGGTCAAGGGCGGGGTGACGATGGTGCTGGAGATGCCCAACACCGACCCGCCGACGCTCACACCCGCGGCGGCCCGCCGGAAGCGCGAGCTGGCCGAGCGCTCCCTGGTGGACTTCGGCCTCTACGGCGGGCTGATCGAGGAGAACATCGAGCTGATCCCCCTCCTCGCGGAGGAGGTCCAGGCATTCAAGCTCTACCTCGGGCAGACCACCGGCGGGCTGACCGTGACCGACCCGGGGGCGCTCAAGGAGATCCTCCAGGGGGTTGCTCTCACCGGGAAGGTCCTCTCGGTCCACGCCCAGCGCGACGGAGGAGGGAGTAGGACCACGACCGCGAGCTCGGAGGCGCGCGACTTCGAGCGGATCATCGACTTAGCCGTCCGGTATGGCTTCAAGCTCCACCTGGCACACGTGTCCACCGGGGAGGGGGTCCGGCTGATCGAGCAGGCCAAGGGGGACGTCGACCTGACCGCCGAGACCTGCCCCCACTACCTCTTCCTCACCGAGGAGGACCTCGCGCGGGAGGGGGCCCGGCTCAAGGTGAACCCCCCGTTGGCACGCGAGTCCGACCGGGGCCTCCTATGGGAGGCCCTCCAGGAGGGCCTAATCGACATGGTCGCCAGCGACCACGCCCCGCACACCCTGGAGGAGAAGGAACGGGAGTTCACCCTAGCGCCTGCGGGGCTGCCAGGGGTGGAGACCACCCTCCCGCTGCTGCTCGATGCGACAAACCGCGGGAAGTTGCAACTCCGGCGGCTGGTCGAGCTGTTCTCGACCAACCCCGCGAGGCGGTTCGAGCTGGAGCGCCGCGGGCGGATCGAGGTGGGCTATCGAGCCGACTTCACGATCGTCGATCTCGACCTTACAAGGTGCGTGGATGAGGATGAGCTCGCGACGAAGTGCGGCTGGTCGCCCTTCGCTGACTATGAGCTGCGGGGCTGGCCGGTGATGACGATCGTGGGCGGCGAGCTGGTCTACCACCACCCTGAGATCCAGGTGCCGCCGGAGTGGGGCCACTTTGAAGATGGCTTCCTCCAGCGCTAAGGGAGGAGGGTGAGCGTCATCTCCCCAGGGGAACGAAGGGAGCTAGCCCGCGAGCTGCTGCGCCTCGGCGCGGTGCTGTTCGACCCTGAGAGGAAGTTCGAGCTCGTCTCCGGTCGCCGGTCGCCGGTCTATGTCGATTGCCGCCGGCTGATCTCCTTTCCCGAGGTGCGCGACAGGATAACCGAGCAGTTCGCCCGCATCGTGCGGCAGGAGATCGGGCTCGAGAGCGTGGAAGTGGTCGCCGGGGGCGAGACGGCCGGGATACCCTTCGCGGCGCTGCTCGCTGAGAGGCTGGGGAAGCCCATGATCTACGTGCGGAAGGAGCCGAAGGGCCACGGTCGGAGTGCCCAGATCGAGGGCGTGCTGGAGCCGGGTCAACACGTCCTGCTGGTCGAGGACCTGGTCACCGACGGCGGGAGCAAGCTCCGGTTCGCGGAGGGGATCGCCCGCGCCGGCGGCATCCTGGAGCACTGCCTGACCGTCTTCGAGTATTACTCGGAGCAGGCCGGCCTCCGCCGCGCCCGCGAGACCCTCCATGCCCGCGGGATCGAGCTCTACAGCCTGGTGGATTGGGACGACATACTGGCCGCGGCCCAGGAGGGAGGGGAGCTTGAGCCCCCGGTGGTGGCCCAGATCCTGGACTTCCTGCGGGGGTTTTAGCGGCCCGCGCCCGCTCTTATGGGGATCCGCGCCGTCTTGTCCGTGATGCTCACGTTTTCAACGGTGAATTCCGCTGCTATCTCGGCCGCTCTCGTCCATGACGGCGCATCCGCCGTCACTGCCACCCCTATCTTCGCTAGACCCTCGGAGTCCGTGGTCACGGAGCCGCTGGAGGGATCGAAGGAGACATATCGGTTGGTCGAGGAGAAGCTCACGGTCACACCCGAGAGGCCCACCTCGGTATCGGGCACACTTATCTTGTATTCTAAATTGCTGGCCGTCCCCGTTATGGCCTCGGGGACCGTCACGAACGCGCCCATGATCGGGACCTTCCCCGAGCTCCCCGTCCACGTCCCGATGAAGAAGGCCAGGGTTATAAACCCCGCAGCGGCGAGACAGAGGACGACAAAACCAGGTATGCTTATCAGTTTTTTCATCCTTCTCCTTCCCTTTGGCTTTTAGTCGATCAAGCATACCACTTTAAAGGGCTAAAAGTCAAAAAGCCAAAAAAATCAAAGATGACACCCGCCCGGCCGGACATCCCCAACTGCCAAAAACGGACAACCAAGTCTTCCGCGCTATATGCGGGCGCGTATAGCAATATAAAAGCCTGTGCATGGCCCCCTCGAAGCCGCGAGGCGAGCGCTTCCCGGACAGCCAGCTCCAGCCAAGTGATCCCCTAGCGCCCGCAGGGACCGGCTTACCGTTGCTCCCTTCCGGGCCTGGCGGGGTTCACCGGT
>CAZCTZ010000094.1:0-4913 GCA_964501855.1 uncultured Thermotogae bacterium
TGATGGGGGACCGCAACTACTGGGCTCCCGATCTCACACGGGAGCTGAGGGAACGGGGTTTGGTCTTGCTGGCCCCTCCCAAGGGGCAGGTGCAGGACCCCGGGAGATGGAGTAGGTGGCTCACCCGGAAGCGGAGGAGGATCGAGACGGTGATCGGACAGCTGGTGGAGCGCTATAGGGCGAAGCGGACCTGGGCCCGAGACCTGTGGCACCTGCTGAGCCGCATCTATCGCAAGGTGCTCAGCCACACGGTGGCTGTCTATCTCAACGTGCAACGAGGAGGGGAACCGCTGCAGTTCGACAAATTGTTGGCTCATTAGAAACTTGCACATCGCGTTAGACTAGACTAGATGAGTTTATAAACCTCGCTGAACTTCTCGGTGATGTAGTCCATGAAGTGCTGGGGGTTCGGGCCCTCGCCGGTCACCTTCTCCAATAATTCCTCCGGCTCGTAGATCCGCCCATAGCGGTGGATCTCCTCCTTGAGCCACTCCCGCAGGGGGAGGAGCTCCCCGCGGGCGATCCGCTCCTCCAGGTCGGGCAGCTCCCGCTTGGCCGCGGCGAAGATCTGGGCGGCATACAGGTTCCCGAGCATGTAGGAGGGGAAATACCCGAAATACCCCAGGGACCAGTGGATGTCCTGCAGGACGCCCTTGGCATCGTCCGGGGGGACGATCCCGAGGTATCTTTCCATCAGCTCGTTCCACAGCTCCGGGAGGTCCTTCGCCTCGATCCGCCGATTGAGCAGCCCCTCCTCCAGCTCGAACCGCAGCATGATGTGGAAGTTGTAGGTCACCTCGTCGGCCTCGACCCGGATGAAGGAGGGCTCGACCAGGTTGACCGCGCGGTAGAAGTCCTCCAGGGGGACCCCCTTGAACTGAGGAAAGAGCTCCACGAGCTGCGGGTAGAAGAACTCCCAGAAGGGGCGGCTCCGCCCGACGAGGTTCTCCCACAGGCGCGACTGGGACTCATGGAGCCCCATCGAAGCGCCCCCGTCGAGCCCCGTCCAGCGCAGCTCCGGTGCGAGCCCCTGGTCGTAGAGGGCGTGCCCGCCCTCGTGGATTGAGCTGAAGAGCGCCGAGAGGGGGTCATCCTCGAGGAACCGGGTGGTGATCCGCACGTCGTTCGGCCCGATCGCGGTGGTGAACGGATGAGGTGAGGTGTCCTGCCGGCCGGCCTCAAAGTCATAGCCCATCGCCCTCAGGGCTCGTAGGGTCAGCTCCCGCTGGCGCTCGATGGGGAACTTCCCCTCGAGGAAGTCCGTCCGGGGCCGCTGGCCCTCCTCCATGAGCCGCCGGAAGAAGGGGAGGAGCTGCTCCCGCAGGCGGGCGATGATCCCCTCCAGCTTGCGGGCGGTCATACCCGGCTCGAACTCCTCGAGCAGGGCATCGTAAGGGTTCTCCTCGTAGCCGAGCAGCTCGGCGAACTGGCGGACGAACTCCACGATCTTCTCCAGGTGGGGCCGGAAGAGCTCGAAGTCGGCCTTCCCCTTGGCCTCCTGCCAGACCACCTGGGCCTTGGAAGTGGTGATGACGAACTGCTCATACAGGTCAGGTGGGATGGCCTTGCGGCGGCGGTGCTCCCTCGCGAGGACGCGGACCATCGCCCGGTCTTGCTCGCTCAGGCCCTCCTTCACCTCGGGCCGGTCGAGCCTGTCGATGAACTCGGCCATCTTGGGTGAGACCAGCATCTCGAAGGCCATCTTCGAGAGCTTCCCGAGCACCTCGGCGCGGCCCTCGTGGCCCTTCTTGGGGATGTAGGTCTGCTGGTCCCACTGGAGCAGGGCCGCGGCCGCATTGAGCTTGCCCATCTCGCGCACGTAGGCCTTGAACTCCTCCAGGGTCTTCTCCAGCTCTTGCCCTTGTCCCATATGGCTCCTCCTCGGAATTATAATTAATTGATTTACCGTAAAGCCTCCTCGACCAGCTCGAGCAGCTCCTTGACGGCGATCCGGCCCTCGCTGTCGGTGGTCTTGACCGCATCGCGGAACATCGACACGTCTTTGGGACAGGCGACGACGAGGTAGTCCACCCCCAGGGAGAGCGCCTCGCGGATCCGGCTCTCGCTGGGCCGCTCCTTCAGCTTCGTCTTCTGCTCCTGGGGCTCCTCCATCCAAATCCGCCCCCCGCCCGCGCCGCAGCAGTAGCTCCTCCCGCGGTTGCGGGGCAGCTCGACTAGTTCCACTCCCAGGGCCCGCAGGACCCGCCGCGGCGGCTCATAGACCCCGTTGTAGCGCCCGAGGTAGCAGGGATCGTGGTAGGCGACCCGGTAGGTGAGCGAGCGGGCGAACTTCAGCCGCCCCTCGCGGATGAGCTGGTCGAGGACCTCAGTGTAGTGGAGGACCTCCCATCGGCCGCCATACTCGGGATATTCGTTCTTCAACGTATGGTAGGAGTGGGGATCGGTGGTGATGATCTTGGCGAACCGGCACTCCCTCATCGTGGCGATGTTCTCCTCCACCAACATCTCGAAGAGCCCCTCCTCGCCGACGCGGCGCACGTCCCCGCCGGCGTTCCGCTCGCTATCGTAGAGGATCCCGAAGTCGAGGCCCACGCGGTGGAAGACCCGCGCAGCGGTGCGGGTCAGCTCCTGGAGGGCCGGGTCGTAGGAGGCGAAATCCCCGACGAACCAGAGGAACTCCGCGGGCTCCTCGCGGATGTCCTTCACCTCGAAGTCCAGCCCTTTCGTCCACTCCCCCCGCGCCCGCTCCGAGCGACCGAAGGAGTTGCCGTAGCGGGAGAGGTTCATCAGGGCCGCGCTGAGCCCCCGGTCTATCTCCCCCTGGTAGACGAGGTGGCGCCGCATCCGGACGATCAAGGGGAGGTGCTCGTTCAGCACAGGGCACTCCTCCATGCAGGCGAGGCAGGCCATGCAGGCCCAAAGCTCCTCCGGGGTGATCGCTTCCCCCACCAGCGGGCGGGAAGGCTTGCTGTTGCTGGTGCCAGCGCTGGCGAGGAGCCCCGGTCCGAGCTCGAAGAGCTGCTCCTTAAGCGTCCGGATGAGCCTCTGCGGCGAGAGAGGGAGCCCGCTCGCCAGCGCGGGACAGGCGCGGTCGCACCGGCCGCACTCCGCGCAGGCAAAACCGTTGAGGAGCTCCCGCCAGGTGAACTCCTCCAGCCGGGCCGCCCCGCCGCCCTCCTCATCCTCCTCTGGGGGGCGGGGGAGGGCCCCTTTAGGCCCCCGCGCCCGGAAGAGGACGCTGAAGGGGCTGGCCAGGAGGTGGAGGTGCTTGGAGTAGGGGATGTAGGCGAGGAAGCCGAGCCCGATCAGCAGGTAGAGCCCCCGGAAGAGCCTCGCTAGGCCCTCGGCTAGCCCGGTGGGCAGCCCCCGGGCGAGCCGGGCGATCGCCGAGCCGAGGGGAGGCGTTAGCGCTAACTCAGAACCCCCTCTAACAGCGAGGGAGAAGCCCTCGAAGGAGAGGAAGGCGAGGAAGAATAGCCCGACCGGGATCAGGATGATCACCGCCTCTGGTGCCCGGGGCAGGTGGGGCGGCGGGGCAAAATATCGCCGGTAGGCGGCGCCCGCCAGCCCGAGCAGGGCCAGGACGGCGAAGACCTCGAGGATGAGGACCGCCGGGCCGACCCCCTCCGGCCCCGGCAGGGGCAGTGCCGGTATCAGCGTCTTCGCCAGCAGCCAGGCGAAGCCCACCCCGTAGAGGATGAACCCCCAGAAGAAGGTCAGGTGGGCGAGCCCGATCCCCGGCTCGCGGAAGAGCCGCCGGTGGATCAGGACATACCTGAGGAGATACCAGAGCCGCTCGCCGAGCCGGTCTGTTCGCAACCGCAACTCCGGGCGGCCGAGCCGCACCAGGCGGTAGAGGAAGCGCGCCCGCCGGACAGCCAGTCCCAGGGCGAGGAGTGAGGCCGCCCAGAGGAGGGCCTGCTCCAGCCAGAGCCAGCTCACAGCTCAGCTCCCCTTCCCTCTATCTCTTCAAATTTAAATTTATTTGGACCGGAGCTCCGCCGTCAGGGCCGGCAGGAGCTTGGTGAGGTCCTCGACCACGCCGTAGTGAGCCGCGTTGAAGATCGGCGCGGAGGGGTCGGAGTTCACGGCGATGAACAGCTCCGCGGACTTCACCCCCTCGAGGTGCTCGGGGGCGCCGCTCACCCCGAGGGCGATGTAGAGCTTCGGCTTCACCGCCATCCCCGAGCGGCCCACGAGGCGGCTCAAGGGGAGCCAGCCGCGGTCGACGATCGGGCGGGTGGCGCATAATACCCCGCCCAGGGCCTCGGCCAGCTCCTCGGCGAGCTTGAGGTCCTCCTCCCGCTCGAGCCCCCGCCCGACGGCGACCAGGACCGGCTCCTGGGAGATGTCCACGTCTTCGCGCTGGGGCTCGATCAGCCGCTTGAAAGCCGTTTTTAAATCTCCCAAGGGGGCGGGCGACAGCTTCTCCAGTTGGGGTGCCCCTCCCCCCTCAGCTCGGCCCCTCTCCGCGGGGAACGCCCCGGGCATCACCGCCGCTATCGCCATCCCTTGCTCCTCCGCCAGCGCCGCCTCGACGAAGAGCTTCCCGCCGCAGATCTGACCGGTGGCGACGACCTCCTTCCCGTCCTCCAGACGGAGTTCGGTGCAGTTCGTGATCAGCGGGATGCCCAGCTCCGCGGCGAGCGCCGGGGCGAGGTCCATCCCCATGGAGGTGTTTCCTAAGAGGAGGAGCCGCGGAGCCCGCTCCCGGAGCAGCGGGGCGCTCACCCTGACGTAGGCTTCAGGGGTGAACTCCGCCAGGCGCTCGTCCTCCAGGTAAAGGACCGCATCGGCCGCTCCCAGCTCGCCAGCCAGGTGCTCTATCCCCTTCCCCAAGAGGAGCGCGGTGAGCCGGCCACCGAGCTGGCGGGCGAGCTCCCGCCCCTTGCCCAGGAGCTCGAAGGTTATATCGTTGAGGCGGCCTTGAAGATGCTCCGCGAGCACGTAGA
>CAZCTZ010000095.1:0-4902 GCA_964501855.1 uncultured Thermotogae bacterium
TAATTCCAAGCCCCAACCCGCGGGCGAGCCGCTCCAGGTCCTCAGCCTCGAGCTGAAGCGGCTCGGGGAGCCGTCGGCGCCGCCGGAGGCGCTCCACCTGGGCGCTGAAGGCGAACGGCGCTCGGGGATCGGCAGGGTAGGCTCGTGGGTCGACCCCCAGGAGCTCGAGCTCGCCCCTCCCCCGGAGGAGCTCATCCCATAGCTCGAAGGGGACGGTGTCCTCGCAGCGGGCGTAGGAGGGCACCAGCGCCAAATAAACTTTGCTCAGGCGCCTGTTCTCCAAGCGAGCGCGGGCGAACTCGAAGCTATCGCGGGTGTTGAACGGGAGCCAGAGGGCGGGGATGCCCGTGGTCACGTTGACGAGCGGGCTCACGTAGGTGAAGCAATCGAGCATCAGCTCGTCCTCCCTAGCCCCGGCGGCTAGGTAAGCTCGGTAGGCCAGCTCGCTGAAGCGCTCGGGATGGTCAAGCCGAAGCTCGATCAGCTTGAGCGCCCGCTCGCGGGCGAGCCGGCGGACCCCCTCCGCTAGACCCGGCGGGCAGCCCCACTCCGACTCCGGCCGCTCCTCCAGGGGGGGTTCCGGCTCCAGGTGCCACCTCTTGAGGAACTCCCCTGGCTGAACGCCGCCGAGGCCCCCGACCTGGAGGTAGGACCGCTCGCCGAGGCGATACTGCGGCCAGGGGTAGGTGCACTCGGCCGAGATCAGGTGGCCGCCCTCGACCAGCCGCTCGGCGATGAACTCCTCGTAAGCGGGGGGCAGCTCGACCAGCCGCAGCCGGATGAAGCTGACGTGCTTGACCAGCAGGCGATCGTGGAGCGGATCGTAGTGGAGGATCGCCTCCATCCCGGGGTTGGCTGCGGCTAGCCGCTCGGCCAGCTCACCGCCGAAGCGGCAGTAGCCTCGGAGGTCGTCCGGAGCGAGTGGCTCATCCAAGCGGAAGCCGAGCAGGAACGATGAGGTGAGGAAGGGCGTGCGGAGCAGGGCAGCGAGGTGGGCGACCGCGCCGCTCGGCGAGCCGACGATGATCGCCCTATATTTCCCCGGGGGATACTGGGCAGTGCACCAGCGCGGGAGGTGGTCCATCCCCAGCTCGGTGAGCCTCCCCGGGGAGGTCCCTACCCACCTTGCGATGCCCCACTCGATCAGGGCGATCCGCCATGGCTCGGGGAGGCGCCCCACCAGGCTGAGGAAGGGGCCGACTCCCCGGGGGTAGGCCTCGAGGGGCCCCCGCCCGCGGCCGCTGCCGCTCAGGCTCAAGCTCAGGGCTCGGGCGACCTCCCGGACCGCCCGGGTCGAGGAATCGAACGGCTCTGGCCTCGGACCTTTGGGCCTGCCCCTGCTTGGCATCGGAGGAATTTGAACTCCCCTCACTCCTGCTCCTCAACCTCGAGCTCGGAATCGGTCTCGGGCTCGATCTTGATCGCGGGAGCGGAGGCGGGGGGCAGGAGGCCCACCTCCAGGGCGAACTGGACCAGCTCGGCTACGCTGTGCAGGCCGAGCTTCCGCATGATGCTCGCCCGGTGGCTGCGGACGGTCTCCACGCTGCGGTGGATCAGCCGGGCGATCTCCTCGCTGGTGTGCCCCTCGGCGATGAGTTGGAGTACCTCGCGCTCACGAGGGGTGAGCAGCTCCAGCTTGCTCCCGGAGGGGCTGCTACTGCTGCTGGCGCGGACCTCCTCGAGGAGCTGAGCGAGGACCGCCGAGGCGAAGTGGTATTCCCCCCGGGCGGCCTTGCGGACCGCCTCGACCAGCTCACCTACGGCGTCCTCCTTCAGGACGTAGCCGTATACGTGGGCTTTGGCCGCCTGGCGGGCATACTCAGCGTTCTTATACATCGAGAGGAGGATCACCCTGATCCCGAGCCGGGCGAGCCGGCGGGCGACCTCAAGGCCGCTCAGTCGCGGCATGGAGATGTCGATCACCGCGACCTGCGGCCGGAGTCGCTCGGCCAGCTCCAGCGCCTGGTGGCCGTCAGCCGCCTCAGCGACGACCTCGATCTCCGGCTCGCGCTCGAGCAGCGCCCGCAGCCCCTGGCGCACTAGGGTATGGTCGTCGGCCAAAAGAACGCTGATCGGCCCCTTTTGGCCCATAGGCTATCTATTTCTTCCACCTGGTAGCGAGGGCAACAGGTGTGATCCGGAACCGGATGCCGCCGGCTCGCGGGCACTCGAGCTCGATCCCGATTCCGAACCCGACCCGACCGCGAGCTTGTTGAGGGCCTCCCGGGCGCTCTCGAGTCCGCTGCGCACCGCGCCTTCCATCGTCGAGGGCCAGCCGACGGCGGTCCAATCGCCCGCCAGGAGGAGGTTCTCCAGCGGGGTGCGATGTGGCAGGCGGTAGCGCTCCATCCCCGGCGCGAGCGAGATCGTCGCTCGGGGCTGCTTCACCACGAGATACCCCTTGAGTTTGGCCCTCCTTGCCTCCGGGAAGAGCTCTTTAAGCTCGGGGAGGAGCCGCCTGAGGACCCCCTCCGGCGGCAAGCCGATGAGCTGCTGGGCCCCGCTGAGTGAGAGGCAGAGCTGCTGGCCCGGCCCGGGCTGGGCCTGGGCTAGGAGCTTGGACCTGTTGAAGACCCACTGCACCGGGCTGTCCAGAAAAGCGATGAAATCCAGCTCCTCTTCCATCACCGGCCGGTCGAACCACAGGTAGAGGTTCACGATCGGGTTCCACTCGAGCCTTCCAGCGCGGGCGAAGAAGGGGTGCGCGCGCCAGCTCGCCGGGAGCGCCCTGAGCAGTCCCTCCGGCGGGAGGGCGCTGATGAACAGCTCTCCGTCCAGGAGCTGCCCGTCGGTCAGCTCGACGGTCTTCACCCGCCCATCCTCGATCAGGAGCGACTTTACCCCCTTGCCTAGGAGGACCCGCCCGCCGCGCTCCTCGATATAGCGCTTGGCTCGGACGGCGAGCTGGGAGAGGCCCACCCGGGCATAGCCGATGTCCGCGCCGTGCCCCTTCAGGAACGCCTCCTGCAGCACCATCAGCCCGGTGGCCGCGCTCACCTCCCCCACGCTAGCGTTGAGCGTCGGCAAGATGAGAAAATCCCAGAACCGCTGGATCGTCCGGGGAGTCTGCCGGCGGGCGATGAGCCACTCACGGAAGGTGGCCTCACTCCCAGCTCCTCCGGTTTTAGCTCTAGCTAGGCCTGGGTCGCGGTCGGCCGCGGCCCTCGAAGCTAGGGCTGCCAGCCCCGCCCGGAGGAGGCGGAGCCTCTCCCCGGGGGTGAGGAAGGGGTATCGCAGGAGCGAGGGCAAAAGATAAAGCGGCCCGGGGAGCACGGACCCCTCGATGAGCCCGCGCTTGCCCTCCCTCGAGTGGACCTCGACGGAGAGGCGCCCCTGGAGGCCCACCAGCTCCGGCTCCCAAGCGCCGATCCTCCTCAGAAAATCGATGTAAGCGGTGCAGCAGCGCATGAAGACGTGCTGGCCGAGGTCGACCTCCTCGCCGAGCCCCCGATGGAAGAAGGAAGAGGCCCGCCCGCCAAGGTAAGGTCGCCGCTCGATCAGGAGGGGCTCCAGGCCCCGGCCCCGCTCGGCCAGCTCGCACGCCGCCGCGAGGCCCGCAAGCCCCCCGCCGAGGATCAGGACTTGATATCTATGTCTGATCTCAGTCCCTCGTCCCATCGGGCCAGTCGCTTCAGCGCCTCGAGCTTCTCCCGCCGGCCGAGCTTGGCCTGTTCGATCGCCCTCCTCAGGAGCTCGATCGTCCGGTCATACCCCCGGCGGTCGAGGGGGTAGGGATGGCGGTCCTTCCCGCCGTGGGCGAAGCTGTAGCGCGCCGGGTCGCGCCAGTCGATCTGGGTGCCGTAGACCAGCTCGGCGAGCAGCGCCAGCGCGCGGATCGTCTTCGGGCCGACGCCCTCCAGTCCCAGCAGCTCCTCGAAGCCGGTCGGCTGGCGCTCATAGGTCCTGATGAAGATCCGCTCCAGGCGCTCGGGGTGGATGTCCCGGAGCAGGAGGCGGTGGCGAGCTGGCAGCGTCAGCTCCAGCTCATGGAGCCTCTCAAGCTCCCTGGTCAGCCGATCAGGCCTCTCGCGGGCTAGCTCCGCGCTGGCGCGGCGGGCCTCCCGGCTGAGCCGGGAGACGAGGTTGAGCGCTTCATCCCTCCTGGGAGAGCAGATCGCGCTGTGGGGCTCCTCCACGAAGTCAGCCACTTGCAAGCTGAGCCAGTGATATCGCCGGGCGTAGCGCGTCTGCTCGTTCATCCCCTGCTGGATCACCGCCCAGTGGCCCTCGCGGTCGAAGACGAACAGGTGGTGGTAGATCTGGTAGCCGTCCTGGAAGGCGGCGCTGTCGACCTTGGCGCTCATCCGGCTGGCGTAGACCAGCCCCTCCGGGTCGACCTTCAGCTCTGGGCCCCAAGCGGTGATCTCTTGAGGGGTCTTGCGGGAGGTCGCGCCCTTCCCGCCGGCGATGAAGAGGCCCAGCTCGCGCTCCAGCCCGCGGAGGCCCTCCTTGAGCGCCGCGCCGGTGGTCGTCGTCAGGCCGGAGGAGTGCCAATCGAAGCCGAGGAGCGCGCCCAGCGCCTGGAACCAGAACGGGTCGGCCAGCCGCCGGAGTAGTTCGACTGTGCCGAACTCCTCAACCATGAGGATTACGATCTGGCGGGCTAGCTCCCGCATCCGCACGAAGAGCCAGCGCGGGACCCCGCCGGTGTGCAGCGGCAGGTTCGCCGTCCCCGTCCTCATCTCCATCTCCACCTCGGAGTATAGCAGATCGCGCGTTGATCCGCTCAGTGGGTATCACCGCATGTAGATCCCGCCGTTGACGTTGATCGTCTCGCCGGTGATGTAGCCTGCCCCATCTGAAGCTAAAAAGGCGACCACCGCGGCGATCTCCTCCGGCTCGGCCGCCCGCCCCAGCGGGATCTTCCTAGCGATCTCCGGGCCATGTCTTTCCAGCGCCGCG
>CAZCTZ010000096.1:0-4818 GCA_964501855.1 uncultured Thermotogae bacterium
TTCTTCACGGGAATCCGCCCGTCGGGGAACCTCCTCCGCACCAGATAATCAATCTGGGCGAGGATCTCCTCCTTGGAGAGCCGCCCGCGATAGCCCCCGCCGGCGTCGCACATCGCACAGCCCACGGGACAGCCCACCAAGGTCGAGACGAGCAGGACCCACTTCTCCTCGCGGGGGAGCGGCGGCGAGAGCGCCTCGACGAACTCGATCAGCCTTTCCTCGCCCTCGCCGAGCTCGGCGATGTAGACCCGCGCAAGCTCCTCCTTGCCCGTCGTCCCGACGATCCTCATCCTCCACCCTCTCTCAGCTTTTGGTGGATCCTCATTGCTGCTTCCAGCCCGTCCCCGACGGCGATCGCCACCTGGCGGTAGCGCCCACGGCATAGGTCGCCCACAAGGTAGAGTGAGCCCTCCTCTTGGAGCTGCGCGAGCCGTCCGCGGAGCCCCTCACCGAGGTAATCTAATCTGGGAACCCGCCCGATGGCAAATATAGCCCGGTCGACTTCGAGAGTCCAGCGCCTCCCCCTGGTTCCGGAACCGGAAGAGGCAAGCTCGAGGAACAACGCCTTATCGGAGCTGGAGATCCCGATGATCGCGGTGCTCTCATGGTAGTGAATCTGCGGGATGGATCGGGCCCGCTCCCACAGCAGCGGGAGGCACCTCACTTGCGAGGAGCGGTTGAGGAGGTGGACCTCGTTCCCCCGGGAGGCGAGATTGAGAGCATAGTCGAAGGCCGCATCCCCGGCGCCGACGATCGCGAGCCGCTCGCCCCGGACCCCCCGGAGGGGGTAGACCTCGTAGAAGATCCGCCCCTTCGCCTCCTCCGGGATCGCGCAATCGGTGAACTCCTTAGGCTTCGTCCCCGAGGCGAGGACTGCGATCTCGGCGGTGAGCCTCCGCTTTGTAGTCTCAAGCAGAAAGGCGTTGCCGTCGTGGTCCAGCCGGAGGACCTCCTCGTAGCAGACCTCGACGCCGACCCGCTCGAGCTGCTGGGCGAAGAGCCGGGCGAGCTCCTCCCCCGGGATGCCTTCGGGAAAGCCGGGGTAGTTCTCCACTAAGTTGGCGTTCAAGAGCAGGCCGCCGATTCGCTCCCGCTCGAGGAGCAGCGGTTCGATCCCCGAGCGCGCAAGTTGCAAGGCCGCAGCGATCCCCGCCGGACCGGCGCCGACGATCGCCACCTCGACTTCAGCTCTCATCTCATCTGAATGCGGCCAGGACCTCCTCAGCCAGCACCAAGTGGGCGAACCCATGAGCTAGGTTGAGCAGGGTCGCCCGGTGGAACCGCTCGTTGTAGGTGGCGGTCCCGTCGACGACGAAGAATACCTCGAAGCCGTGAACGAAGGCGGAGCGGGCGGTCGTCTCGCAGCAGAGGTGGGCCATCACCCCGCAGATCACGAGCTGTTCCACGCCTCTCTCCCTCAGGAGCCCCTCCAGCTCCGTCCCGTGGAAGGCATCGTATTGGCTCTTTTCGATCACCATCCCTTCAATATTCAGCTCCGGGACCAGCTCGCTCAACGGGTTTTCCCTCTTGATCAGCTCGCCCCACCACCTGGCCATCTGGCCGGCGTCTCCCTCGGTGTTGAGATGCCGGGTGAAGACTACCGGCCTCCCCTGGGAGGAGAACGCCTTGGCCAGCTCCCTCACCCGGGGGAGGATCGCCCCCGCGCTGGGGACGTAAGCGTGTGAGTCCTTCTCAAGGAAGTATCGCTGCATGTCGAGCACCAGGAGCCCGGCGCGCTCCGGCCTCAACTTCCAGGGGTGCCGCTCACGCAGCTCCCACACCTCCTGGAGCAGCTCCCGCGCAGCGCGGTCGATCGTGGCAGGAGTGAAGTAGGCTTCCTTCATCGCCGGCGCTTCCTCCCGATGTAAAGCAAGTGCTCCGCCGCGCCGTGAATTGAAGGGTCTTTCCCCAGCCGGTAGTTCAGCTCGACCCAGCTCTCCCAGGGCTCTCCCGAAAGCTCGTTTATCTTCTCCTCGATCATGCTGATCACGCCCTCGCAGGCGATCAGCTCCAGCGTCTCGAAGCCCTCGCCCTCCATCAGCGGCTCGATCTCAGCAGGGTGGGCGAACCAGGCGTCGGTGAACCCGCCGTCGGGACAGGCAGGCAATTGCCCCGATGCGAGCAGCCCCTCCAGGCGCTTCCGTTGATCGATAATCCATGAGGGCTCGTATTTGGCCGCCCAGCGGATCGGGGCATACCGGGTGATGAAGGCCGCGAAGATCAGGCCCTCCGGTTTCAGCACCCGCCGCGCCTCGCGGATCGCCCGGCGGCGATCTCCCTCCTCGAGCAGGTGATAGAGCGGTCCCATGAGGAGGACCGTGTCGAATTCCTCATCCGCGAACCGGGAGAGATCAGTCGCATCCCCGTGCTCATAGCCGGCGAGTGTGACCCCGGCCTCCTTGGCCTTCTCCCGCGCCAGCTCGAGGCACCCCCGGGAGAGGTCAAAGAGGATCACCTCGTAACCCCGCCGGGCCAGCTCGATGGCATAGCGGCCCGGCCCACCGCCCACATCCAAAACCTTAGCCGGCGGCGCGGGCAGGTGATCCTCGAGCGCCCTCAGGGTCACTGCAAATTCCGTCCGGTGGCGCTCCAATCGCTCCCACTCATAACGAGGATTCCGATCATAGAAGCGCTCGACCTCGCTCATCGAGATCCAGCTACTTGAGCTTGGCGATGAACTCGTCAATAGGGATAGCAGTCAGCGTCTGGATCTTCACGCTGCCACGTGAGCCAAGCTCCACCGAGACCCGGGCGATGGTCGCGGCGTCCGGGGCTTCGACGATGCTCACGAAATCGTATGGCCCGAGGGTGGCATACTGATGGAGGACGCGGACGCCGAACTCCTCGAGCTCGCGGTTGACCTCCTTGATCCGCTCCGGCTTCTTCTTGATGGTCGCCGCGCCCTCGTCGGTGACCTGGCTGAGCAGGATATAGGTCGGCATGGTCACATCACACCTCCTCCCCTCTTCAGTTTTTTACTGATGGCTAAACCATATCAGGTAGCCGGAAGGGGAGCAAGTCCCAGTTTCAACAAGAGGGTTGGAGCCGATCTTAAGGCTTTTCGAGCCAGACCTCCCACCGGCCCGAATGATACTTCCCTTCGAAGATCTGCTCCATGTGGTTGATCTCGTGGAGGATGAACTCCCCTACAAGCTGCTCGACCTCCTCGCGGTCGCTGTAGTGATGGGGGACCCCGGCATCCCCGCCGGTCTCGGCGATGAAGGTGTCCGGCTCGATCTTTTGGCCCTTGCCGTAGCGATAGCTCCGCTTCGATTTGAAATCGATCAGGGCCCATCCGCCCGGCTTGAGCACCCGGTGGATCTCCCTCACGGCTTGGCGGATCTGTTCCAAGGTGCCGTGGTAGATAGCGGCGATCGCGATCACCCCGTCGAAGAACCCGTCAGGGTAGGGGATTCGGGTCATATCAGCCTGGACGAGCTCCACCCGAGCGGTGAGGCCCTCCTCCGCCAGCCTTTCGCGGGAGAGCTCCAGGGCCACCGGCGAGGAGTCGAGCCCGAAGACCTCGAAGCCCTCCTTGGCCAGGAAGACGAGGTGCCTACCCGCGCCGCAGCCCAGGTCCAGGATCCTTCGGAGGCCCCTCTCCTTGAGCAGCTTGGCGAACCGGATCACCGCCCAGGTGGGCTCCCGCTGCCGGAACTCCTCCCTCTGGAGAAGCTCATCCCATGTGGGCATCTCTCTAGGGGAGCGGTCGCTGACGCACTCGCTCCCGCTTGACTACGGTGAACTTCCCTTCCAACTTTAGATCCTTCATGCTCAATATCTTGGATAGGTGCTCCGCCGGTTCCTCCGGGCTCCTTGGAACGAAGCGGAAATAGACCACACCAGCCGGGGTCGACAGTTTATCGTGAAAGACCAATTTCCCATAGTCGCGATCGAAGGTGAGCACGATGCGATGTTCACGGGCTGCATGAGCGAGCTAGAAGCTCCCGATCCTTGGCGTCCGGTGAGCTCTCGATAACGGCCACGACGTCGTAGCCGGCCTCCCGCAGACGATATGCGCTCCTCAGGGGGAAGTTCCCGTTGGCTAGAAACCTCAGGGCGTTCAAGTCGGGATAGGATATAAGGACTCCTCCCGCATACACTCAGCGGCGAAGGCGAATACAGCTCTCAAGGCTTCGGGGGTGAGCGTCGGATAGTTCTCCAGGACCTCTTCCTCCTTCCAGCCGGCGGCGAAGAGCCCGAGGATGAAATCGACACTCAGTCGCGTCCCCTTCACCACCGGTTTGCCATCCAAGATCTCCGGATCGGAGTGGATATATTCCCGCCAGTCCATCTCCCCTCCTAAGGCGACTGAAAAAGCGTTCTAATCCATTATGCCCGGGAGGAAGTAATTGATCAACTTTTCAGTTTCAGCAACCTTGCCGCGTTCTTGTAGGCGATCTGCTCGATCTCCTCCTCGGTGAAGCTCATCCGGTCGAGCACCTCGAAGTAGCGCTCATAAGGAAAGATCGGGTAGTCCGTGCCGAACAGGACCCGCTCCAGCCCGATCCGCCGGAGCAAGCGCTCGGCGAACTCAACGCCGTATAGCTCGCAGATGTCGAGCAGCATTCCCGAGATGTCGACGTAACCCCCGCCGACGACCATCTCCAGGAAGCGGACGCCGCCCATGTGGGCGACGATGAACGGCGGTCGCTCCTCCGGATCTAGGCCGACGGCCCAGATCAGGCGGAAGATCCGCTCCGGGGCGGAGAGGTCGAACATCGGATCGGAGGCCGAGGGATAGGAGTGAACAACAATGGGGATCTTGAGTTCTGCGGCCTTCTTCACCACGGGGAAGAGCCGCGGGTCGTCCGCGGC
>CAZCTZ010000097.1:0-4768 GCA_964501855.1 uncultured Thermotogae bacterium
AGGACGAGCTGCTCCGGCTGTTCGGCGGCGACCGCCTCGGCGCGCTGATGGACCGCCTCGGGCTGAAGGAGGGCGAGGCGATCACCCATGAGCTCCTGACCCGGGCGATCCGCCGCGCGCAGAAGCGGGTGGAGGAGCGGAACTTCGAGATACGGAAGCGGCTATTGCAATACGACCAGGTGATGGCCAAGCAGCGCGAGGTCATCTACGCGCTGCGGGAGCGGTTCCTCCTCGGCAAGGAGGTCGACCCTGGGGAGCTTGAGGACTACCTGCGGGGCATCCTCGAGGAGTATGCTGCCGAGCTGGTCGACCGCTACCTCCCTGAGGGTGGCGAGTGGGACCTGGAGGGGCTCAAGCGGGCCCTGAGCGAGTTCCAGAACGCCGAGTTCGATTTCTCCCAGCTGAGCACGGATCGGAAGCAACGAGGCGAATATCACGAGCTGATCGAGCAATTCCTGCTGGAGAACTACAAGAACCAGGAGGCGCGGCTCGGCGCCCACTTCCCGGAGGTCGCCCGGTTCGCGATCCTGAGCATTATCGACGAGAACTGGCGGCGGCACCTCTGGGAGCTGGACGAGCTGCGAGAGGGGATCGCCTGGCGGAGCTACGCCGGTCGGGACCCGCTGATCGAGTTCAAACGCGAGGCCTTCCTCCTCTTCCAGGAGATGCTCCAGCGGATCCGCGAGCAGATCGTCCACTACCTGATCAAGCCCCGGCTGGAGCTCCGTCCCAAGGAGGAGCGGCCGCTCTCCCGCAGGGAGCGCCGGGCGCTCGCCCGCCATCAGAAGAGGAAGGGAAAAGGGAAGGGAAAGAAGGGCCACGGCCACTGAGGCCGCCGTGGGCTCAGGCGCTGGCATCCCGATTTTCCCCATTTGAATCCTACTTGACACCACCCATGGGGGGCGGTATCATCTATTTAGCAATTAGCTGGGTAGAATGCTAAATCTATCCCGTGAGACCAGAGGGAAGAGGGGGAGCGAGAAGCGGGAAGAGGAGAGATGAGAGGGATGGACCAACGCCGGAGGCTCGTCCTCAAGGGGATCGTAGACCAATATATCAAGAGCGCCGAGCCGGTATCCTCCCAGACCCTCCTTGAGAAGTATAACCTGGGGGTCTGCTCGGCGACGATCCGCAACGATATGCAATACCTGGAGGAGCAGGGCTACATCGAGAAGCCCTACTCCTCCTCCGGGCGGGTCCCCACCCAGAAGGGCTATCGCTTCTTCGTCGACTGGCTCCTCGAGCTGTCGGAGCTGACCAAGCGGGAGCAATTCGCGATCACCGAATACTACCGGTTCCGGAGGCAGGAGCTGGACCCGCTCCTCAGGAACACCGCCTTCCTCCTGGCCAACCTGACGGGGCTGGTCGGGTTCATCCTCTCCCCCCGGCTCGAGGAGACCCGTCTGGAGCAGATCTCGCTGGTGCAGCTCGGCCCAGAGCAGCTCCTCGTCGTCCTGGTCTCGAACTTGGGCCTGGTCGAGAGCCAGGTGATCGACCTCCCGCTCGACCCCCAGGAACTGGAGGAGGTCAACGCCCTGCTTGGGGAGCGCCTCCGGGGCCAGCGGTTCAGCGAGATCGTCCGGGAGACCCAGCGGTTCTTCGAGCTCGAGGGGGAGAGCGAGAGTTGGATCGAGCCCGCGGTGAGGAACTCCTTCGAGGTCCTCCGGGAGGTGATCGCCCGGGGGATCAAGCGGCGGCTCTACCTAGAAGGGCTGCCCAACCTGATGGAGCTTCTCCTCAAGGAGAAGGAGTGGGGGGGTGACAGCCGGGGCCAGGGCCAGGGGGTGGTGAAGCTCCTGGGGGATGAGCGCCGGCTGGCCGCCCTGATGGAGGAGGTCAGCCGTGAGGGCGAGATCAAGGTGCTCATCGGGACGGAGAACCCCCTCCCGGAGCTCCACCGCTGCAGCCTGGTGACGATGGGCTATGGCTACCGGGGGGTCCTGGGGGTGCTCGGCCCGATCCGGATGGACTACTCCAAGGTCGTCTCCGTGGTCAAATACGTCGCCAGCCGCCTCCAGACGATCCTCACGGTCGCCGAGCGCGAGGAGGTGAGGGATTGATGACGGCCGAGACCGAGGGCAAAGCCGAACTCGAGATGGAGCAGAAGCAAGGACAAGAGAAGGACCAGAGGCTCGCCGAGCTCGAGGCCAAGCTGGCCGAGCAGGAGGGGAAGCTAGCCGAATACGTCAGCCGGATCCAACACCTCCAGGCCGACTTCGAGAACTACAAGAAGCGGGTCGCACGGGAGTGGGCCGCTCGCGAGCGGGCGGTCGAGGACCGCGTCATCCTGGAGTTCCTCCCGATCTATGACAACCTGGAGCGGGCCTTCCGCAGCTTCCGCCATAATAACGATAAGGACTCCTTCATCGAGGGGATCGAGCACATCTTCTCCCAGTTCGCCCACGTCCTGGAGAAGCTCGGCGTGCAGCAGATCGAGGCCCTCGGGCAGCGGTTCGACCCCGCTTTCCACGAGGCGCTCCTCACCGTGGAGGATGAGACGAATACGGAGTCGATCGTCCTGGAGGAGTTCGAGCGGGGCTACCTGCGAGAGGGGCGGGTGCTGCGCCCCTCGCGGGTCAAGGTGAGCAAGCCCAAGCCCAAGCGGACGGCACCCGCTGCGGACTCATCTGCATCTGCGGATACAGGCTCACCTAAGGGGGGATAAGCTATGGCCAAGGAGAAGATCGTCGGGATCGACCTGGGCACGACCTTCTCTGCGATCGCCATCTTAGAGGGTGGCAAGCCCGAGATCATCACCAACGCTGAGGGGGAGCGGACGACCCCCTCGGTGGTCGCCTTCACCGAGGACGGCGAGCTCTTGGTGGGGACGATCGCCCGCCGGCAGGCGATCATCAACCCCGAGCGGACGGTCTACTCGATCAAGCGGAAGATGGGGACCGACCATCGGGTCAAGATCAAGATCGACGGTAAGGTGAAGGAATACACCCCGGAGGAGATCTCCGCCTTCATCCTGAGGAAGCTCAAGCGCGACGCCGAGGAGAAGCTCGGCGGGAAGATCAATAAGGCGGTGATCACCGTCCCGGCCTACTTCAACGACGCCCAGCGCACCTCCACCCGGGACGCGGGCAAGATCGCGGGCCTCGAGGTGGAGCGGATCATCAACGAGCCGACCGCCGCATCGCTCGCCTACGGCCTGGACAAGGAGGGCGACCAGACCATCCTGGTCTACGACCTCGGCGGCGGGACCTTCGATGTATCGATCCTCTCCATTGGAGAGGGCGTCTTCGAGGTGATCGCCACCGACGGGGATACCCAGCTCGGCGGCGACGACTTCGACCGCCGGATCATGGACTGGCTGATCGAGGAGTTCAAGGAGGAGACGGGGATCGACCTCTCCAAGGACCCCAACGCCCTCCAGCGGCTCAAGGACGCCGCGGAGACGGCCAAGAAGGAGCTCTCGGTCCGCAAGGAGACCACGATCAACCTGCCCTACATCGCCGCCGACTCCAAGGGCCCGCGCCACCTCCAGAAGACGCTCACCCGGGCGAAGTTCGAGGCCCTGATCGATGACCTCCTCCAGCGGACGATCCAGATCATGGAGAACGCCCTCAAGGCGGCCAAGCTCTCTCCCAAGGACATCGATCAAGTGGTCCTAGTGGGCGGCTCGACGCGCATCCCGAAGGTGCAGCAGCTGGTCGAGGACTTCATCCCTGGCAAGATCAACAAGGAGATCAACCCCGACGAGGTGGTGGCGCTGGGCGCGGCGATCCAGGCCGGAGTGCTGGCGGGCGAGCTGAGCGAGATCGTCCTGCTGGATGTGACGCCGTTGACGCTTTCCGTCGAGACCCTCGGCGGGATCGCCACCCCGATCATCGAGCGGAACACCACCATCCCGGTGGAGAAGACCAAGGTCTTCACCACCGCCGAGGACGGCCAGACCACGGTGGACATCCACATCGTCCAGGGCGAGCGGCCTTTGGCCAAGGACAACAAGAGCCTCGGGCGGTTCCAGCTCACCGGGATCCCGCCCGCGCCGCGGGGCGTCCCCCAGATCGAGGTGACCTTCAGCATCGACGTCAACGGCATCCTGTCCGTCAAGGCCCGCGACAAGGCCACCGGGAAGGAGGCGGGGATCGTCATCAAGGAGACCTCGCGGCTGAGCGAGGAGGAGATCGAGCGGATGCGCCGCGAGGCCGAGGAACACGAGGCGGAGGACAAGCGCCGCCTGGAGGAGATCGAGACCCGCAACCAGGCAGATCAGCTCATCTACTCCGTGGAGAAGAGTTTACGGGAATTGGGCTCCAAGGTGAGCGCCGCGGAGCGCGAGCGGGTGGAGGAGAAGCTGAAGGCGTTGAAGGAGAAGCTGGAGCAGGGCGCCGACGTCACCGCGCTCCGCCAGGCGATGGAGGAGCTGCGCGAGGCGAGCTTCTCCCTGGCTCAGCAGGTCTACCAGGCCAGCGCCGCAGCCACAGGGACCACCGAGACCGATCAGGAGGGCAAGCAGGGCGATTACATCGACGCCGAGTATGAAAAGGACGACAAGAAGGAGTAATATAAGGCTGTAGCCGCACCAAGCGAGGCGAGGGACCGTGGCGAAGCGGGACTATTACGAGATTCTAGGTGTATCGCGCGACGCCTCGCCGGAGGAGATCAAGCGCGCCTACCGCCGTCTGGTGAAGAAGTATCATCCTGACCTGAACAAGGACGGCGGGAGCGAGGAGAAGTTCAAGGAGATCACTGAGGCTTACGAGGTCCTCTCCGACCCGGAGAAGCGCGCCCAATACGACCGCTTCGGCCACGTCGGCCC
>CAZCTZ010000098.1:0-4651 GCA_964501855.1 uncultured Thermotogae bacterium
CACTTCCGGCGGGTGATGCTCCAGCGAATGGCGGCGGAGGGGGCTTCCCTGGAGGAGCTCCTCAGCGGCCGGCGATTGAAGGGACAGATGCTCGGGATCAACGACGGCAACGGTGCGATCTTCATATCCCGAACGGGTGAGGTCTACCCCAGCGGGTTCTTGCCCCTCTCCGCGGGGAACGTTCGCCGAGGGGATGGGGATATCGTCGCGATCTACCGGAACGCCCCGCTGCTTAGGGAGCTGCGGGACAAGGGCAGGCTGAAGGGCAAATGCGGTCAGTGCGAATTCAAGGGGATCTGCGGCGGCTCACGCGCCAGGGCCTACGCCTTGACCGGCGATCATCTCCAGAGCGATCCACTCTGCCCCTATCAGCCGGGGAAGGGAGGCGGAGATTAATCATGCGGTTTCCGCAATATCGACCTCGAAGGGCGCGAGCCACCCCCAATATTCGGCGGATGCTCCGCGAGAGCGGCGTCCAGGTCGATGACCTGATCTATCCGTTATTCGCCGTCGATGGCCACGATATCAAGGAGGAGATCCCGGCCATGCCAGGGGTCTGGCGCCTCTCGGTGGATCGTCTAAAGGATGAGGTCGAGGAGATCCTGCGCCTGAACATACCGGCGGTGCTGCTCTTCGGGGTCCCCGATCCGGCGAAGAAGGATGACCGAGGCTCCGAGGCCCGGAGCAGGGAGGGGATCGCCCAGCGGGCGGTGCGGGCGATCCGTGAGGTCTCGGAGGAGCTGGTGATCATCACTGATCTTTGCCTCTGCGGCTACACCTCCCACGGCCACTGCGGGCTCGTCCGCGACGGGCAGGTCTTAAATGACGAGACCTTGGAGCTTCTGGGGGAGATCGCCGTCACCCATGCCGAGGCAGGAGCGGACATCGTGGCCCCCTCGGGGATGATGGACGGGATGGTCGGTGCGATCCGGAGCGCCCTGGATGAGCACGGCTTTGCGGAGGTGGCCATCATGTCCTATGCCGCCAAGTATAGTTCCAGCTTCTATGGCCCCTTCCGTGAGGCGGCCCACTCCGCGCCGCAGTTCGGGGACCGCCGCTCATACCAGATGGAGCCGGCCAACGCCCGGGAGGCCCTGCGCGAGGTGGCCCTGGACATCGAGGAGGGGGCGGACATCGTCATGGTCAAGCCCGCGCTGGCCTACCTGGACATCATCCGGATGGTAAAAGAGCGGTTCGACCATCCGCTCGCCGCCTACAGCGTGAGCGGGGAATATAGCATGGTGAAGGCCGCAGCAGCCCGGGGCTGGCTTGACGAGCAGAGCGCTGTCCTGGAGATCCTCACCGGCATAAAAAGGGCCGGAGCGGACCTCATCATCACCTATCATGCCAAGGAGGTGGCCCGATGGCTCTCGGCTTGATCGGGGTGAACCACCTCACCGAGGTCGAGCTGCGCGAGCGGTTCTCCTTCACCCCCGATGAGCTCGCCCCGGCTTTGAAGGGGCTGCTGGAGCTGGAGGGGGTCTCGGAGGCGGTCATCCTCACCACCTGCAACCGCACTGAGATCTACTATGTCTCCGAGGGGAGGAGGGCCTGCGAGGGCTCAAGGACTGGCTCTGCCGGACGAGGGCCCTGGATCGAGAGCTCCTCGATGAGGAGGCCTACACGCTGGAAGGCAGTGCGGTAGTGCGACACCTTTACCGGGTGATCAGCGGGCTCGACTCGATGGTCCTGGGTGAGTCGGAGATCGCAGGCCAGGTGAAGGAGGCCTACTACCGGAGCCACGAGCTCGGCGGGACGGGCAAGCTCCTGAACAAGCTCTTCCACAGCGCCTTTGAGCTGAACAAGCAGGTGAGGAGCGAGACGGCGATCGGGAAGCAGCGGACTTCGGTGGCCAAGGTGGCCGTCAAGCTGGCGGTGGAGCTGCTGGGCGATCTGGGGGCCTGCCAAGCGATGGTGATCGGGGCGGGCGAGATGGGCAAGCAGGTGCTGAAGTTCCTGCTGGAGGCGGGGATCGGGAAGGTCTACGTGGTCAACCGGACCGTAGAGCGCTCTCGGCGGCTGGCGGAGGAGCTGGGCGGCGAGGCCCGTGGGCTCGAAGACCGAGTAGGGCTGCTGGCCAGGGTCGACCTTGTCATCTCGGCCGCCGCTTGCCGACGTTACCTGATCGGGAAGGAGGACCTCGCTCCTATCAGGCGGAGCAGCCCACTTTACTGTATCGACATCTCCGTCCCGCGGAGCATCGATCCCGGGGTGGGGGAATACGAGTTCTGCCACCTTCTGGACATCGACGATCTGAAGCAGCTGGCCGAGAGGGAGGCGGAGCACCTGCGGGGGGCCATCGAGGAAGCGGAGGAGATCATCGAGCGAGCCGTCGCCGAGTTTATGAGCTGGCTCAGGGTCCAGGAGGTCGTCCCCTTAATCGAGTTCATGCAGCGGAGGGTCGAGGAGATCCGCCGAGAGGAGCTGGGGAAGCTCAACTCCCACCTGCTCGGGGAGCATGGCGATCAGCTCGAGCTCTTCAGCAAGCGACTGGTCAACAAGCTGCTCCATCACCACATGACCGCACTGAGGGAGGCCGCTCGTGAGGGTCAGAACGGCTTCGTGGAGGTGATCCGGTCCATCTTCAAAGCCAAAGGCGGCCCCGCTCCTGCTCCCCCAAAGCCCCAAGAGGAGGAAGGGGATGGAGGTTAACCGCTCAAGGGAGCTCTTCGCCGAGGCCCAGAGATACATGCCCGGCGGGGTGAGCAGCCCGGTGAGGGCCTTCCGAGCCGTGGGGGGCGAGCCGCTCTTCATCGCCCGGGGCCGGGGCTCGAAGATCTACGATGTCGATGGAAACCAATACATAGACTATGTCTGCTCCTGGGGGCCGCTGATCCTGGGCCATGCCCATCCCCGGGTGGTGGAAGCCCTGACCGCGGCTGCAGGGAGGGGGACGAGCTACGGAGCGCCCACGGAGCTGGAGGTGGAGCTGGCTCGGCTGATCGGGGAGGCGATGCCCTCCATCGAGCTGGTCCGCTTCGTCAACTCCGGCACCGAAGCGGTGATGTCGGCCATCCGCCTGGCTCGGGCTTACACCGGCCGGACCAAGCTGATCAAGTTTGCGGGCTGTTACCACGGCCACGCGGACATGCTGCTGGTGCAGGCCGGCTCGGGGGTGGCCACCCTGGGGCTGCCTGACTCCCCCGGCGTCCCCCAGGCGGCGACCCAGGACACCCTGATAGCCCCCTACAACGACCTCACGGCGGTGGAGGCGCTCTTTGAGGAGTATCCCGAGGAGATCGCAGCGGTGATCGTCGAGCCCGTGGCAGGCAATATGGGGGTGGTGCCGCCGGAGCCCGGCTTTCTGGAGGGCCTGCGCTGGCTCACCCAGGAGCACGGCGCGCTCCTGATCTTCGACGAGGTGATCACCGGCTTCCGGGTGGCCTACGGCGGGGCTCAAGAGCTTTATGGGGTGAGGCCGGACCTCACCTGCCTGGGCAAGATCATCGGCGGGGGGCTCCCCGTGGGCGCTTACGGCGGCCGACGAGAGGTGATGGAGCTGGTGGCACCCCTCGGGCCGGTCTACCAGGCCGGGACGTTGTCGGGAAACCCCCTAGCGATGGCCGCCGGGTTGGCCACGCTGGAGGAGCTGGCCCGGTCTGCTACCCTTGCCTATGAGCGATTGGATCGGCTAGCCGGTGAGCTGGCCCGCGGCCTGGAGGAAGGGGCCGCTAGGGCCGATGTGCCCCTCCGGGTGAACCGCGTGGGCTCGATGCTGACACCCTTCTTCACCGACCGGCCCGTCAAGGACTATATTGCGACCAAGAGGGCCGACTCCCAGCGGTATGCCCGGTTCTTCTGGGGGTTGATAGATCGCGGGGTCTACCCGCCGCCTTCGCCCTTTGAGGCCTGGTTCGTCTCGCTGGCTCACACCTCGGAGGACATAGCCCGCACGGTCGAGGCCGCCCATCAAGCCCTGCGCGACGTGAGGTGACCCGTCCAAACCGGGCGATGGATACCAGACCCTTTAACGATCGATTCCTGAGAGCCTGTCTGCACCGGCCGGTGGACCGGACGCCTGTCTGGTTCATGCGGCAGGCCGGTCGCTACCAGCCGGAATATCGCCGACTGCGCGAAAGATACAGCCTGATCGAGATCTGCCAACTGCCCGAGCTCTGCGCGGAGATGACGCTCCTGCCGGTGCGCCGGCTCGGCGTCGATGCCGCCATCTTCTTCGGCGACATCATGCTGCCCTTGGGGCCGATGGGGGTCCGCTTCCGGATCCAGGAGGGGCACGGGCCGGTGGTGGAGAATCCCATCCGCCGGGCCCAAGACGTGGAGCGCCTGCGGCCCCTGGAGCCCGAGGAGGACCTGCCCTTCGTGCTGGAGGCCATCGGGATCCTGCGCAAGGAGCTAGAGGTGCCCCTCATCGGCTTCGCCGGCGGCCCCTTCACCCTGGCCAGCTACCTGATCGAGGGAGGGCCCTCGAGGGCCTTCAGCCAAACCAAGACCTTCATGTATCGGGAGCCGGCCCTCTGGGACCGTCTCCTGGAGAGGTTGACGGCTGCCGTCACTAGGTTCCTCGAAGCCCAGGCCCGCGCCGGGGCTCACGCCCTGCAGGTCTTCGACAGCTGGGTCGGCTGCCTCAGCCCCTCGGACTACCGAGCCCACGTCCTGCCCCATATGCGGCGGCTCTTCGCCGAACTCAAAG
>CAZCTZ010000099.1:0-4578 GCA_964501855.1 uncultured Thermotogae bacterium
GCTCCCCCCAGGAGAACGTCTACTGGGTGCTCTCGGGCTACGCTTATGCCACCTGGGGGGCGATCCGCGCCGGGCGGGAGAGGCGCGAGGCAGAAACATCAGATATTAAACGGGAGGTGAACCCAGCATGAGCAGAACGATTCAGAAGAACAGCGAGCTTCTGTATCTATACGATGCGCAGCTGTGCAACCCTAATGGCGACCCCGACGAGGAGAACAAGCCGCGGATGGACTACGAGACGGGGCGCAACCTCGCGAGCGACGTGCGGCTCAAGCGGTATCTGCGGGACTACTGGCTCGCCCTAAGCGAAGCGGAATGGAAGGAGCTGGGCTACGATCCCAAGCCGGACGTCTGGGTGCGCCAGCTCGAGGACGAGAACGGTAACGCTATAAGGGTCTCGGCCAAGCAGCGCATCGACGGCTTGGCCAAGGAATTTGGAGCCAAGTCAGCCAAGGAAGCGGCGAAGAAGCCCGAGTTCTCGCGGTGGCTGCTGGAGCGGCTGATCGACGCCCGGCTATTCGGGGCGACGATCCCCATCGGCGAGGGCGAGGGTGAGCGCGGCGGGGCGTCCCTGACGCTCACAGGGCCGGTTCAGTTCTCCTGGGGCTACTCGCTCAACCGGGTCGAGATCCTCCCCTCGCCCACGATCAGCTCCCAGTTCGCCGGGCGCGAGCGGGAGGAGAAGGGGCAATATGGCACCTTTGGGAAGGATTGGCGGGTGAAGTATTCCCTCCTAGCGTTTTACGGGACGATCAGCGCCTGGCGGGCGCGACACACTGGGCTCACCGAGCAGGACATCCAGCTCCTGGACCACTCACTGCTCGAGGCATTGCCCCTTCTAGCGACTACCCGGAGCAAGCTGGGCCAGGCTCCCCGGCTCTACCTGCGGGTGCAATACCGCGACGATCGGACGCTCTTGGGGGACCTGCGGGAGGGGCTGAGCTTGGAGCGCGAGGAGGGGCTCAAGGACCTAAACGAGGTGGTGTTGGACTTCACCGGGCTCGTCGAGCGACTCCGAAGCGCGAAGGACAAGATCGAAAAGCTCGTCTTCTGGGCCCATCCTGAGCTCGCCTCGGGGAAGGAGCTGAAGGCCGCCCTTGAGAAAGACAAGCTCACCGTGCAAGACGTCCAACCTCCAAGCGCTTCGACTTCGACATAGGAGAAGGGGGACGATGGCCGTGAAAGGAGAGAAGGGGCCGTTGCTCGTCTTCGATCTTGTGGGGCCGATGGCCCACTTCCGCAAGTTCTATACGAACTCCTCCTCGCTCTCCTATCCACTGCCGCCGCGGACGGTGCTCATGGGCCTGATCGCCGCCCTCCTGGGCTACGAGCGTGACACTTACTACGAGGAGCTAGGTTTGGAGCGGGCCAGGATCGGCGTGGCGTTGAGGACCCCGGTGCGAACCGTGATACAGGTAGTCAACTACCTCTTCACCAAGAATGAGGGCTGGGACGGTAGCCAAGGCCATACTCAAATCCCCCTGGAACTCATCCTCCCGAAGCCGCCGGAGCGGCGGGTGGGCTACCGCGTCTACTTCTTGCATGCCGACCCTGAGCTCCCTCAAGAGCTTTACAAGCAGCTAGAAGCGGGTGAATACGGCTATCCTCCATATCTGGGCCTCACCGAGTGCCCCGCTCGGGTCGAACACCCCCGCCTATACGGCCCAGAGGAGCTCGAGTGGGTCCATGATCCGGTGGAGGCCCTGCCCCTGGGGACGGCCGTGCCTCTATCCCGGCTGGTGGAACTGCCCCCGCTGGAGCGCCTAGCAGGATGCAGACTCCTCAAGGATCGCATGCCTTTAGACTTCCATCCCGATCGGAGGCTCGAGAGTATCGCAGAAGTGCTCTGGGAGGCCGAGGGGCGTCCCCTCTCCCTGCGGGTGCGCGGGGAGGCCTTCCGGTTGCCCGGGGAGGACACCTACGGCGTCTTCCTGGAGCCTTGAGGGTGAATGATGGAGATGGGATGGACTAATTGGAGACCACAATGGCGGGAGAGAAGGGCTATGAGTCCCATCCCGGAAAGCCCCTAGCGGACCACCTTCGAGAGGTCGCTGAGGGCGCACGGGCTCGATTGGACCACCCGGCACTGCGTCATCGGGAACTGCTCCGAGAGGCGGCCTACCTCATCGGGCTGGCCCATGACCTAGGCAAGTATACCACATACTTTCAGGAGCACCTTAAGACTCAAAGGCGCTTCGAGGGCGGGCTGGAGCGGCATGCCTTCCTAGGGGCACTCCTGGGTGCCTGGCTTCTCCATCGCCGCTTGGGTGCCCTCCCGGAACCGGGGACAGGCTCAAGCTCGGGCTCGGGAACCCCTAAGGAGTTTCTGCCCTTGCTGGGTTATCTGGTCATCCATCGACATCATGGCCACCTCGTCGCCCCTGAGTCTGAGATGATCCTCCCGCGCTTAGGGGACCCCTCGAAGGCCAAGGGCGAGTTACAGCGAGCGCTCTGGGCGCTGGAACGGCAGCTCGAGGGCCTCCGAGACCGCCGGGGTTGGCAGCGAGAGTGGCAGGCCTTGGGCTTGGGAGACGCGGTGGCCTTCGTTGAGGAGCCCCGTTTAGAGGAGCTATTTCAAACGCTCAGCGCCCTCGAGTATCAGATAGGGAAGCTCACCGAGGAGGAGAGAGCCCGGCTCGGGCTGTGGGGTCAGCTCCTCTTCTCAGCCCTGATCGATGCGGACAAGTTCAGCGCTGCGGCGATCCGACCTCCGAAGCGGGTCTTGCTCCCCCAGGACCTGGTCGAGCACTTCCTCGCAAAGGAGCATCCTAGCCCACGACATGAGCTTGACCGCCTAAGAGATGAGTTCTATCGGGTCGTGCAAGCCCGCGTGGAGGCGCTAGAAGCGCGGGAGATCCCGGGGCAAGTCCTCTCGCTCACCGCGCCCACGGGGCTGGGGAAGACCCTAGTAGCCCTCGATGCGGCCCTTCGGCTACGGTCAAAGCTCCAACGGCTTTGGGGGGAGGGATACGCCCCGCGCATCATCTATGCGCTCCCCTTCATCAACATCATCGATCAGAACTATAAGGTCTTCCATGAAGTGCTCCGCCCTTTGAGCCCCAGGGCCAGGGTTCCCGAAGCCCTGCTGCTGCGCCATCACCACCTAGCAGAGATCGCCTATCGCGCCGGGGATGAGAAGCTTTCTCTGGACCAAGCGCTGCTCCTGGTCGAGGCCTGGGAGAGCGAGATCGTCGTCACCACCTTCGTGCAGCTCTTCCAGACGGTGGTGGGGTATCAAAATCGCTTCCTGAAGAAGCTGCACAACCTCATCGGCTCGATCGTGATCCTGGATGAGGTGCAGGCGCTCCCGATGGAGTATTGGCCCCTTACGGCTAGGGTCTTCGAGACGCTTCGCCGGGAGCTGGGACTGGTGGTGCTCCAGATGACGGCCACCCGCCCACTGATCTTTGCTTGCCCTAAAGAACTCCACCCCGACCCGCCTGCGCTCTTTCAGAAGCAGCGGCGCACCCGCCTCTCCTTCAGCGAGGAGCTCCCCCTGGACGCCTGGGCCGACCGGGTCGTAGAGCTGTATGAGGAGCACGGTTCCCTCCTAGCCGTGGTGAACACGATCCGGGCCTCCCTCGAGATCTATAGGAAGCTACGCGACCGGATAGGTCATATTGCCCCTTATGGGCTCAAGCCCCCCGAGGCGGAGGCATGGCTCGTTTATCTATCCACGAACATCGTGCCCTGGCAGCGCCGGACACGCCTGAAGGCACTCAAGGGGCATTTATCGCGGGGCGGCCGGGCACTGGTCGTCTCCACCCAGGTGATCGAGGCCGGGGTGGATATCGACTTTCCCGCTACAATTAGGGACCTCGGCCCCATCGACTCGATCGTCCAGGTCGCGGGCCGCTGCAACCGCGAGGGGGAGCTTCCCGAAGGGCGCGTCTACGTGTTGCCCCTCAAGGATGGCGGCTGTGCCCGGATCTACGGTGCAGTCCACACCCATATCGCCAAGAAGCTGCTTAAGGGGCTCGTGCGACCGGAACTGGAAGAGCCAGGATATGCGGAGCTCGTCGAGCGCTACTTCCAGGAGGTCCAAGGTTGCCTCTCCCAGGAGGCTTCGGAGCGCCTCTGGCGAGCATATTGCCGGTTGGCCTACGACCATCTGGAGACAGAAGAGCCAACCTTGAGCGAGTTCCACCTCATCGAGAGCCCTGAGCAGCTCCCGATCTTCGTGGCGCTCACCCCCAGGAGGGAGCGCTGGCTCTTGGAGGAGCTCAAGCCGGAGGTGCTCGAGGAACGGGATTTAAAGAAGCGTCGAGAAGCCTACCTCCGCCACCGCCGGAGGTTGCACGACCTCACCGTGCGCCCCCTGCTCCACCGAGCGGCGCAGAACCTCCCGCCCGCCCTGGCGCAGCCGGAGGGTCTCCGCTGGGTGCCCCACGGGCAGCTCGAGCGCTTCTATGACCTCGAGACGGGCTTCCGCTGGGCGCCTGAAGAACTTGAGAGCGCGTGGATCGAGTGAGAGATGTAGGGATGAGGGAGAGGGAGATGGAGATGAGACGATGCCCAAGCTGACGGGGACACTGCTGTGGTATTGGGCGATCTGCCCTAGGGAGGCTTGGCTCATGG
>CAZCTZ010000100.1:0-755 GCA_964501855.1 uncultured Thermotogae bacterium
CGATCTGGCCTACGGCTTCCTCGATCCGCGGATCAGATATGACTGACAGAGTCAGGGCAAAGCCGCGCCACCTCAGGAAGCGCAACTTGCTCATCGGGCTCTGCCTCACCGGTGCCGTGCTCCTCGTGGCCCTCATCAGCCTCCTCTATACCCCCCACGACCCGAACAAGATGGACATCCCCTCCCGCTTCCAGGGGCCGAGCGGTGCGCACCCCTTCGGGACCGACCGCTACGGTCGCGATATCTTGTCTCGCGTGATGCGCGGTGCGGTCAACTCGATCACCGTGGGGCTGATCGCCGTGAGCATCGGCATGGGGCTCGGGGTATCCCTGGGGATGCTCGCCGGCTACTACGGCTCCTGGCTGGACGAGGCCGTGATGCGCCTCATGGACGCGATCTACGGGTTCCCCGCAGTGCTGTTGGCCATCCTCATCACCTCCGTCCTCGGGCCGGGGATCAAAAACAGCATGATCGCCATCGGCATCTCCTACGTCCCGCTCTTCGCCAGATTGACGCGGGGGAACTTCCTCTCCCTGCGGGAGAGGGAGTTCGTCCTCGCCGCGCGGGCGACGGGGAGGAGTGGCCCCGGGATCGCCCTCCGCCACATTCTGCCCAACACGATCCCCGTGCTGATCGTCCAGGCGACGATCAGCTTCGCCATTGCCATCCTCGCCGAGGCGGGGTTGAGCTACCTCGGCCTGGGCACACAACCTCCGGCCCCCAGCTGGGGACGGATGCTCAAGGAGGCGCAAGGC
>CAZCTZ010000100.1:765-4540 GCA_964501855.1 uncultured Thermotogae bacterium
CTCATCCGCCTCTCCCCTTGGCCCGCAGTCTTCCCCGGGCTGGCGATCATGGTCGCCGTGTTGGGCTTCAACCTGTTGGGGGACGGGCTGCGGGACCTCCTCGACCCCCGGATGAAGCCCTGGAACGGGGAGGTGGGCACGTAACATCATGGACAGGAGTTTCATCAGCGGAAGCCCTGAGGAGACGCTCCAGCTCGGCGAGCGTCTGGCGGAGGGACTCCGGCCGGGGGACTGCCTCGCCTTGGTCGGTGAGCTCGGCGCGGGGAAGACGACGCTGATCAAGGGGCTCGCCCGGGGGCTCGGCATCCCCGAAGACGAGGTAGTCTCGCCGACGTTCATGCTGATCCGCGAGCACTGCAGGGGGAGGCTCCCCCTCTTCCACGTCGATGCCTACCGTATCTCGAGGCCGGAGGAACTCCTGGAGGTCGGGCTGGAGGAGTATCTGCTATCCGATGAGGGGGTCACGGTGATCGAGTGGGCCGACCGGGTCCGCGGGTTGATCCCCCCGAGCTGCATCGAGGTCGAGCTGACGGTCCTCTCGGAGGACGAGCGGCGGATCGTCATCTCCCGCCCCAGCGGGCGGCCAGCGCCGCGCTGAGGTCGAACCGCTCACCGCTCTTTAGGTCGAGGACCCAGATCTTGTAGCTCTCGTCCACCTGCTCGACGTAGCCCAGTTCCTCCTCCGAGAGCCAGAAGGGCCCCGCGAGCATCCCCGGCCCGGCGATCCTCCGCGGCTCCCCGCTTGCTGGCTCGCTGAGGTAGAGACACCGCTCCTCCGAGGAGCCCTCCCCATCCCGGTTGAAGAGATAGCGCAGCTCCGGGCCCCCGATGAAGGCCAGCCTATCCCCCTGGGGTGAGAAGGCCGGGAAATGGGCCCCTTCAGCAAGGAGACGTGCGCTCTCGATCTCCGTCAGTTCGTTATTGAACTCGATTAAATAGAGCTGGGAGAAAGGGCTCCCGTCATTGCCAAAAAGTGGGGCGATCGTCTCTAGCGCGACCCACCGCCCATCGGGCGACCAGTCGAGCCCTCCTTCACCGGGCCAGGGATCCATTGACCACAGCGGTGCGAGGGTGTAGAGGAGCCCCTCCCCCCCGGGGTAGTCGAGGTCCATCAGGTCCCAGAGCTCCAGCTCGGCGAAGAGCCGGAGGTACTTCTCATCCTCACCCTGATCGGCGGAGTCCTCCACGGGCGAGTGCAGCATGAGGAGACCCCGGCCATCGCTCGACCAGCGGTAACCCCAAACATACCCCTCCCCTTCCTCGGTCCCGAGTATCGCCTCCTTGCGGCTGGCGAAATCCAGAACGTGGAGCTTGAAGGAGGGAGTCTGGGATTCCTCCAAGAGATAGGCCACCCTCTCCCCCCGTGGGGAGAAGCTCGGCGCGCTGATTTTCTCCTTGCCCTCCACCAGCAGGCTCTCCGTCTGGGTCCTGAGGTCATGGAGCCGCAGACCCCAGACCTGGACAACAACGTAGTCCTTCCCCTCGACCTGCCGATACTCCTCCGCGGAGACGTAGAGCAGCTTGGAGTTATCAGGGGAGAATCGGAGCCAGCCGATGGGGTTCTCCGTCCCCAGAAGCCGCTGGAGGAAGGAGCCCCGCCCATCCGTGAGGTAGATCTCCCCCGGCTTGCCCATCCAGGGATGGTAATGCCCCTCCTCGTCGAGGAGGAGGGCCAGCGTCCCTGGGCCGACGGCGATCGGGTTGGGGACGTTGGGGGAACAGCCGCCGAGGGCGATCGCCACGGTCGCCACCAGGAGGAACAAGATGCCACGTTGCATCGATACCACCGAAAAGAATTATACCACATCGCTTGCCCGTCTCCCTCCGCCTGCGTATAATCCTGTAGAGATGATCGAGGATGCCTGAGGATTCGGCGTTCTACAGCCCCTCCGAGGGGCGGATGGGCTTCACGGAGGTAGTGGAGCACATCGTAACGTTAATGTCCGAGGAGCCGGAGGACCACTATGAGATCGTCGTCGGGAGCGACTGTCACGACACTCCTGTCGGCGAGAGGTTCAACCGCCATCAGCGGGAGGCGGCGAAGGCTCCGCCGATGGAGTTCGTCAGCGCGATCATCGTCCACCGCTTGGGGAAGGGGGGACGATATTTCTGGCGGCGGGTCCGCGAGGAGAACATCTACACCCTCCGGCAGAAGATCTACAAGGAGGCCTCCCTCTCCTTCGAGCTCGCCCGCCGGCTGCTGCGGGAGCTCGCCGCGCGGACGATGCTCGACTACAACCTGGAGATTCACATCGACGTCGGTGAGCACGGCCGCACCAGGGAGCTGATCGATGAGGTCGTCGGCTACATCCGCGGGAGCGGCTTCGCCGTCAAGACGAAGCCCGACTCCTACGCCGCTTCATCGGTGGCGGACAAACATGCTTAAGCCCCCAGGCTAGATAGGCAGCACCACGGGATGGGGTCCAACCCCTACTCCGTGGCGCCCCTTATCACCAGGACCAGCTCACCCTTGACCCTCTCCCGTTGCTCCAGCAGCTCAAGCAAGTCTTTGGGCCTCCCGCGGAGGACCTCCTCGTGGAGTTTCGTCAATTCGCGACAGACCGCGACCTCCCGCTCCGGGAGGACCTCAGCCATCACCGTGAGCGTCCTCAAGATGCGGTGGGGCGACTCGTAGACGATCACCGTCCGCGACTCATCTTCCAGGCCTTCCAGATATCGGCGCAGCCTCCCCCAGCGGCGCGGGAGCATCCCGTCGAAGACGAACCGATCCGGCGGGAAGCCGGAGGCGATCAGCGCTGGGACGAGGGCCGTCGGCCCGGGGAGGGCGACGACCTCGATCCCCCGCTCGAGCGCCTGCCGCACCAGGGGATAACCCGGATCGGAGATCAACGGCGTCCCCGCGTCGGAGATCAGGGCGATATCCTTGCCCTCCTCCAGCAGCCCGATGATCTCGCCCGCACGCTCTCCCTCGACGCCCTGGTAATAACTGCGGTAGAGCGGGGTCTTGATGTGATAGCGCTGCAGCAGGACGCGGCTGCGGCGGGTGTCCTCGGCCACGATCAGATCTGCCGCCCGCAAGGCCCGGATCGCCCGCAGGGTGATGTCCTCCAAATTCCCGATCGGCGTCGGACAGATGAAGAGCCTCCCCGGCATCGGCTTGACCTCCTCCCCCGGAGATTCTAAACTGTGACCGCAAGCTGCGCCAATCAATCATACTGGAGGAGAGATGCGACAATCGCTGCACGAACTCCGTGAGCGCCTCACGAGGCTCGGTGATCGCCTTTGACCTAGCCCAGCTAAAGGAGGGGTTGAGCAAGCTGGAGCAGGAGATGGCCACGCCGGGCTTCTGGGAGGACGGGGCCCGCGCCAAGGAGCTCTCCCGGAGGCTCGAACGGGAGGGGTCACTGCTCCAAGGCTACCGGGAGATCGCGGAGGAACTGGAGGAGCTGGAAGTCCTGCAGGAGTTGGCCGAGGAGGAGGGGGACGAGCGGGAACTCCGCGCGCTCGAGGCCCGCATCGGAGAACTCTCGCAGAAGATCGGCGAATTCGAGCTGCGGGTCTTCTTAAACGGCGAGTATGATCGGAACGACTGTTATCTCTCGATCAACGCCGGGGCCGGGGGGACCGACGCCCAGGACTGGGCAGAGATGCTCCTACGGATGTATCTCCGCTTCCTCGAGCGGCAAGGGTTCCGGGCCCAACTGCTGGAGGTGAGCCCCGGGGAGGAGGCGGGGATCAAGTCCGCGACGGTCGAGGTCCGGGGGGACTACGCCTACGGCTGGCTCAAGGGAGAGCGAGGGGTCCATCGCCTGGT
>CAZCTZ010000101.1:0-4492 GCA_964501855.1 uncultured Thermotogae bacterium
GTCCCCGGCGTGACCCGGGTCGTCTATGATATAACCTCCAAGCCGCCGGGGACGATCGAGTGGGAATGAAAATGAAATGGTCATGAAGATCAGCGTGGTCATCCCCGCCTTGAACGAGGGCCATCAGATCGAGCACTGCCTGGAGAGCCTGAGGTGCCAGCGGTTCCGGGACTTCGAGGTGATCGTGGTCGACAACGGCTCGACTGACGACACCGAGAGGGTCGCCCGGCGCTACGGCTGCCGGGTGATCCACGAGGTCCGCCAGGGGGTGAGTTACGCCCGCCAGCGGGGGTTCGAGGCGGCCCACGGCGAGCTGATCGCCTCGACCGACGCCGACACCATCCTCCCGCCGAACTGGCTGGAGCTGATCGCCCGGTCGTTCGAGGAGCGGCCGGACCAGGTCGGGGTCTACGGCAGGATCCTCCTGTGGGAGCGGGAGGGCCTGAGCCAGTGGCTCGCGGAGTTCCTCTTCAGCGCCTTCTTGCGGCTGAACCACCTGCTGGGGGTGCCCCACTTCTGCGGGCCGAACTTCGCCGTCCGGCGGGAGGCCTTCCTGCAAGTCGGGGGCTTCAAGGACGAAGATGGCCGGTTCTACCAGGTATCGGAGGACCTCCAGCTCTCGCTCAAGCTCGCCAGATGGGGCTACATCCGCTTCCATAAGGACCTGGTGGCCTACACCTCCCCGCGGCGGTTGGCCCAGGACTCCCTCAGATATATGTGGGCCCACACGAAGAACTACTGGTCGATCGCCTGGCTCCGGAGGGCGAGGTGACTGACCGAGATCAAGATCAAGATCGAGATCAGGATTGAGACCCGAGGGAGAATGCGAAGAGGGAGAAGCAGGAGCAGCAATAGCGGGTTCCGCAGGCTCATCGAGCTCATAGTGAGCCCATGCTATCTAGCGCTGAGCTCCCTGGCTTTCCTGGTGATGGAGGCCCTCGCCGCGCTGATCCGGCTGGAGGTCCACGGGAGGGAGCACATCCCCCGAGGGGGCTACGTCCTCTGCCCCACCCACCGAGGCGAGCTCGACCCCTACTTCGTCCGGCGGGCTTTGCGCGACCGGCTGGTGCTGCCGAAGCGGAACCGGTTCATCTTCCGGCTGGAGTTCGGCCCCCTAGTGCGGAAGCTCTTCCTCGCCCACTGGGGCGGCTGGATCGTGAGCGAGCGCGAGCCCCGCCTGAGCGCGCTCGCGCTGCGGGGGGCCCTCCGCTGGCTGGAGGGCGGCAGACCGGTGACCATCTTCCCTGAGGGCCACCGGCACGGCCAGGGGGTGGTGCACGAGGGCGCGGCGCTCCTCGCCTGTCGCTCGGGCAGGCCCCTCCTGCCGCTCCTGATCGACAGGGGCGTCTTCGTCGGGGAGGGGATCCCGTTCTACCTCTTCCCGGTGGTCACCCTGGGGCGCTACCTGCGCGAGTGCCCCCACGTCAGGCTGACCTTCCTCGAGCCACTTCACCCCGAGCTGGAGCGCTACCGCCGTGAGGGCCGCCGCTACGTGCGGGAGCTGACAGAGCGGCTGGGCGAGCTGCTCTTGGGGACCAGGCCAGAGGTGAGAGCAAGAGGGAGCTGAGGTCAAGCTCGAGATGGGGATGGACTCGAGACCAAAGTCAAAGCCGAAGCCAAGCAAGCTGGCGGTCTTCGGGCTCGATGGGGCCACCTTCAAGGTGATCCTCCCCGCGGTCGAGCAGGGCAAGCTCCCGGTGATCGGGAAGCTCCTGCGCGAGGGGATCTTCGGCGAGCTGGAGAGCACGATCCCGCCGATCACCGGGGCGGCCTGGGTCACCTTCCAGACGGGGGTCAACCCCGGCCGCCACGGGGCGTTCGACTGGCTGACCCGCGAGCGGGGGAGCTACCGCCTGCGGCCGATCTCATCGGAGATGATCCCCCAGGAGACCCTCTGGGAGTTCATCAGCCGCCAGGGCGGCCGCGTCGGCGTCCTCGGGGTGCCGGTCACCTACCCGCCACGGCCGGTGAGGGGCTTCCTGATCTCAGGGCTCCTCACCCCTGAGGGGGGCCGCTGCTCCCACCCCGAGGGGCTGGCCGCGGAGCTGGAGGCTCAGGTGGGTAGGTTCCCCTTCATGCCGGAGCACTGGCGCGGGCGCCGGCACTCGCGGGAGTGGCTCGCCGGCCTGCGGCGGGGGATCGAGCAGCGCAAGAGAATCGCCAAATACCTCCTCCGCCGGTGGGAAGGGGAGCTGGACTTCTTCATGCTCCACTTCATGGAGACCGACTCCGTCCAGCACCAGATGTGGCACCTCATCGATGGGGAGCCCCGCCCGCGGTATCGGGTCCCCTTTAAGGGAGATCCCATCCTGGAGGTCTACCAGGCGGTCGATACCGCGCTGGGCGAGCTCCTGGAGGAGCTGCCGGAGGAGACGACCGTATTTGTCATCTCAGACCATGGCTTCGGGCCGCTCAAGTGGAACGTCTACCTGAATAAGTGGCTCCTTGAGGAGGGCTATCTCAAGCTGAAGCGCACCCCCCGGGCGCTGCTCAAGCGGGCGGCCTTCCGAGCGGGCCTCACCCAGGAGGGGCTCTTCCCCTGGGCGGACCGGCTGGGGCTCCTCTCCCGAGGGGCGAGGCTCCGCCACGGCCAGCTCAATGAGCTCCTCGGGCGGTTCTTCCTCTCCTTCGCCGAGGTAGACTGGCCCCGCACACGGGCCTACTCCTACGGGAACATCGGTCAGATCTACCTCAACCTGGAGGGGCGCGAGCCCCAGGGGTGCGTCAAGCCCGGGGAGGCCCCCAGGCTGATCGACGAACTTGCGGAGAAGCTCAAAGCCCTGCGCAACCCCCTCACCGGCGAGCCGGTGATCGAGCGGATCTACCGCAAGGAGGAGCTCTATCATGGCCCATGCCTAGAGGAGGCCCCGGAGATCGTCTTCCTGCCCCGACGGGGCTACATGACCCTGGGGACGAGCGAGCTGGTCTCCAACCGGATCATCTCCTATACCTTCGCCGGTTCGGGCTGGCATGAACTTGAGGGGGTCTTCATCGGGTATGGTCCGATCCTGCGGCGAGGGGGGCTCGAGAGGAAGCTGAGGCTGGTTGACCTCTTCCCGACGATCCTGTATGCCCTCGGGCTGCCGATCCCCCGGGGGCTGGACGGCCGGGTAGCGGAGGAGCTCTTCACCCCGGAGTATCGGGCGAGGAGTAAGATCGAGCTGGTCGAAGCGGGTGGCCGGGCCTATCAGCACGGCTCAGGGCCGGATGGGAGAGATCAAGGGGGGCAGGAGCAGGAGAAGCGAGAGCGAGAGCGAGAGCGGGAGTGGGAAGAGGAGGTCCGGCGGCGGCTCCAGGACCTGGGCTATATCTAGTCTATGCTGGTTAGGGAGGCGTGGTGAAGCTGAAAGTGAAGGGGCGGCTGGCCCTGGGGCTCTCGGTCGCGGTCGGACTTGGGGGTCTCGCCTTGATCCTCTGGTGGGTCGGCTGGCGGCGGGTCCTCCGGGAGACCCTGGCGCTCGGCGGGCTCGGCTTCTTCGTGCTGGCATTGGACTTCGCGCTGACCTTCCTCTTCTGGGCGCTCACCTGGCAGATCATCCTCCGGGCTTACGGGATCTCCGCCCCCTGGGCGCCGGTGGTCCGGGCGCTCTTCAGTGGGTATGCCGTGAGCTACCTGACCCCCTCGATGTATTTCGGCGGGGAGCCCATCCGGGTCTACCTCGTCTCACGTGAGCTCGGCCTCCCCCAGCCGAAGCTCTATGCCACGGTCCTGGTCGCCAAGCTCCTGGAGTCGGTCAGCTTGATCTGCTTCGTCTTCCTCGGCGGGTTCTACGCGCTCTTCGTCGAGGAGCTGCCCCACCCGCAGAGGGAGGCCCTCTTGTGGGGGACGGTCTTCCTCAGCTTCTGGGTCGCCCTGGGGGTGCTCAACTTCGCCTTCGACCTCCGGTTGGGAGCGCGCCTCCTCGAGCTACTCCGGAGGGCGCCCTGGCCCTGGAGCTGGAAGGGGGCCCTCGGCCGGGCCAGGGACCGCATCCGGGAGGTGGAGGAGGACATCCACCAGGCCTTCAGGAGGTTCCAGCTCGGCTCGACCGGGCTGGCCTTCCTCGCCAGCTTCGCCGCCAACCTGCTGATCTACCTGCGGCCGCAGATCTTCTTCTACTTCGCCCAGGGGATCAGCTTCTCCTTCTCCAAGCTCTCGCTGCTCTATGCCCTCTCGATCATCCTGGGGGCGCTCTTCTGGATCACCCCCGGGGGGCTCGGAATCGCCGAGGGCGGCCGGATCGGGATCTTCGCCTTGGTAGGGGTGGGGGAGGCCGGCGCGGTGGCCTTCTCCTTCGCGCTGAAGGCGGTCGAGCTGTCCTTCGTCGCCGTGGGGCTCTCCTCGGTGGTCCAGTTCGGCCTGCTCCGGCTGAGGAGAGGGGAGGAGAAGGGAAGCGGAGGTGGAGGGGGCCATGCTCATGATGAGCTCAAAGGGGAGAAGTAGGCGCGGGAGTGGGGGCAGGGGTAGGGGTATCCTCGCCCTCGTGGTCGTCCTCATCCTGCTGCCGGGGGC
>CAZCTZ010000102.1:0-4475 GCA_964501855.1 uncultured Thermotogae bacterium
ACCCGCTCAAATAGTCGGCTAACCTGGCCTGCTAGCCTGAGTCCTCGAGGAGCTGGCCGATGGCCTCCCGGATCGCCCCCAGCGGGAAGCCCCGCCGGCGTAGGAAGGCCACCGTCTTGCGGAGCCTCTCCTCGGTGAGCTGGCCCTCATAATGCTCGAGTCGCTCGCGGGCCAGCCGGCGGAGGAGCTCGCCCTCGTCGAGTTCTATCCTTTTGAGGACCCGCTCCACCAGCTCCTCGGGGAGGCCCTTGGCGAGCAGCTCCCTGCGGAGGAGCCACCGGCTGCGAGGGGAGCGGACGAGCCGGTCCTCTACCCAGAGCTGGGCGAACCGCTCATCATCGAGGAGGCCGGCTTCTTCAGCCCAGCGGAGGGCTTCCGCGATGGTCCGCTCGGAGAAGCCCCGCTCGCGGAGGCGCTGCTCGGCCTCCCAACAGCTCCGCGGGCGGTAGCGCAGGAGTCGGGTGAGATACCTTTGGGCTCGGTGGAGCTCGCTCTTGCTCTCGCCCTGGCTCTCGCTAGCTGCCCTTGCCCTTGGCATCGCCGCCGCTGCGTTTGGCCTTGCCCGCTGACGTTGACGCTGGCGCGGCGGCCTTCTCGCCTTCGTCCTCGGGCTCGGACGGAGCGGAAGCGGCGGTGGCAGCGGCGGGTTCCTCCTTCAGGAGGCCCGCCCGGCGGCGGATCTCCCGCTCGATCTCCTGGGCGAGCTCGGGGTTCTCCCCGAGGAAGCGCGCGCTGTTGGCGATCCCCTGGCCGAGCTGGGTCTCGTTGTAGGAATACCAAGCGCCGCTCTTCTTCACTATGCCGTATTGCTCGCCGAGCCGGAGCAGCTCGCGCTCGCGGTCGATCCCCTTCCCGTAGATGATGTCGAACCGGGCCTCCCGGAAGGGCGGTGCCAGCTTGTTCTTCACCACCTTCACCAGGGTCTCGCTGCCGATCTTCTCGTCCCCATCGGTGATCGTCCCCAGCCGACGGATCTCGATCCGCACGGAGGTGTAGAACTTCAGCGCCAGCCCGCCGGTGGTGGTCGTCTGGGGGCCCCACGGCCCGGAGCTGATCATCGAGCGGATCTGGTTGATGAAGACCACGGTCGTCTTCGACTGGGAGATCGCCCCGGCCAGCTTCCGCATCGCTTGGGACATCAGCCGCGCCTGGAGGCCCACCTGGGCGTCGCCCATCGCCCCGGCGATTTCCGCCTCGGGCACCAGCGCGGCCACCGAGTCGATCACGATGATGTCCACCGCGCCGCTGCGGGTGAGCTGCTCGGTGATCTCGAGGGCCTGCTCGCCGGAGTTCGGCTGCGATAGCAGCAGGTGATCTAAATCCACGCCGATCGCGCGGCAGTAGCTCGGGTCGAGCGCGTGCTCAGCGTCGATGAAGGCCGCCGTCCCGCCCATCTTCTGGGCCTCGGCGATCATGTGCAGTCCTAGGGTGGTCTTCCCGCCGGCCTCCGGGCCGAAGATCTCCACGATCCGCCCGCGGGGGATCCCGCCGATCCCCAGGGCGATGTCCAGGCCCAGCGAGCCGGTGGGGATGGTCTCGACATCGATCCGGCCCTGCTCACCGAGCCACATGATCGAGCCCTCGCCGTAGCGGCGCTTGATCTGTTCGAGGACGCTCTCCAGGACCTCGCGCTTGCCCATCTTCTTCGTCTCCTCCTTGGGCTTTCTCACGAGGGTATGATACTCCACCTCGGGTGGGAGATCAATCCGCAAGCTAGGGGCCCGATCATCTCTCGACCAGCGGGCGGTAGAGCTCCGGTCGGCGCTCCCTCAGGTAAGGATAGGCCTGATCGAGCTCGCCCCGGCGGCACCTCTCGCCCAGCTCCAGGTCGAGCTCGACCACCCCGAAGCCCTCCTCCAAGCCCAGATCAAGCCGGACGAGCCCCAGCGGGTCGACGACCCGCGAGTGGCCGTAGAAGTCGAAGTCGTCCCCGCCGGTGCGGGAGCGGCCGACCTGGTTGGCCGTGACCAGGAATAGGTGGTTCTCCAGCGCACGGGCACGGGTGGCCACCTCATAGATGTTGTGGCGGGCCGCGCCGAAGGCCATCGGGATCGCGATCAGCTCCGCTCCCCTGAGCGCTAGCGCCCGCGCCAGCTCGGGGAAGCCCACCTCGACGCAGATGAGCAGCCCGAGCTTGATCTGGCTTTGGGCCCGGGGTAGCCCCACCTCGGCCACGAGGAGCTGCCCGCCCGCGCGGAAGAACTCCCGCTCTCGGCGGAAGAGGTGCGTCTTGCGGTAGAGCGCTAGCTGGCCGGTGGGCCCCACCACCGCCGCGGCATCGTAAAACGCCTCGTCCTCTGCGGGCTTGCGCTCGCTGATGCCGAGCCCGGCGACGATCGTCAGCTTATGGCGCTCGGCCTGGGCGGCCAGCCACTCGAGCGTCCGCTCATGTGATCGGGCGATCAGCCGGGGGAGCTCCTCATCCCAGAAGTAGCCGGTGTCGAACAGCTCGGGGAGGACGATGAGCTGGGCCCCCTGGGCGGCGCACCCCGCGATCAGCTCCCCGGCCCGCTCCAGGTTCGCCTCGAGCTGGCCCCGCTCAGCTCGGAGCTGGACCGTGCCTACCTTGAGCTTCATCCTTTGGCTGAAGCGGGGATGAGGCAGAGGAACCTCAAGGGCCCCTTACCGGTGCTCCTCAGTTGGTGCTCGGCGTTCGGCGGGACATACAGGGCGTAGCCCGGCCCGATCTCATGTTCTTTCCCTCCAAGGAGGGCTACCCCCTCTCCCTCCAGGATGAAGATCTCGTGCTCGTAGTCGTGCTTATGCCTTGGGCTATGCCCGCCGGGCTCGACCTCGAAGAGCCGCATGAAGAAGTTAGGCGCACCTTCCTTCTCCGAGATGAGCCACCTGACCGCTAGGCCCCTTGCCCCTTCCGCTTCGATCCGCTCGGCCGGGACCTCCGAGTAGTGCCTGATCACCTATCTCTCGCCTCCCTTCCTCTCCGCTAGCGCTTTCCCTGCTAGCCTCTTCCAGATCTCCCGGGCGAGGGCCCCCTTCTCCATCCGGGGCAGCTCCTCCACCTGGCCGTCGCGCCAGATCAGCGTGACGGCGTTCTCATCGGCTTCGGGGCCGATCCCCGGCTGGGAGACATCATTGGCGATCACCAGATCCAGGTTCTTCTCCTCCAGCTTCTTCCTGGCCCCCTCCACCAGGTTCTCGGTCTCGGCGGCGAAACCCACGAGGAGCTGGCCCGCCCGCTTGCGCTCCCCTAGCTCCTTCAGGATGTCGGGCGTCCGCTCGAGTTCGAGCAGGAGCCGGTCTTGATCGAGCTTCTTGAGCTTGCCCGGGGAGGGCGCCCGCGGCCGCCAGTCGGCGACCGCCGCGACCATCATGATCAGGTCCTGCTCGGGCGCGCGGCTCAGGACCGCTTGGTGCATCTCCTCGGCGCTCTCGACCCGGGTGAGCTCGACCCCTGCTGGGGGAGGGAGCTGGGTGGGGCCGCTGATCAGGGTCACCTGCGCCCCCAGGCGGTGAGCCACCTCGGCCAGGGCATACCCCATCTTGCCCGATGAGCGGTTGGTGATGCAGCGCATCGGGTCGAGCCGCTCCCGGGTCGGACCCGCAGTCACCAGCACCCGGAGGCCCTCTAGCGGCCGCCATTCAGCTTCGGCTAGGAGCTCCTCGATCGCCTCGAGGATCCTCTCCTCGGAGGGGAGCCTGCCGCGGCCAACCCGCCCGGAGGCGAGCCTCCCTTCCTCCGGCTCGAGGAAGCGGTAGCCGAGCCGCTCCAGCTTCCTCTTGTTCTCCTGGAAGATGGGGTTCTCGAACATCTGGGAGTCCATCGCTGGGCAGAAGAGGACCGGCGCGCGGGTGGCGGTGGCGGCGAGCGTGGTCGTCAGGAGATCGTCGGCGATCCCGGAGGCCACCTTCCCGATGAGGTTCAGCGTCGCGGGGACGACCACGAACAGGTCAGCGGTGTGGGCCAGCTCGATATGGGCGAGCGGCTCGCTCCACAGGTCGGTGAGGACCCGCCGGTGGGTGAGGGCCTCGAAAGTGAGCGGGCTGACGAACCGCTGGGCCGCGGCGGTCATGAGGACGTGGACCTCAGCGCCGCGCTGGACGAGCTTGGAGACGAGGGCTGCGGCCTTGTAGGCTGCGATCCCGCCGGTGATCCCGGCGACGATCTTCTTCCCTTTGAGCTCGGCCACCGCTTGCTGATGCTACCGCTGCTGCTTGCTGGTGCGGAACTTCCTCTCCAGGGCCTCCTCGACGACTCGCGGGACGAAGTGGCTCACGTCCCCGCCGTAGCGCTTGACCTCCTTGACCATGCTCGAGGAGAGGAAGACATATTCGCCGCTGGTCATGAAGAAGACGCTCTCGATCTCCGAGTCGAGGTCGCGGTTGGTCAGCGCCATCTGGAACTCATATTCGAAGTCGGAGTTGGCCCGCAGGCCCCGGATGATCGCCTGGACGCCGAGCTTCTTGGCGCACTCGATCAGGAGCCCATCGTAGGTGATTACCTGGACGTCCTCGAG
>CAZCTZ010000103.1:0-4474 GCA_964501855.1 uncultured Thermotogae bacterium
GAGGCGAACTCCCCAAGGGGCAGCTTACGGTCGGCGAATGGAAGGTGATGCACCGCGGCCGGGCGGCGGAGAAGCTCACTCAAGGCCTCCCCCGCCGGAGCTGGATAGAGTTCGACGAGTGCCCCTATGAGGACCTGCGCCGTCCGGAAAGGGTCCACGTCGATCCCTTAGGCCACGTCCACATCTGCCAGGGGATCTCGCTGGGTAACCTATTCAAAGCCGACTTGGCGGAGATCTGCGCGAGCTACGATCCCGAGCGCCACCCGATCGTCGGGCCGCTGCTCGAGGGCGGCCCGGCGGAGCTGGTGCGCCGCTACAAGCTGGAGCATGAGGACTCCTACGTCGACGCCTGCCACCTCTGCTACACCGCCCGGGTGAGGCTCCGCCGCCGGTTTCCTGATATCTTAGCTCCGGACCAGATGTATGGGATAAAGTGAGCCTTTAGCGGCATCGAGCGGCCGAAGGGGACCCCTTCGGATGGGCTCCTCGTAGCCGAGGTCGACGCTGTAGGAGTCCCTCGGCTTCCGCCCCTCCTCCCGGACGCTTCATCGAAGATGGGGGCGGGCAATCCAATAGGTTAGGCGCCGGGGCCTATGTAGATGGCGAGCTGCTCCGGGCCCCGGCCGAACTCGGCGGGGAGGGCCTCATCCAGGGGGAGCAGCGAAGGGCGCTCGGTCAAGATCCTCGCGATGATCCGCTTGAGGAAATCCGAGATCTGCTCGCTCCGCTGGACCTCCTCCAGCGAGAAGAACCTCGCGGCGTCGACCTCCTCCATGTCCGGGGCGGGCTCCCCCTCGACCCACTCGAGCAGGACCACGAACCAGATGTTGTTCCCCCTGGCGGTGCTCGAGACCGCCAGCAGCCCCTTGACCTCGCCTCTCACCCCGGCCTCCTCCTCGAGCTCCCGCTTCGCCGCGGTGTAGACCGTCTCTCCGTGGCCCACGAATCCCGTGGGGATGGTCCAGCGGCCCGCGAGCCTCCCGTAGGTCTGCCGCACGAGGAGGATCTTCCCCTCCCGGACCAGGGCCGCCCCGACGACGGGGAGCGGGTTGCGCCAATATTCGAGCCTCTCCGCCACCCGCTGGGCAGCCTCGGGGCCGCAGGCGAGCTCGGCGATCTTCAGCCCGAGGTCGAGCGCGGCGGAGACCCCGGCCGCGGTGATCACATTCCCGTCCTGGACGACCCTCTCCTCCATGACCTCCTTGCAATAACCCTTCAGCTCCCGGCGGCGGAGGTGGTGGGTGGTCGCCCGGCGGCCCTCGAGGACGCCCGCGACCCCGAGGAGGAAGGCCCCGGTGCAGACCGAGCACACGATGTGATCCTCGCTGAATCGCTTGATCTCCCGGAGGAGTCCCTCATCCTCCATCAGGTCCTCGATCCCCGGGCCGCCGGGGATGACGAGGAGGTCACACCCCGCAAGGCCCTGCTCCCGGTAGACCCTGTGGGGGATCACCCGCATCCCCAGGGCGCAGGTGATCCCGGGCTCCGTGCCCACGAGTTCCACCACAGGCCCCTTCCCCTCCAGTTGCCGGAGCTTCCCCAGCACCTCGTAGACCCCGAGGAAGTCCAGCTCCTCCACCCCGGGGAAGATGAGGATGGCAACCCTCTCGATCTCCATTTCATCCCGACCTCCCTTCCCAGATATGATATCGCCGAGGCGGGATTAAGCGGGGCTTTGCCGCTCGGCTTTCCCTGAACTGGTTATTTGGAAGAAACTTCACCGGAGGTGCGCCATGCGGAGCGAGTACTTCCTCGATCCGGCGAAGGGGGCGAAGCTAGAGCAACTCCCCGGGCTTGAGACGACGGTCCTCACCGGCCTCTCGGGCGAGCGGGTGATGATGGCCCTGAACGCCACCCTCCCGGGACATTCGGTCCCTCTGCACTCCCATCCCCACGAACAGCTCGGGGTCATCTACCGCGGGAAGGGGAGGCTCAGGATCGGGGAGGAAGAGAGGGTCGTGGGTCCGGGCGATCTTTACTACATCCCTCCAGGAGTCCCTCATGGGGACACCTGCCTGGGGGACGAGCCCTTCGTGATGTTGGACTTCTTCCCGATAAGGGAGGACCTGGTGCTCAGGGTTACGAGGGGCGAGGAAGGGAAGGAGGAAGAGGAAGCGCCCTCCTCCCTGATCATCCGCGAGGCAACCGAGGCCGACCTCGAGGCCGCCGTGGGGCTGGTGCGGGAACTCGCCGAGGAGCTCGCGGATCGCGAGGGACTCGACCCCTCGGGGGTGAGGGAGAGGTTCCCCGAGGCCCTCTCCGACGCCCGCTCCTGCGTCCTCGTGGCCGAGCTAGAGGGCGAGGTCGTGGGCCTCACGCATGTCCAGCTTCGCCGCTTGCTTCTACATCGCGGACCCTCGGGCGTCATCGAGGAACTCGTGGTCTCCAAGCGCCACCGCGGCCGCGGGGTCGGGAGGCACCTGCTTTCCGCGGCCATCGCGTGGTGCCGGGAGCGGGGGTGCGCGGAGGTCGAGGTGAGCACGGAGTGGGGGAACGCCGCGGGGCTCGCGCTCTACCGCGGCCTCGGGTTCACCGAGCGGGGGATCTGGCTCGAGCGGGAGGTCTAGGTTAAGTTAAAGTTAGGTTTAGTTCGATCGGAATCGGCGAGAACGGGGGCCCGCCTCGAGGGGTGATGGAGGTGATCAATAGAGAGGAGCTCCTGCGGAGGCCCCTCATCACCCGGAGCAGGCTGGTGGAGGACCTTCAGGAGTTAGGGCTCGAGCCTAGGGATATCGTGATGCTACACGCCTCGGTCAGGGCCGTCGGCTGGGTCGTGGGCGGCCCCGACACCGTGATCCAGGCGATCCTGGACGTGCTAGGGCCCGAGGGGACGCTCATGATGTATGTGGGCTGGGAGGAAGCACCTTACTTCACCATTGCCTTGGAAGAGGGACGAGGAGAAGCGTATTTGGAGGAGTGCCCGGCCTTCGACCCAGAAAGGTCACGGGCAAACCGCAAATGGAGCATCCTCACCGAATATCTCAGGACCTGGCCCGGCGCCCGCCGCTCGGATCACCCCGAGGCCTCCGTGGCCGCCGTGGGCGCTAAAGCGGAGTGGCTCACGGAGGACCACCCGCTCAATTACCCCTACGGTCCGGGCTCGCCCTTCGCCAAACTCTGTGAGGCCGGCGGGAAGGTCTTGCTCCTGGGCTCGCCCTTAAATGCTGTCACGATCCTCCATCATGCTGAGACGATCGCCCGCATCCCCAGCAAGCGAGTCGTCCGCTACAAGATGCCGGTGCTCCGGAGAGGGAAGCGGGTCTGGGTGGAGATCGAGGACATCGACACCGGCGGGGGGATCGTGGAGGGGCACTCCTCGGAGGAATACTTCGCTACCATCGTCGAGGAATACCTGGCGGCAGGCAAGGGCCGCTCCGGTAGGGTAGGGGCGGCCGAGTCCTACCTCCTCGACGCCGCGGATCTTGTGAGTTTCGCCGTCTATTGGCTCGAGCGCGCGTTCGGAAAGGGGTGAGGCGGAGACTATATAATATATTTGCTGGCAATTTCAGTAGGATAGAAGCCTCAGCGAGTGAGCCCTCGGATGAGGGCCTCGATCAGCGGGCCTAACGCCTCGGGGACGTAGCCGCCCTCTAGCACCGCGAAGACCGGCTTACCCAGCTTGGCAATCCGCGCACCGACCTCGCGATAGGTCTCAATAGAGAGCCCGAGCGAGGCCAATGGATCGCGCTCGTAGCCGTCAAAGCCCGCGGAGATCGCCACCTGCTCCGGTTGGAAATCTTGTAAAGCTTGCTCCAGCGCCCTGTCAAGCGTTGATAGGTAAACCTCATCGCCGCAGCGGGCGGGCAGTGGGAAGTTGAAGCAATTCTGGACCGAAGAGAGCCCCGTCCCGGGATACAACGGCGAGCGGTGGAGCGAGACGTAGACCACCTGGGGATCACCGAGGAAGATGTCCTGAGTGCCGTTGCCGTGATGGGCATCGATGTCCAGGATTAAAGTCCGCTTGCCCGAGCGCTTCACCGCGATCGCGATGTTGTTGAAGTAGCAGAACCCGCCCAGAAAATCTCTGCCGACGTGGTGCCCCGGCGGGCGCATCAGCGAGAATCCGCCCACTTCAGCGGCTAGGATCGCCCCGCCGGCGGCGAGCAGGGCGTAGTCGTAGATGTTCGGGTAGCGTGGACAGTCGAGATCGTAGAAGGTTAGGTTCTTGACGCTCTCTATCAGCCCCGGCGTGTGGACGAGCAGGAGGTCCTCCTCCCGGGCCGGCTCCGGCTCCACAAAATCGAACCGCTCCCGCAGGTATTCTGCGGCGCGGCGGACCCGCTCGGGGCTCTCGGGATGGCCCGGCTCGTTGAATTCCAAGCAGCGCTCATCGAAGATGATTTTCATTTGCGCAAGTCCATACTCTGACAGAGAGGACAGCGGCAAATTACAAACTATGACTAAGACTAACTACCGACAGGCAACTCCAGCGGGAGCGCCAAGCGGAGGGCCTCATCGACGAACTCGACGAACT
>CAZCTZ010000104.1:0-4437 GCA_964501855.1 uncultured Thermotogae bacterium
CCGGGCGGTCCATCTCGCAGTAGAGCCGCAGCTTCGGTTCGGTCCCCGAGGCGCGCAGGAGGAGCCAGCCGTCCTCGAAGCGCAATTTTATCCCATCGAGGGTCTCGACCGCCACCACCTCCCGCCCGGCAAACCTCTTCGGTGGCTGCTCTTTCAAGCGGGCGACCACCTCCAGCCGCCGCTCGAGCTGGAGGTCCCGCCGATCGTAGTGGTGCTGGCCGAGCTCCTCCATCAGCCCGACGATGATCTCGGAGGGGGGTACCCCCTCCTGGGCGACGACCTCCAGTAGCAGGAGCGAGTTCAAAAGGCCGTCCCGCTCAGGCAGGTGGCCCTTCACCCCGATCCCGCCGGACTCCTCCCCGCCGATCAGGACCTCCCGTTGGAGCATCAGCTCGCCGATGTATTTGAACCCGATCGGGGTCTCCACCAGCTCGATCCCGTGTTTCCTGGCGAATTTGCTCGCCATGTCGGTGAGCGAGAAGGTCTTGACCGCGAGCCCGCGCCCGCCCCGCCGCACCAGGTGGCGGAAGAGCAAGGTGTAGATGCGATGCGGGTCGATAAACTCCCCCTGCTCGTCCATCGCGGCGACCCGGTCGCCATCCCCGTCGGTGACCACTCCCACGAGGAGCTCGCCCCGGCGGAGCCCTCCCCGCTGGGAGGCGATCACCGCCTTCAAGGGGACCAGGTTGCGGGGGATCGGCTCGGGGTCCTTCCCGCCGAAGTAGGGGTCACTGCCGGAGCGGATCGCCACATAGTCTATCCCGAGTTCCTCCAGGATCGCCGGGAGGTAGCCCCGCGCCGAGCCATACATCGCATCGACTACGACCCGGAGGGGCGCGCCCTCGAGCAGCTCGAGGTCCACCAGCTCGCGTAGCCGCTCAAGGTATGGCTCCCGGAGGTCCACCACCTCGAGGTCCTCCTCCTCGGCTTTCAGCTCGAACTCGTCCCGGAGGAAGCCCTCGACCATCTGGGTGACCTGGGGCGGTGCGGAGCCGCCGAACTCCGGCTTGAGCTTGACCCCGTTGTAATAGAATGGGTTGTGAGAGGAAGTGATCATCACCCCGCAGGCGGCCCGGCGGTGGACCACGGCCCAGGAGAGCGCCGGGGTGGGGACCGGCTCGGCGCTGAGCCAGACGGGGATATCGTTGGAGCGGAGCACCCGTCCGAAGAAGACGGCGAACTCCCGCGACCAGAAGCGCGTATCGTAGCCGATGACCACCCCCCGGTCGGGAGGGCGGCACTCGACGCCCCACTCCCGGTAGAGCTCAAGCTCCCGCCGCTGGGGACTCCTCAGGAAGTCGGCGAGGGCCTGGGCCACCCGGCCGACGTTCTCGAAGGTGAAGTCCTTGGCGATGATCCCCCGCCAGCCGTCGGTGCCGAAGCGGATCTCGGGCCCATCGGATCCAGATCGGGTCTCCATCTCCTTGCCTTTACTTATACTTTTACCTTACTTAGCCTTTGGCCTTATAGCGCGAGCTGCCCTCGCCCCTCCTGGCCTCCTTGCCGGTGGGCTTCCTCTTCCTCCGCTTGCCCTTGCTCCTGTCCTTGTCCTTCGAGGCCGGAGCGGCCATCGTCGAGGGGTGCCGGAGCACGATCCGTTCGACGTTCGCCGGCAGCTTGAGCCTCCCCTCCTTTACGATCTCGATGATCAGGTCGCGCGGGAGCGAGGTCTCGATCCAGATCGAGTTCACGTCGATCGCGCCGTTCTCCACCGGCAGCTCGGGCAGGACCCGCTCGATCGCCCGCCGGTAGACCTCCCGGTCGATGGCGATCCTCTCCAGCTCCAGCTTCAACTCCTCCCTGCCCTTGTCCCTGCCGTCGCCTCCGAGGGCCACCTCCGACTCGGGCATGGGCGCTCGCCTCCTCTCCTGCTCCTTCCCTCGCGGCTTCGTGGTTAGGCTACCTCCCTCCCAACCGGCAACCGGGCGAGATCAGAGCTGATACTCGACCGTGTAGCGCACCGTGGCCTCCCCGCCGGGGCTCACCGGCACCACGAACTTGATCGTATTGGCGTCCACCTTCTCGTAAGCCGGCGTGGCGCTCAGGATCACCCAGTCCCCGGGGGGATGCTCGACCACCTCGATGGTGACCGCTTCCTCCTTGTGGTTCGCCAGCGTGATCAGGATCGTCTCGCGATACCGGTCCGGGGCGATCCGCCGCCGCTCGAGCTGCCGCCGCTCGCCTGTCAGGTCGAAGGCCACCCCGACGGTGAGCGAGACCTCCTCATCGACAGGGGTGTGAGGGATGAGGTCCTCGCCGACGAAGAGCAGCTCATCTCCCTCCCCTTGGCGTTGGTAGAGCCGGACCCTCCCCGCGGGGAGCGGCTGGCCGAGCCCGCTCAGCGCGGAGTTTGTGAAGCTGATCTCCACGCGGATGCCGCTGCCGCGAGCCGGCTCGAAGACGTAGCGGCGCTCGACCTGCACCTCCCGAGCGGAGATGAAGCCGAGCTGCTTGGTCCGGCCGTCCTCCAGGGTCGCGGGCCGCTCCAAGGTGTAGAGGTGATACTCGAACGCCGCCTCTTCGGCGAACTGCGGAGCGGCCTGGGCCAGGGCCATCTCTTCCATCGTCTTGACGTAGCCGTAGCCGAGTTCGCGCTCGCCGACCCGGTGGAGCTTGCCGGCGACTAGCCGCAAGGCAGCGTCCCTGAAGGTCTTCCCCGAGCTGTTGCTGACCGAGACGAAGCTATCAAGGTCCATCCGCCCCCGATCCAGGTCCAGGATGGCGAGGTAGTCCGCCCACCAGGAGAGCCCCCGGGTGAGGTAGCTCAGCCGGACCGGCTGCCTGCCCACCTGTTCGCTCTCGCTCCTGAGCTTCAAGATGAGCCGGGGCTCGGTGGCCGGCTCCGGCTCGGGCAGCGACGGCAGGGCGAAGCCCTCCGGAGCGGTGATGATCTGGACCTCGCCGGCCCAATCCTGGAGGATCACCTCCTCACCGCCGCCCTCGACCCCCAGGAGCGTTCCCCGGTAGACGCCCCCGGCGTCGCGGACCTCGATCTCCTCCCCGATGAACCGCTCGAGGAGCGCCCGCTCGCTCAGCGGCTCATAGCGGAACTCCCCTTCCAGGACTTCAAGCTCGCTTTCGAGCCCTTCCAGGTGGACCGAGCTCGGGAGGAGCTTCTCGGGCAGCCCCTCCAGGACCACCTCCTGGAGCTGGCCGGCTAGCACCGGCTCAAGCTCGACCATTCGCAGCTCGCTCACCAGCGCTAGGTCCTCGTAGATGGTGAGGCTCACCTCATGCTCTGGGCCGATGGCAAGGGAGAGGGAGCTGGAGGTCCCTCCACCCCCTGCTCCCAACCCCAAGCCGAGGCTGATCACCACCCCCGCCAGCGTCAGGATCACTAGCAAAGTAGCTCTTGGCACCCTCGTTGCCTTCGTCATCACCTTCACTTTCTAGCACCACCCCTCTTCCTCGCTTTATGGTCAATCTTAACTTAGGTGTGGGCTCCTGGCAAATTGGCAAGCCCACTTGGTGGCGTTGACACTCAGGCCCCCTTGCGCTAAAATGTTCGTGAGGTGGGGCGGCGTAGCCAAGGGGTAAGGCAAGGGCCTGCAAAGCCCTCATACGCCGGTTCGAGTCCGGCCGCCGCCTCCAAGGGGTGGTTAGCTCAGGTGGAAGAGCGCCTGCCTGACGTGCAGGAGGTCGCAGGTTCGAGTCCTGCACCACCCACTGGGTCTAACTCTCAGTCAGTTAGGCTTTTATTTTTTTATTTTTATGAGACCTCCCCTGATACCCTATACCCTCATCTTCCGGGGCCAGACTTGACAAGAACTGACAAATAGAGCTATACTCAATGCCAAAAGCTTCCCTAAAAGCATGGAAGATGCCGAAGGTCAGGCCGCCGTATGTGGCAGGGGCGTTCTACGCCGGCAGCCCTGAGCTCCTCCGGGAGCAGCTCGAGTGGTGCTTCACCGATCGGCTCGGGCCAGGCTCCCTCCCCAAGGTGCGGGAGGAGCCGCTCGAGGACCCGGTAGGGCTGGTCAGCCCCCACGCTGGCTATCAATACTCCGGGCCGGTAGCCGCTTGGGCTTTTCATCTTTTGGCCGAGCTCGGCCGCCCCGAGACGGCGGTCATCGTCGGGACCAACCACACCGGCCTCGGGCCGCCGATCTCCATCTGGATCGAGGGCAGATGGGAGACACCCCTAGGCCAGATGGAGATCGACACCGAGCTGGCCCGGGCGATCATGGAGGCGGAAGCGAAGGAAGGGGAGGGCAGAGGGCTCATCGGCGAGAGCGAGGCGGCCTTCCTCCGGGAGCACTCGGTCGAGGTCCAACTGCCCTTCCTGCAGTTCCTGTTCGGGGGGACGGAACTGGAGCCGGAGGCAAGGGCAAAGACGGATGTGAGGTTCGTCCCGCTGGTCTGCCTCGACCAGCGAGCTGAGGCGGCCAGCGCACTCGGGCGAGCGCTGGCCGGTGCGCTCCAGCAGATCGAGCGGAG
>CAZCTZ010000105.1:0-4435 GCA_964501855.1 uncultured Thermotogae bacterium
CGATCGTGTAGGCCGTCGTCCCCTCGGGGAAGTCGGTCGCCCGGTGGAGCATGTCCGTGGTGAGGAGCAGGTTCGTTCCCGCAAAGGGGATCACCGCGCAGTCGTCGCCCACGGCCAGCCGCTCCGCCAGGAGCTGCAAGACCTCTCGTTCCCTCATCGGTTAGATCTTACCACGAAGGCCGCCCTTAGGGGTGTCAATGTCAAAAGGGCCACTGCCCGGAATAAGATTGATCGAAGTGGTCGCCATGACCGTGATGACCAGGCGGGAGTTCCTGCGGGCGCTCACCGGCGGGCTGATGCTCCTCCAGTTCCCACTCCAGCTCGATTCCCGAGCACAGCGAGCCAAATCGGTGGTCGCGCTGGTCAAGGCCACGGCGGAGGGCCGCCGGGAGGGCATCCGCGCCGCGGTGGCGCTGCTCGACTTCCCTGCTGGCACCTTCTCGGGCAAGGAGGTCGTCCTCAAGCCGAACTTCAACAGCGCTCACCCCTTCCCCAGCTCGACCCACAACGACACCCTGGCCGCCCTGGTGGAACTCCTCCAGGAGGGCGGCGCCAAGAAGATCACCGTCGCCGACCGGAGCGGGATGGGGATTGGGATCACCCGCGCGGTCATGAAGGCCAAGGACATCTTCGGGCTGGCGGAGCGGATGGGCTTCGAGGCGGTCCCGATCGACGACCTCCTCGCGGAGGAGTGGGAGCACCTCCCGCTTCGGGGGAGCCACTGGCGCCGCGGGGTGGAGCTGCCCAAGCTCTTCCTCCAGGCTGACTCCATCGTCCAGACCTGCTGCCTCAAGACCCACCGCTTCGGAGGGGTCTTCACCATGTCCTTAAAAAATTCGGTGGGGATGGTCGCCCGCTACTCCGTGAAGGACGGCTACGACTACATGCGGGAGCTGCACACCTCGCCGCACATGCAGGAGATGATCGCCGAGCTCAACCTCCTCTACGAGCCGGAGCTGATCGTGATGGACGCCCTCGAGGCCTTCGTCCGCGGCGGGCCGGAGACCGGGGCCAGGGAGAGCCCCGGGGTGATCCTGGCCTCGCAGGACCGGGTGGCGCTGGACGCCGTCGGGGTGGCGATCCTGAGGCTGTATCGGACGACGCGGACCGTCGCCCGCGGGAAGATCTTCGAGCAGACGCAGATCAGGCGGGCGGTGGAGCTCGGCCTGGGGGCCTCCTCCCCGGAGGAGATCGAACTCCACCCCGCAGCCGACCCTGAGAGCCAGGCCTTTGCGGAGCGCGTCCGGGAGGTCCTCTCGCAGGGCTAGATTAGCAGGTGAGGTGGAAGGCGCCCGCGACCCTTTTCTTTTCCGCCAGCCGGTTGAACTCCTCGCAGGCCTCCTTTGTGGGCTTTGCGATCAGCTCGATCCCCCGCTCCTTCAAGGCTCTAGCCACCTCATCGGGGACCTCCATCACCCCATAGCGCCCCCGGCCGACCACTATCACCTCCGGCGGGGGGTTCTGCTCGAGGAGCCACTTCAGGTCCTCGAGCTCGAGGGAGTGCCCCTGCCGGCGCCACCACTCCTTCACCTGGCCCTGGTGGAGCATCACGTCGCTGTCATACGGGTTGCCGTCGATCACGATCTCCCCAAAGCTATAGGAGTCGATGTGCATACCCGCTCACCACACTTTTTCATTATTCTATGCTCCCTAGTGCTTATGATCAATCGGCTGGGTCGAGCTGTTGGCCATCCGCCGGGCGAGGAGGAGCATGAGCCCGAGGCCCAGCACTAAATCCCCAATGCTGAAGGCGTTGGCCAGGGGGACCCCCTCGGGCAGGTAGAGCCGGTCGCCAAGCGGGTTTAGCCTGGTCTCGGGGGTCATCAGGATCACGTTGCCGTGGGGGAGGCCCTGCTCCAGGACCTTCGCTACGCCCTCGAGCCCCGCACGGCGGAGCGCCTCCGCCGAGGCGGGCATGTAGCCGCCGTTGGCCGCGATCACCAGGAAGTTCAGAGCCAGGCCGGCGCCCATGATGAGAAGCTCGAGGTGGCGTCGATTGAGCCAGGTGAAGGCCAGCAGGAAGAGATAGGAGAGGAGGTGGAGGTAAGGGGTGCCGACCCTGATGATGGGCTCGCGCGGGCCGAGGGGGAAGATGAGGAGCTGGATCAGCAGGGCCATCAAGATCAGCCAGAACCCTCGGAGGTTGAGCCTTCCCAAGTTGGTCAAGCTCCCCCGCCGGAGGAAGCCGATGAGGAGCCCTAAGCCGACGGCCCAGAGGAGTAGCATTTGATGAAGGCCTCCACGACCTTGGGATCGAGCTCCTTCCCGCTCATCCCCTCGATGATCTTGAGGGCCTCCTCCTTGGTATAGGCCTTCCGGTAGGGCCGATCGGTAATGAGGGCATTGTAGGTATCGGCCACGGCGAGGATCCGGGCGCCGAGGGGGATCTGCTCGCCGCGGAGCCCATCGGGGTAGCCGCTCCCATCCCAGTGCTCATGGTGGTGCTTGATGATCTCCAGGCTCCCGTCGTAGATCTCCAGCCCCTGGAGCAGCTCAGCGCTCCTCACCGGGTGCTGCTTGATGATCTCCCACTCCTCGTCGGTGAGCCCGTCCCCCTTAAGGAGGACGCTGTCGGGGATCGCGATCTTCCCTAGGTCGTGCACCCGCGCCGCGGCCCCGATCCGCTCCACCTCGTCCTCGGGGAGGCCGAGCGCCCGTGCGATCCGCTGGGCGAGCTCGGCGACGCTCTCAGAGTGGGTCCCGGTGTAGCGGTCCCGCTCCATCAGGCTTCGGATCATCCTCTCGAAGGCCTCCTGAGCCTGCTGCCGCAGCCGCATATACCCCCGCAGGGAGATGTGGACCAGCACGAGGGGGATGAGGACGAGGAGGATATACCAGGGCGACATCGCATAGACGACGGCGAGGAGGATCGAGAGGACCCCCAGCGAGAGGAACTGGATATGGAGATGGCGGAGGCTGAACCTCAAGTGATAGGAGAAGCTCACACCCTCGGTGAGATGGATGATCCCGGAGACGAGGGAGGTGTTGACGAGGACCGAGGTCAAGAAGGCCAGGGAAGGGGGGATGAAGTCAATAATCGACTGGTATGGCGGCGGATGGCCGCCGGTCAGCTCGAAGATCGTCCCGGCGACCGTCACCGCGATCACGAGCTGGCTCACGTTGAAGGCCACATAGCTCGCGAAGGCCGAGAAGCCTCTAGATAGCGTATCCCACCGGAGGATGACCTCCGCTGCTAGGGTGGCCAGCAGCACCGTCGCGATCCCAAGCGGTATACCCCCGAGGAAAATAGCGGCGGAGGTGATTGCTACAGCAGTCGAGGTCCTCCGCTTGTATGTCAACTCGATCTCGTAGATCTCGGCGAAGAAGGCGATGATGGCTAGGAAGAGGAGGGTGGAGAGGAATTTGGGCTCTAACGGGACCTTCGGGATATACAGGACGATACAAGCGATCGCGGCGGCGACCACAGTCCATAGATATAACCTTGCACCCAGTGGCAGCCTCATCGCGCCGTATCCTACAAAAAATCAGAGAGGGGCCGCAAGGCCCCTCTCTGCAAGGAAAAATCCTTAACCCGCGGGTTTGAATCCTGTCCCTGGCTAGGCTACTGGCCCCACTTATCGTGAGCGCCGCTCAGCAGGATGAAAGCGGCAAGAGCCAGCAGGATGTAGAGCCCCCTGGGACCGAGAACCCTCACTACAAACCTCTCCACCCGCTCGACCGCCTTGTCGGAGACCTTGCCCCACTTCATCGGAAACTCCTCCTTTCCTCGGGCTTTCGCCCGAATTTGTTTATTTTATTTTAAGATTACCCCCTCTCTCATAACCCGACTTAAGCCAAAATAAACTAAGGGATTAACCTCCTCACCTGAATTATACCTGGGGAGGGCGGCCTCTAGACATGGGGCGGGGAAAAACCGTATTCACCGATTGGTAGCGAACAGAGCGGCGATCTCCCCCGGGAGGCGATCGCGGTTCGCCGGGGTGATCTCCCAGATCTGGAACTCCTGCCGGATCTGTTCAAGCAAGGGGTGGTCGGCACGCCGGTGGATCGCGAAGAGCAGGGGCTTTGGGCTCTCCAGCAGCTCCTCCACCACCCGGACGAACCCGGGGCTCTTGAGCTCCATCGGTGCGACCTCGTCGATCACCACCAAATCTTTGGTCCGGAGGGCCTCCTCGATCGCGGGGATAGCGACCTCCTCGATGCCCTTTAAATTGATGCGATACTTACCCAGTCGTGGGCCGCCTTGAAGCGCGACATGAGCCAGGATCCCCCGCCGACCGGTGGCGATGTCCACGATCGCGAAACCTCTCCGCTCCCCGCCCTCGCGGAGCTCCTCAGTGTAGATCCCGCCGATGTTGAGCTTTTCCCTGAGTTGCTCAACGACCCGGCGGATCAGCGTCGTCTTCCCGCAGCCGGGCCGGCCGGTGACCGCGATCCTCACCCCATGAGCAGAACCAACACCGCCTTCTGGGCG
>CAZCTZ010000106.1:0-4433 GCA_964501855.1 uncultured Thermotogae bacterium
CCTCATCCCAAAGGGCCTCATCCAGCCCGAAGATGTAAGCCGTAAGTCCGATGGATGGGCGGCCCTGTCGGGGTCGGGGGATCATCCGCATCCGCGTCCGCGGAGCTGGCGGAGGAGGTTGATCAGCTCGATGAGGCTCTCGGCCGCTTGGGCCCCCTTGTGGACCTTCCCCCCGGCGCGGTCGAGCGCCTGCTCCAGGGTATCGGCGGTGAGCACCCCGAAGACCACCGGGGTCTCGCTCTCCGCGCTGAGGCGGGCGAGCTCACGGGTCACCGCCCCAGCGAGGTAGTCGAAGTGGGGCGTCTCCCCGCGGATGAGGCACCCCAAGGGCAGGATCCCGTCATACCTGCCGGCGGCGAGCAGTGCGCGGACCGCCCGGGGGAGCTCGAACGCCCCCGGGACCCAGACGACCTCGATCTCCTCCTCCTTGACGCCGCTGCGGACCAGGCGGTCGACCGCCCCGGCGAGCAGCCGTTCGGTGATCGCGGGGTTGAACCGGCTGACGACGATCCCGATCCGCAGCCCCTTGCCGTCTAGCGTGCCCCGAACCTCCCTCATCTTGGCCTTGCCTTTGCTTATGCTTGCTTAGCTGGAGTCTCCCTCCCCAAGGTGGAGTAGGTGGCCCAGCTTCTCCTTCTTCGTGATGAGGTAGCGCCAGTTGTGCTCGTTGGGCGGGACCTCCAAGGGGATCTGCTGGGTGATCCGCAGCCCGTAGCCCTCCAAGCCGACCACCTTCTTAGGATTGTTGGTGAGCAGCCGGATCGTGGTGAGACCCAAGTCCTTCAGGATCTGAGCCCCAATGCCGTAGTCCCGTAGGTCCTCGCGGAAGCCGAGCCGCCGGTTGGCCTCCACGGTATCCAGACCTTGGTCCTGGAGGGCATAGGCCTTGATCTTGTTGAGGAGGCCGATCCCGCGCCCCTCCTGGCGGATGTAGAGCAGCACCCCGCAGCCCTCCTGCTCGATCCGCCGCAGCGCCTCGTGGAGCTGGAGGCCGCAGTCGCACCGCTTCGATAGGAAGGTGTCCCCGGTGAGGCACTCGGAGTGGACCCGCACCAGGACATTCTCCTTACCGGCGACCTCGCCCTTCACCAGGGCGACGTGCTCCTTGCCGTCGACATCGTTGCTGTAGGCGATGATCCGGAAGTGGCCGAACTCGGTGGGGAGCTCGGCTTCCGCCTCGCGGCGGACGAGCTTCTCTCGCTTGGCGCGGTAGCGGATGAGGTCCGCGATCGAGATCAGCTTGAGGTTGTGCCTTTTGGCAAACTCCTGGAGCTGGGGCAGGCGGGCCATCGTCCCGTCGTCGTTCATGATCTCACAGATCACCGCAGCGGGGTAGAGCCCCGCCAGCCGGGCGAGGTCGACCCCCGCCTCGGTGTGGCCCGCCCGGCGGAGGACCCCGCCGGGCTTGGCCCTCAGCGGGAAGACGTGGCCCGGCTGGACGAAGTCCCGCGGGCCGGTGTCCGGGTTGGCCAGCAGCTGGATGGTGAGCGCACGGTCGTGAGCCGAGATCCCCGTGGTGATCCCATAGCGGGCGTCGACGGAGACGGTGAAGTTGGTCTCACGGGCGTCGTCGGTGGTGCCGCTCACCATCGGCCGGAGGCCCAGCTCGTCCGCCCGCTCCTCGGTGAGGGGGACGCAGATCAGCCCGCGGCCGTAGCGGGCCATGAAGTTGATCGCCTCCGGGGTCACCTTCTCGGCGGCCATCACCAGGTCGCCCTCGTTCTCGCGGTCCTCGTCGTCGACGACGATCACCATCTCCCCGCGGCGGATCGCCTCGATCGCTTCCTCTATAGGGTCGAAGACCACAGCCATCGCAGCGGCTCCCTCCCCTTCTCTTCCTCCTTCCCTTCCTTCTCCTTCTCCCGCTCGCCCTCAGCGAGCAGCTTGGCCACGTATTTCCCTAGGATATCGAACTCCACGTTCACCCGGTCGCCGGGCCGCCGGTCCTGGAGGTTCGTCGCCCTGAAGGTGTGCGGGATGATCGCCACGTCGAACTGCCCCCCGCGGACGTTGAACGCCGTGAGGCTGATCCCGTCCACGGCGACTGAGCCCTTCTCCACGAGGAGGTGCGCGAACTCGGGCTCGACCTGGAACGAGAAGAGGTAGAACCCCCCTTGGGGGACGATCTTGCTGATCCTCCCCAGGGTGTCGATATGCCCGAGGACGAAGTGGCCCCCCAGCCGCTCCCCGGCGGCCACCGGCAGCTCGAGGTTCACCCGCTCCCCGGGCCGCAGGAGCCCCAGGTTGGTCCGCCGGAGGGTCTCCGGGCTGAGGTCGAGCTCGATCTCCCGCTTTTCCCGGTCACACCTGACTACGGTGAGGCAGACGCCGTTCACGGCGATGCTCTCCCCGACTGCAGGGAGCTCGATCTGCGGCGGCAAAGCTATGGTGAGCTTATTCGCGACTAGGCTCCTGGTCCGGCCCACCCCGGCGATGATCCCGGTGAACATCGCCTTAGTTTACCTTGGCCGGCCTCGGGGAATCAACGCGATGAGTTGCAATCGCAATGGGGCTCGATTAAACTCTAGGCCGATCGGCGATCGCTCGAGCTCAAGGAGGCCGAAGCGGATGGGCAAAATCTTCCTCCTGGTCCCGCTCACCCTGGTGATGATACTGGCAGTAGGCCACCTTGCTACCGGAGGGGGCTATGAGGGCCAGCTCGTCGTCACCGCCCACGAGCAGGAGGGCTACACCGAGATCGAGGTGCGCACGGGGCTCGTGGACTACCTCTTCACCACCGCGGGCGGGGAGCTGCGGAGCATCTTCCTCCACTTCGCACCCTACGGTCTCCGCCAGATGGAGCTGGTCCCCGACACCACCACCGACCCCAAGACCCTCGCCCGCCGCTACGCCGAGGGGGCCAGCTTCCCGTTCGCCTTGGAGCTGCCAGGGATCGAGGCCCCCGCCCCTTACAGCTATCGCATCCTGGAGCAGAGCCCCCGCCAGGTCAAGCTGGAGCTCGCCCTGAGCCTCGAGGCACCCCAGCTCCAAATCAAAAAGATCTTCACCATCCGCGATGAGCCATACTACACCGTCGATATGGAGCTCATCCTGGGCAACCCCGGCGCCGCGCCGCTCGCCCTGCCGGAGGGCTTCATTTTGGTCCTCGGGCCGAACATCTTCCAGCTCGGGCCGGAGAAGTTCGTCGAGGGCGAGGTGCGCTATCTCTTCGATGGGAGGCGCACGGAAGCCATCCCCTCGAGCTATGAGCGGTTCGAGGGCCTCGGAGCGGTGAGCGGCCAAGCGGTGGTCTTCCTCAAGCTTAAGGACTCCGCGGGGGAGCTCCACCCCGCGGTGGAGCTGGACGAGCGCGGGCGGCTGATCCTGGGCGTCAAATCGGAGGCGATCGAGCTCGCGTCCGGCCAGGAGCGGGCCTACACCTTCCTGCTCTATGCCGGCCGGCCGAAGTATACCCTCCTCGAGCACTCCGGCCTGGGCGGGCTCGTCGACCTGGGCTTCTTCAGCCGGGCGCTCATCGCCGTGGTGCGATTCCTCGACTGGCTCTATGATCTCACGGGCAATTACGGCTGGGCGCTCATCCTCTTCACGATCACCGTGCGGATCATTCTCTTCCCGCTGATGCGAAAGCAATACTACTCGATCGCCAAGATGCAGCGGCTCGCGCCCAAGATCCAGCAGCTCCAGGAGCGCTACCGCAAGGAGCGGGAGATCCTCCAGCGCAAGTTGATGGAGCTCTACCAGAAGGAGGGGGTCAACCCGCTCTCGGGCTGCCTGCCGCTCCTGATCCAGTTCCCCATACTCTATATCCTTTGGCGGGCGATCCTCTACTCCTCCGAGCGGATCCATCTCTCCCCGGGCTTCCTGTGGATGCCGGACCTATCGGTCGCCGATCCATACTACATCATCGTCGTGCTCAACGTGGTCGTGATGATCCTCCAGACAAGGCTCTCCACCCCGGCCACCGGCGGCGGGCAGCGGCCCAATTGGGCCCTGGTCTACGGGATGCCGCTCTTCATGGGGTTCCTCTTGCGGAACTTCCCCGCGGGGATGTGGCTCTACTGGCTGCTCACCACCTTGTTCCAGATCGGCCAGCAGTGGCTGATCAACCTCGAGCTGCGGCGGCTGGAGCCCCAGCCGCAGCCGGGGTCGGAGCCCAAGGCCGATACTGAGACCAAGACTAAGACCGAGGCCTCCTCTCAAAGTCAAAGTCCAGAGCAGGGGAATGACGATGAGAGGGCTAGGGCTAAGGATAACTGACTAGGAGTGCAAGCTGGGAGCGGATAGATGAAAGCCGAAGTCGAGGCGACCATCCGGGAGTGGCTCGCCGGGCTCCTGCGGGTCCTGGGGGAGCCGGTGGAGCTGGAGCTCCATGATGAGGGCAGGGGCAGCGTCCTCATCAACCTGAAGGGGGTCAGCCTCCTCGCCGGCGAGGACCAGGAGACCCTCCGGGCGCTCTCCTATCTGCTCGAGCT
>CAZCTZ010000107.1:0-4331 GCA_964501855.1 uncultured Thermotogae bacterium
GCGGCGACCTCGGCTGGTTCCAGCGCGGCCAGATGGTGAAGGAGTTCGAGGAGGCGGCCTTCGCGCTCGAGGTGGGCCAGATCAGCGATATCGTCCGCACAAAGTATGGCTTCCACATCATCAAGCTGGAGGACCGCCGCCCGGCGAAGGGTTTCGAGGACGTCAAGGAGCAGGTCCGGCAGGACTACCTCGAGGAGAAGAGGCAGGAGAAGTTCGACGAGTGGTATGAGGGGCTGCGGGAGGCGGCCGAGATCGAGATCAAGGAGCCGGTCCTGCGGGCCTACATGCTCGAGCGGGAGGACAAAAAAGACGAGGCCCTCGCCGCCTACGAGGAGCTGATCCAAGAGGGCAAGGTGAAGGACCCCTACCTCCACTACTACGCGGCCAGGCTCTACGAGGACAAGCTGGATGCGGCGAAGGCCGAGCTGGCCAAGCTAAAAAAGGAGGAAGAGCCGGACGAGACGAAGCTGGCGGAGCTCGAAGCCCAGGTAGCCGAGCTCACCGAGAAGGTAAAGGAGCACCTCCACAAGACGCTCGAGATCGCCGGGGGCCACCGCGACCTCTTCAGCGAGCTGCTCCTCTACGACCCTGAGAACCCCGATATCTACTACGAATACGGCAAATACCTGCGGGAGACCGGCCGCTACGACGAGGCGATCGAGAAGCTCAAGAAGGCGCTGGAGCTGAAGCCGGACCACTCCGGGGCGCTGATCCTCTACGCCGACTTGATGCTCGACAAGAAGGAATATGACGAGGCGATCGCCCACTACGAGAAGGCGCTCACACTCATCCAGGAGGACCCCAAGCTCACAGCGCGGGTCCTGACGCGGCTCGGGCGGGCTTACATGGGCAAGGAGGACTACGCCAAGGCCGAGGAGCTCTTCGCGCAGGTCCTGGAGGAGACCCCCGACGATCAGGAGGTCCTCACGCTGATGGGCGATGCCCTCTTCGCCCAGGAGCGGTATACCGACGCTGCCACCTACTACGATAAGGCGCTCAAGGCCGGCGGGGTGGACCCCAAGATCCAGGTGAAGCTGGGGAACGCCTACCTCGAGGCCGGCGAGCTGGAGCAGGCTAGTGAGATCTTCGACGCGGTGATCAAGGGCCAGTCATTCTACGCCGCGGACGCCTACCTGGGGATGGGCGACGTCCACCGGGCTAAGGGGCTGACGGAGAAGGCACTGGAGGACTACAAGGAGGGGTTCAAGCGGAGTCAATACCGCACCGAACTCAGGATAAAGCTCGGCGAGCGGATCCTGGAGCTCGACCCCCAGGATGTCGAGACGCGGTTCGACCTCGCGCGGACTTACCAGCGGGCGCACAAGTTCGATGAGGCGATCGAGCACTACCAGGTGCTCCTGGAGCAGCAGCCGGAGTCCATCGAGGCCTACCAGGGGCTCGCCGAGTGCTACGAGGAGAAGGAGGACTACGCCAAGGCCAAGGAGATCTACAAGCGGGGAGTCGCCGTAGCCGAGCAGCCCAAGGACAAGATCATGTTCTACAAGAAGATCGTCGAGGTCGAGGAGGAGCTGGTCGGCGAGGGCGAGCCGCTAGGAGAGGACGGCCTCGAAGCCCTGCTCAACCTGGCGAAGCTCTACCTAGACCAGGGGAAGAAGGACGAGGCCCGCCAGCAGCTCGAGCGCCTCAAGGAGGAGAACCCCGACTATCGCCCCGAGGAGGTCGCTCAGCTACTGGCCCAGATCGAGGCCCCTCAGACCCCTCCAGCCGAAGTCGAAGCTGAAACCGAAACTGAAGCTGAAACCGAAACCGGAGCCGAGACCGAGACCGAACAGACCACGGAGCCTGCACCTACATCTACACCTGAATCTGAATCCGAGCCCGAGTCGGAACAGTGAGCGCCCAGGAGAGCTTCGCCAAGCTGGTCGAGCTGGTGGCCCGCCTGCGGGCCCCCGATGGCTGCCCTTGGGATCGAGCACAGACGCATGAGTCCCTCAAGGGGATGCTCATCGAGGAGGCCTACGAGACGGTCGAGGCGATCGAGAGGGGCGATCCCGGGGCGCTCCAGGACGAGCTGGGCGATCTTCTGCTCCATGTGGTCTTCCACGCCCAGATCGCCCGCGAGGCGGGCGAGTTCACCATCGAGGATATCATCGAGCGCCTGAATGAGAAGCTCATCCGGCGGCACCCCCACGTCTTCAGCGGGCGGAAGGTCGCCGACCCGCAAGAGATCCTGGAGAACTGGGAGGAGATCAAGCTCCGCGAGGGCAGGCGCTTCCGGGCGAGCGCCCTCCCGGCGCTGGTCGAGGCCCGGAAGGCTCAGGAGCGGGGGACGCGGCTCGGGGTGGAGCCGCCCAAGACCGTGGAGCTCCGAGCGCTCTTGAGATCACTCTCGGGCTCAGCCCCCGAGCCCGAGGAGGCGCTCGGCGAGCTGCTCTTCCAGGTGGTCGCACTCGCTAGGGAGCTGGGGGTCGAGCCCGAGCTGGCGCTCAAGCGCCGGACTGCGCGGTTCCTCGAGGAGCTGGAGGAGGTCACGAGTTCGGGTTCAAGTTCAGGTTCAAGTTCAGGTTTAGGTTCAAGTTCAAGTCCGAGTCCAGATGTTCCCTCCGGGGAGCGGAAGAAAAGATAAGAATAGAATAAGGAAGAACTCGATTTAAGATGAGCGGGTTGGGGACCTCCCCCTCTCAAGCCCGATCTCCCGGGCGGGAGCAGCTCCTCCTCATCGAGCTGGACGAGCACGACCTCCACTTCGTGGACACGATCATCATGGGCTACGATGGGCTCGCCCATCTGCGGCGGGATTACCGCCTGATCGAGGGACGGACCTTCTTCGAGCTGATCGTCCCCGAGGGCTTCCTGGAGGAGGTGAAGCAACTCCTCGAGGAGCTCAGGGTTAGGGGCTTCGCCCGCCTGGGGGAGGTCCGCCAAGTCGAGGCCAAGCCGGCCAGGGAGGGCCCTGTTGGTGAGCCATCGGGCCCAGATGGATGAGCTAGATTAATTAGAGTAGAGCTAAGATCTAATCTGGAGATGGCCCTGCTGGATCGCCTCCTGCCGGATGAGGAGCTGGACTCGATCTTCGAGCTGGACCCTGAGCGGCTGCGCAGCCTGGGCAAACGGGGAATCATCTTCGATCTGGACAACACCCTCGGGCGGCGCGGCTCCCCCCGGCTTGACGAGCGGGTCCTCCAATTGCTCAAGGAGCTCGAGGGCGCCGGCTTCAAGATCGGCATCCTGAGCAACAGCAGCCGGGCGCGCGAGCGGATCGAGGAGGGGCTGGGTGTGGGCGGCCGCCCGGTCTATTTCAACGCCCGCAAGCCCCGCCGGGGCGGCTTCCGCCAGGTGCTCGCGCAGATGGGACTCAGGCCAGAGGAAGTGGTGATGGTCGGCGATCAGCTCTTCACCGACGTCCTCGGTGCGAAGCGCTTGGGCATCTATTCCATATTGGTGAGGCCGGTCGACCCCCACGAGCCGCTGGCGGTCCGCCTCGGCCGCCTCGTCGCACGGGCCTTGCTCGCCCTAGGACGCTGTAGGAGCTAGGAGGGAAGGAAAGAAGAAAAAAGAAAAGAAAGAAGAAAAGAAGAAGGGAAAGATGGGCAGGCCGCGGTTCATCGCCGAAGAGGTCGAGGTGCAAATCGAGGGGAAGCCCGGCCTGCCGAGCTCCTTCATCTGGAGCGGGCAGGAATACAAGATCGCTGAGGTCCTGAGCGCCCGGCGGGAGCTGGACCTGAGGCGGGCCTGGTGGCGCCGCCGTCACCGGGATCGCTACCTGGTGAGGACCACCGACGGGAGGACCTTTGAGCTCTACTTCCATCGCGGGCCAGGGCGCAGATATTGGGTGCTCTACAGGGAGCTTTGAGTAGTGCTGGGCATTTGTGTCCATGGGGCAGCATGGTAGCCTTCCTAGGAAACATCGGAGAAGGGAGAAGGGAGAGGGAAGGCCACCATGCGGGCGATCTACCGGGCCTGGGGATGGAAGGGGAAGGGGAGCCGAGGAGGGCCCTGGAGGAGCTGAAGGCCAAGCTACCATGCCCTTCCCTTCATGCAAAATTCATTAAATTGACATGCTCATGAGCAGCCGATCCTGAGGGTCGGCAATCCCCGCCTTGCAGGGCGACCACTTGACAGCGGAGCTTTTTAGGGTTAGTTTATGAATGAAGATTCATTCAGGAAGGGGAGGTATGAGGGGGGACAAGCGCGCGCTGATCAGGGAAGCAGCGATTCGGGTCTTCTCGGAGAAGGGGTATCACGAGACCCGCGCCGACGAGATCGCCCAGGAGGCGGGGGTGGCCGTGGGCACGATCTACAATTACTTCAAGAACAAGGAGGACATCCTGCTGGACATCTTCGCCACCGAATTCGCCGAGCGGAAGCGG
>CAZCTZ010000108.1:0-4246 GCA_964501855.1 uncultured Thermotogae bacterium
GGCACCTCCTGCTGCCGACCGATCGAGCTGTTGATGAGCGCAAGCCCCCTTGCTATAATTGAAAACAAATCCAGCAAAGGCAGGTGATGGAAGATCAAGCTCACGAGGCGCGATTTTCTGCGAGTTTCCAGCTCCGCACTCTTGGGGATGCTCGCCTTCGCCTCGGCGGGGCTTGCCCGGTCAGGGTCGGGATCGGGAGGAGAAGGTGAACCACTCCGGGTCAGCTACTCCCTCTCGATCGACGCCATCCCGCTCAAGTTCGGGATCGACCAGGGGATCTTCCGGAGCTATGGGCTCGAGATGGTAGGGGAGTTCATGAGGAGTCCCAAGGAGAGGCGGTATGCGCTGGCCTCCGGTGACCTCGACTGCATCATCGGGGACATCTCCACCGCCATCTTCGGGGTGGCCAACGCCCAGCAGACGATCGCGATCACGAGCACCGCTTTCGAGCGGATCGACGGCGGGCGGCAGCTAGCGCTCCTCGGCAGCGGGCGCAATTACATGGGGGTTGAGACCCTGGAGGAGCTCCTCGATAGGCTCGATTCCAGCTGGCAGAACTCGATCGGGGTGGTCCGCTACACCGACGTCGAGTTCGCCACTGACATGCTATTCGAGCGGCTAGGCCACCAGGTCGATGAGCGCCAATGGTATCAGGAGGCCCTCGACCACGTGACCGTCTATCAGCTGCTCATCTTCGGGAAGATCCTAGCCGGGGTGCTGCCGGAGCCGCTGGCTACTTTAGCGAGCGAGCGGAACTCGATCCCCAACGGCGGGACCCTGAGGGAAGGCGACTGGGCCTTCGTGCTCTCCGAGTATGAGGGGGTCAGCATCATGCCCTCGGTGATCGTCTTCCGCCGGGAGCTCCTCTCGGAGGGCACCAGGGTGGAGCGGTTCTACCAAGCCTATGGGGAGGCGGTCGACCAGCTCAACGCCCTCCCCAGGGAGGAGCGCCTCCAGCTCGGGGTGGAGATGGGGCTGGCGGCCTTCAGGGAGCTCTACCCCGTCCAGGGGTGGCAGCCGCCGGAGGGCTTCGCTGAGATCTTCGAGGTGGTCGAGTTCCCCCAGCCGCGAGCCCTCAGCGAGGAGGAGTTCGAGGCGGTGGCCCGGTGGGCCGAGAGGAAGGGCTACATCAAGGGCGGGAGCCCGCCGACCTACGCCGAGGTGGTCGACACCAGCTTCGTAGCCTGAGATGAGATGATCATCGAGGTGGAGTCCCTCCGCCTGGAATACGAGGGGAGCGGTAGATACCGCAGACTCAAAGGCAAAGGGCGGGGGGAGCGGACGACGGTCATCGAGGAGCTCAGCTTCGGGGTGGCACCGGAGGAGAGCCTGGCGATCATCGGCCCCTCCGGCTGCGGCAAGACCAGCCTGCTCTTTGTCCTGTGCGGGCTGATCCGGCCGACCTCCGGCCGGGTCAGGGTTCAGGGTGAGGAGGTCCGTGGGCCCCGGCGGGATGTGGCCCTGATCCTACAGGATATCGGGCTGCTCCCCTGGAAGACCGTCTGGAAAAACGTCACCCTCGGCTTGCACGTGGACGGCCGGGGCGATCGTGAGCGGATCAGGCGGCTCCTAGCGGAGCTGGGGCTGGAGGGCCTCGAGGACCGCTATCCCAGCCAGCTCTCCGGGGGGCAGCTCCGCCGGGTGGGGCTCGCCCGTGCGCTGGCCCGCGAGCCGGCAATCCTCCTGATGGACGAGCCGCTGGCCTCACTCGACGCGCTCACCAAGGAGCGGCTCCAGGAGCAGGTGCTCCAGCTCTGGCGGGAGCGGGAGCTGGCGATGGTCCTGGTCACTCACGACATCGAGGAGGCGGTCTTCCTCGGGGAGCGGATACTGGTGCTGACGGACCGACCGGCCACCCTCAAGGCCGAGATCGCCAACCCCGGGATGGGCGAGGTCGAATACCGCCGGAGCGAGCTCTTCTACAAGAAGGTGCAGGAGCTGAGGGACCTCCTATGAGCGGGTGGGGATGGCAGCTTCCGCTTCCACTGAGGCGGCTCCTCGTCTACCTGATCGGGCTGGTCGCCCTCTTGGCCGCTTGGGAGCTGACCAGCTTCCTCATCCGGCTCACCGCTCCCGGGTATCTGGCCAACGTCTTCCCCAGCTTGGCGGCCATCCTCAGCTCGATGTGGGAGAGCCGGGCCCAGCTCGGGCTGGATTTCCTCGCTAGCCTCAACCGGGTGGTCATCAGCTTGGCCCTGGCGATGGCGATCGCCACCCCCCTGGGGCTCATCATCGGCCATGAGCGGACCGCCTCCAAGATACTCTCGCCCATCATCTACATCACCTACCCCATCCCGAAGATCGTCTTCCTCCCCTTCCTGTTCATCCTCCTCGGCATCGGCAATGCCTCGAAGATCACCCTCATCACCCTGGTGGTCTTCTTCCAGATACTGCTCTCCACGAGAGACGCCGCCCAGAACGTCCCCAAGGACTACATCGTGAGCGTCCTCAGCACCGGGGCGAGCAAGCTCGGGGTCTACCGCCACGTGATCATCCCCGCCTCGCTACCGGCGGTGCTCACCTCGGCCAGGATCTCCATCGGGATCGCGATCGCCGCGCTCTACCTGGCGGAGACCTTCTTCACCCGGACCGATGGCCTGGGGGCGTTCATCGAGCGGGCGCTGGAGCTCCACTACTTCCCGGACGTCTACGCCGGGATCGTGGCCATGGGCTTCCTCGGGTTCCTGCTCTACCTCTTGCTAGATCTACTCGAGCGGGTGCTCTGCCGCTGGAAGTATCTGTGACTATGACCATGGAGATGGAGATAGAGAAGGAGAAGCTACGGAAGCTGCTCATCCTGGCCAACTACGCCAAGCCGGGGGTCCTCCCCCTCCTGGAGGAGCTGGAGCGCTGGGCCGAAGGGAAGGGCCTAGAGGTCGAGGTCGTCGAGGCCCACAGCTCGAGGGAGCTCCGCCCGGGGCTGGGGACCTTGGCGCTCACCTTGGGTGGGGATGGGACCTTCCTACGGGGGGCTGGCCGGCTCCTCGGCCAGGGGGTGCCCATCCTGGGGGTGAACCTCGGCAGCCTCGGCTTCCTCACCCAGGTGAGCTCCGAGGAGCTGCCGGGGGCGCTGGAGCGGCTCCTCAGGGGAGACTACCGGATCGAGGAGCGGATGATGCTCGCCGCGAGGGCGAAAGGGCAGGAATTCTTCGCGCTCAACGACCTGGTGGTCACCCATCCGAGGATCGAGGAGTTCATCAGGGTGGAGCTCTTCGTCGACGGGGAGCTGGTCGCCGACTATCCCGGAGATGGGCTGATCCTCTCCACCCCGACTGGCTCTACCGCTTACTCCCTAGCCGTCGGCGGACCGATCGTCGACCCCCGGATGGAGCTGATCCTCGTCACCCCGCTGAGCGCGCACAAGCTCGGGCTGCGGCCGCTCATCCTCCCCCCGGAGGCGGAGCTGCGCCTCGTGGCGAAGACGGCCGCGGCATTGTTGGTCGACGGCGATCGGGCTGGGGAGCTCGAGCCTGGCGAGGAGCTCCACATCAGGCGGGCGCCCCACACCACCAAGCTAGTCCTGGTCGAGCCGCAGGTGGGCTTCTTCGAGCTGCTCGAGCGGAAGCTGGGATGGGCCAGGGACTCCCGCCACCGGAAGGGCGGTCGCGGTTAGAACTCCACCTCCAGCTCGAAGATCTGCTCGCCCAGGCCCGTCGGGGTGAGGACCGAGGCCGAGGTGAGCTCCAGGTCGCCGATGCTGAGCCCGATCCGGAACTCCTGGGTCTCGACGGTGAAGGTGGCCTCGCTCACCAGGGTGAGCTCGCCGGAAGTGGCGCTGAGCCGGATCGTCTCCTGGATCACCCCTTTATCGCCGAGCACGAGGCCGCTGCTGATGGAGATCGCCCCGATGTTGAACTTCAGCCCGAGCCGCTCCTGCTCGATCACGAAGCCCTCGGGGTCCACCTCCATCTCGCTGGTGATCATCCCCCAGGTGGCCGTGAGGGTGATCCTCTCCAGGTAGAAGTTCAGCTCCTGATCCAGCGAGATGAGGCTGCGGCCCTTGAGGATGAGCCCCGGGATCAGCTTGATGTCCTCCAGGTTGAGGACGAGGGTCACCGGCTGCCCGGGCTCGTGGGGTGTAGATTGGGGAGTGTTCGGCTGGAGCTCCGACAGGATGAAGTTGAGCAGCAGCGCGAGGAAGTCCAGCCGCGCCTCCAGCGAGGCGATATTGCCCAGTTGAAGGCTGAGCTCCTCATGAGGGGGGTTGGTCGCAAACCCCCACAGGTCGAAGGAGAACCCGAGACCC
>CAZCTZ010000109.1:0-4228 GCA_964501855.1 uncultured Thermotogae bacterium
CGCGCCTGGATGTTCTCCTCGGTCACATCTGGCTCCTTGCCGGCGAACGCCTCCGAGAGCATCTCCAGGTAGGCCTGGAAGACCTCCTCGATCTCGATCACCAAGAACTTTATCCCGAGGTTCTCCGCGAGCGCCCGGGCGTCCTCGAAGCTCTCCCGGGAGGAGTAACGCGAGGGCATGAAGACCCCGGTCACGTTCTCCGGGCCGAGGGCATCGGCGGCGATCGTGGCGACCAGCGCGGAGTCGATCCCCCCGGAGAGGCCCACCACCACCTTGCTAAAGCCGTTCTTCCTCACGTAATCGCGAGTCCCGAGGAGGAGAGCCCGGTAGACCTCCTCGACCGGCTCGAGCGGGCGCTCGAGCCGCGGCGCTACCGGGGATGGGCCTGGCTTGCTCTTATCGCGGCCACGGCTACCCGGAAAGCTCACCCGGACCTGCTTGAGCCTGCCCAGCCCGTCCTCGCTCACCCTGAGGAGCCGCTCTTTCTCCTTGCGCCAGCGGGGGTCGCGACCCCGCAGGCTCAGGACGCTCTCCAGGTTCAGGTCTACCACGAGCAGGTCCTCCTCGAACTGCTTCGCACGGGCGAGCAGCCGCCCCTGCTCGTCGAAGACCGAGCTGCGCCCGTCGAAGACCAGCTCGTCCTGGCCACCGACCAGGTTGCAGAAGGCCACGATCGCCAGGCAGTCCGCCGCCCGGGTGGCCAGCATCCGCTCGCGCTCGCCCCCCTTGCCCGCATGGTAAGGCGAAGCGGAGATGTTCAGGATGAGGAGGGCATCTCCGAGGAGGGCCTCCCTGGCCGCCGGCCCATCGGGATACCAGATGTCCTCGCAGATGCTGATCCCGACGGCGATACCCCTCTCATCGTCGCGCAGGAGGAGCTGCTCCCCTCCCGCCTGGAAGTAGCGCTCCTCGTCGAAGACGCCGTAGTTGGGGAGGAGGTTCTTGTGGTAGACCCCGAGGAGCTTTTTGCCCTGGATCACGGCCGCAGCGTTGTAGATCTCCTGGTGGCGGTCGACGAAGCCCAGGACCACCACCGGCCCTTCCTCATCTCCATTGAGCCCCTCAGTGAGCTCCTCCAGCGCTCGGAGGTTGGCCTTGATGAAGCTCGGCTTGAGGAGGAGATCCTCCGGAGGATAGCCGGTGAGGGCCAGCTCCGGGAAGACCAAAAGCTCAACCCCCAGCTCGCGCGCCCGCTCGTAGTAGTCCAGGATCTTTTCGCTGTTGCCCTCGAGGTCTCCCACCGTGGGGTTGATCTGGGCCAGCCCGAGCCGCAATCGGCGCATCTCCCTTATCTTTAATTATTTTCTTATGCCGCGCGCACGCTCAGTAGTATTCCAGATAGCGGTCGATCTCCCAGCGGGTCACCACCGTCCGGTATTCCTCCAGCTCGCGGTATTTGGCCTCCAGGAATCGGTTTAGGATGTGCTCCCCTAGGGCCTCCTTGATCACCTCATCCCGCTTGAGCGCCTCGAGGGCCTCCTCCAGGCTCCCCGGGAGGGTCTCGATCTGCCGCTCCTGGCGCTCCTTCTCGCTCAGCTCGTAGATGTTCTCCTCCACCGGCGGCGGGGGCTCGATCTCCCGGCGGAGGCCGTCGAGCCCGGCCACGAGCACCGCAGCGTAAGCCAAGTAGGGGTTAGCTGAGGGGTCGGGCGAGCGCAGCTCCAGCCGGGTCGAGACTTCCGGCGTGTTGGAGGCCGGGACGCGGATGAGTGCCGAGCGGTTGATCCTTGCCCAGGAGATGTTCACCGGGGCCTCATAGCCCGGGACGAGCCGCTTGTAGGAGTTGATCAGCGGGTTGGTGAGCGCCGTGAGGGCATGGATGTGCTCGATCAGCCCGCCCATGAAGTGGTAGGCCACCTCGGAGAGGCCATAGGGGTCCTCGGGGTCGTAGAAGGCGTTCACCCCGTCCTTGAACAGCGAGATATGGGAGTGCATCCCGCTACCGTTGATCCCCCGGATCGGTTTGGGCATGAAGGTGGCGTAGAGCCCCCGTGAGAGCGCGATCGTCTTGGTGACCTGCTTGAAGGTGATGATGTTGTCGGCGGTGCGGAGCACATCGGCATAGCGGAAGTCGATCTCATGCTGGGCGGGTGCGACCTCGTGGTGGGCGGCCTCCACCTCGAAGCCCATCTCCTCCAGGGCGAGCACGATCGCCTGGCGGGTCTCCTCGCCGTGGTCGACCGGCAATAGATCAAAGTAGCTCCCCTGGTCGTGGAGGTCGAGCGTCGGCCGGCCGTTCGGATCGAGCTTGAGCAGGAAGAACTCCGGCTCAGGCCCGACGAACATCTCATACCCCTCTTCGGCCGCCCGTGCGACCGCCCGCTTGAGACAATACCGTGGGTCGCCCTCGAACGGCTCACCCTCGGGGGTGTAGACGTCGCAGATCAGCCGGGCGGTCCGCTCGCCCCCATGGCTCCAGGGGTAGACAGCGAAGGTGTCGAGGTCGGGCACGAGATACATGTCCGACTCGGAGATCCGCACGAAGCCCTCGATCGAGGAGCCGTCGAAGGAGATCCCCCGGTCGAGGACCTCCTCCAGCTTGGCGAAGGGTATCTCGACGTTCTTGGGGATCCCGAGGATGTCGGTGAACTGGAGCCGGATGAAGCCCACCCTGCGCTCTCGGGCCTCGCGGAGTATCTTCTCGCGGGGGTCCATGTCCGTATCCGTATCCATATCCATACCCATAACTAAACTAGCCCCTCCTCTTATTTTCCTTTTCCTTCCTTTCCCCTTTTCTTTTTCCTACCTCACGATCTCGGGCTATCCGGCCCCCTGAGATAGCCCAGATGGCGGTAGGCCAGCTCGGTGGCCACCCGCCCCTGGGGTGTCCGCTGGAGGAAGCCCCGCTTCAGCAGGTAGGGCTCGTAGACCTCGGCGATGGTGTCCTTCTCCTCGCTGAGCGCCGCCGCTAGGGTCTCGAGCCCCACCGGCCCGCCGCCGAACTTCTCGATGATCGTCCGGAGGATCCGCCGGTCGAGCTCGTCTAGTCCCTCCTCATCGATCTGGAGCATCTCGAGCGCTTCCCTAGCGAGCCGCTCGTCGATCCTCCTGCCCCCGTGGACCTGGGCGTAGTCGCGGACGCGCTTCAGCAGGCGGTTGGCCACCCTGGGGGTCCCGCGCGCCCGGCGGGCGATCTCCCAGGCGCCCTCCTCGGTCAGCTCGACCCCCAGGAGTGAGCCGCTGCGCAGGACGATCTCCTTCAGCTCTTCAGCCTCGTAGAAGTCCAGGTGGAAGACCACCTCGAACCGGTCGCGCAGCGGCGAGGTGAGCAGCCCCGTGCGGGTGGTCGCACCCACCAGGGTGAACCGCGGCAGGTCGATCCGGATCGAGCGGGCGTTCGGCCCCTCGCCGATCACCAGGTCGAGCTTGAACTCCTCCATCGCAGGGTAGAGCAGCTCCTCGACGTTCCGCCGCAGGCGGTGGATCTCATCGATGAAGAAGAGGTCGCCATCGGAGAGGTTCGTCAGGATGGCCGCGAGGTCGCCGGGGCGCTCGATCGCCGGCCCGGAGCTGATCTTGATCTTGACGCCCATTTCTGCGGCGATGATCGTCGCCAGGGTGGTCTTCCCCAGGCCGGGCGGCCCATGGAGGAGGATGTGATCGAGGACGTCGCCCCGCTCGCGAGCTGCCTCCAGGTAGAGCCTGAGCTGCTCCTTGATCCGCTCCTGGCCGATGAACTCCTCTAGGGTGCGCGGGCGCAGGGACCGCAGTAGGCGGTCCTCCACGCGCTCCTCGCCCCGCAGGATCGCTTCGCGTGCCATGCCATCAACCTCGGTGAATTCTAGCAGCCGATAGGAAGGGATGCAATCGCCGTTGACTCGAGGGGGCGAGCTAGTTAAGATTAATTCAGCATGGAGAGGCGAGCAAGGGCGATAGAGCTGGCGGAGCGAGCCCTGCTGGGGGCAGCCCGCGGGCTCATCTGGCTCACCTTAAGCTTGAGCTGGGTCTTGGCCCCGGCCTCAGCCCCAATCCCGGGTCTATCCAGCACCGGGGCCGCCGATCTCGATCTGGTTGTGGTTGAGGCCGAGACCCAGGCTGAGCAGCTGGTCGAGCTAGTCCCCGGCTGGATGCCCTCCTGGTCGCCAGATGGGGCGAGGCTGGCCTTCGTCGCCCAGGATCAGGAAGGCGACTCGGAGATCTACCTCCTGGAGCTCGACGGGATGGAAGTCACCAAGCTCACTGACAACACCGCCGCTGACCTCGGCCCGAGGTGGTCGCCCGCGGGCGA
>CAZCTZ010000110.1:0-4149 GCA_964501855.1 uncultured Thermotogae bacterium
CCGGGGGGAACCCCCGGCCGAGGCTCTTCCGCCTGCCCCAAGATCGAGCGCTCATCAACCGGATGGGCATCCCCAGCGAGGGCGCCGACCGGGTCGCCGCCCGGCTCAGGGTCCTGAGGGAGCAGATGGTGGATACCGCGGACTCACAGAAGCTGCCGCCGGTGGGGGTGAACCTGAGCTTCACTACCGGTCCGGCCGCCCCGCAAGCCCGAGCGGAGGTTATCGAGGACTTCTTGTATAGCTTCCGCTCCCTCTACCCCTGGGCTGACTACCTCGTGATCAACCTGAGCTGTCCCAGCCTGCCGGAGGTCGAGTTCGATCCGACCGAGCCCGAGGACCTGGAAGCCCTGCTCCGGAGGCTGCTCGAGGAGAGGGGAGCGCTAAATAGCGCAGACTCACCAAGGGCAGCAGATACTGCATCTTCAGCTTCAAAGCCGAAGCCGCTCCTGATCAAGCTCTCACCCGACCTGAGCGAGGCGGAGCTGGACCGGGTCTTGGAGGTCGCTCAGCGATACGTCGACGGGATCATCGCCGTAAATACCACTACGGCCCGTGAGGGCCTGAGCTTAAGGACTAGGGACCAGGGGCTGATCGCCCAGGCGGGCGGCCTGAGCGGGGCGCCCCTGCGGGGGCGGGCGACCCAGGTAATCGCCGAGATCTACAGGAAGACGGGTGGAAAACTCCCGATCATCGGCGTCGGGGGGATCTTCACCGCGGAGGACGCCTGGGAGAAGCTCCGTGCCGGGGCGAGCCTGGTCCAGGTCTACACCGGGCTGATCTACGAGGGGCCGGGGCTCATCAAGCGGATCAACCGCGGGCTGGCCCGGCTGCTCGAGGAGAGAGGGTATTGCGATATCAGCGAGGCCGTCGGCTCCGGAGTCTCATGACCTTGGATAGCTGGACATCATCGATAGGGCCTCCTCCCTCAGGGAGCCCAAGGCCGGCGAGCGGCAGTAGCAGTGACAGTAACAGTAGCAGAAGGAGGATTTGCTAGGGGGAAGTAGCCCCGGCTAAAATGGGAAAGCATGAATGCTGGATGATCGACCTTGGGGGCTGGGTGGGGACGAGCGTTTGACGTTGACATGACTATCATGTCTTCCAAGGAGCCCGCTGGTAGGTGCATCATCACTATCCTGCCCTGGGGGAAGCGCTTAGAGGGGGAGCGAGGGGAGAACCTCCTGCGCTTTCTGGCAAGCCAGGGATATCCCCTCCCCAGCGCCTGCGGCGGCCAGGGGAGCTGCGGCAAGTGCAGGGTCCTCATCCGTGAGGGGCTCAAGCCCCCGACGGAGGCCGAACAAGCTCACCTCTCCCAAGCCCAGCTCGCCCGGGGGTGGCGGCTAGCCTGCCAGCAGTGGCTCGACCGCGACCTCGTCTTGGAGCTCCCTTCGCTGGAGGCGGAGGAGGCCCTCCGGGCCAAAGAGCGGCTAGAAGAGGAGTTCCAGCTCGTCCCGGGTGCTCCCAAGTTTGAGCTCGACCCCGGGATCGAGAGGGTCTACCTGGAGCTACCCCCGCCGGGGCCGGAGGACCAGCGGCCTGACACCCTCCGCCTCCAGGAGGGGCTCGGCCGAAAGCTTTCCTTCCCGCTCGGGGTGCTCCGCCGCCTCCCTGGGGTCCTACGGGAGGGCGATTTCAAGGTCACCCTCACCCTGGAAGGCGGGCGCATTTTGAACATTGAGCCGGGCAGGACTGAGCGTCCGCCGCTTGGGTTGGCGCTCGACCTCGGGACGACGACCCTCGCGGGGTATCTGCTCGATTTGTCCACCGGCAGGGAACTGGCTCTCCGCTCGCTGGCCAACCCCCAGGTGAGCTTCGGCGCGGACGTGATCTCGCGGATCCGGCACGTCCGCGAGCGGGGCGAGGGCGAGAGCGAGGAGGGCCTCCGCGAGCTGCAAGCGGCGGTGATCTCGGGGGCTAACGCTTTGATCGAGCAACTTTGCCAAGCGACTGGGGCCGATCCCGCTCAGATCTACAAGGTCACCGTGGTGGGCAATCCCACGATGGTCCACCTCTTCCTGGGGATCGACCCGAGGGGGATCGACCACAGCCCCTACATCCCGGTGCTGCGAGATGGGCTGAGCCTGAGAGCCGAAGAGCTAGGGCTAAAGGTCAACCCCGAAGCGCGGGTCTACATCCTCCCGGCCGTCTCCGGCTACGTAGGGGCGGACATCACCGCGGGGGTGCTCCTCTGCGGGCTCCACCGCCGGGAGGAGCTATCACTCTTCGTGGACCTCGGGACCAATGCGGAGATCGTCCTGGGGAATAGGGAAAGGCTACTGGCCTGCTCCACCCCCGCGGGGCCGGCCTTCGAGGGTGCGCGGATCAAGCACGGGATGAGCGCCCTCCCCGGTGCGATCGCCCACGCCCATCTGAATGACGACCGGCTCGAGCTGGAGGTCATCGGCGGTGGTCCCCCGAGAGGGATCTGCGGCTCGGGGCTGATCGACCTTGTCGCAGAGCTATGCAAGGCGGGGCTGATCGACCCCCAGGGGCGGCTCCTTCCTCGAGATGGGCTGCCGCTGGGATCCCGGGTCACGCCGGATGAGGGGGGCCGGCCCAGGTTCCTGGTGACTGCTGATGGAGAACATGGGCCGATCTACCTCACCCAGCAGGACATCCGCGAGCTGCAATTAGCCAAGGGAGCGATCCGCGCCGGGGTGGAGCTCATCCTACGCGAGTGGGGCGCCGCGCCCGATGAGGTGGAGGTGGTCTACCTAGCCGGGGCCTTCGGCAGCTACGTGCGGCGGGAGAGCGTCCTCGCGATCGGAATGCTCCCGCCCCTCCCGGTGGAGAAGCTCAAGCCGGTGGGGAACGCCGCCGGTCAGGGGGCCATCATGGCCCTGCTCAATAGGGGCGCTCTAGAGGAGCTCCAGAAGCTGACGGAGCGGATGGAATATCTCGAGCTGTCCTATCGTTCAGACTTCAATGAGGCCTTCATCCGGAGCCTGCACTTCCCCAGCCTCGGCCAAGGTCGAGGCCGAGTAGCCTCCTCCCGCTGAACCTGATAAAATTCTTTCCAAAATCGCCTCGAGCTCGAGGGCGGGAGAAGGAAGGGAAGCTGAAGCTAAAGATGGTCAAGCTGAAGGTCGCTATCATCGGCGCGGGGCGGATCGGCCGGGTCCATGCGGAGAACCTCGCATTCCGGATCCCCGAGGCGGAACCGGTAGCCGTCGCCGACGTGATCGCCGAGGCGGCTGAGCGGTGTGCCGCCGACTTCCGCATCCCCCGGGCGGTGAAGGATTACCATCAGCTCCTGGAGGATAGGGAGATTGACGCCGTCGTGATCTGCTCGAGCACCGACACCCACGCTAGGATCATTGAGGAGGCGGCCGCCGCGGGGAAGCACATCTTCTGCGAGAAGCCGCTTGCACTGAGCTTGGAGGAGATCGACCGCGCATTGGCAGCGGTCTCTAAAGCCCGGGTGAAGCTCCAGGTGGGCTTCCAGCGGCGGTTCGACCCCAGCTTCCGCCGGGCGCGGGAACTCATCGCGGAGGGCAAGATCGGCGAGCCGCACCTGCTCAGGATAACGAGCCGCGACCCCCAGCCGCCGCCCCTCGAATACGTGAAGGTCTCCGGCGGGATCTTCCTGGATATGACGATCCACGACTTCGATATGGCCCGGTTCCTCCTCCAGGACGAGGTGGAGGAGGTCTACGCGACCGGCGGGGCGCTGATCGACGAGGAGATCGGCAAGCTCGGCGACCTCGACACCGCGGTGGTGGTGCTCCGGTTCCGCAAGGGCGCCTTGGGGGTGATCGACAACTCCCGCAAGTCCGCCTACGGCTACGACCAGCGGGTCGAGGTCTTCGGCCCCGGGGGCATGGTCCAGGTGGCCAACCGCGCGCCCGATTCGGCGTCTTTGCATGATTCAGCAGGGGTGCATGGCCCTCTGCCGCTCCACTTCTTCGTCGAGCGCTACGCTGAAGCTTATCTGGAGGAGATGCGCTCGTTCGTGAGGGCCGTGCTGGAGGACCGTGAGCCGGAGGTGACCGGCGAGGACGGCCGGATCCCGGTGGTGATGGGCTATGCCGCGCGGAGGTCGGTCGAGGAGTGCCGGCCGGTGCGACTGGCGGAGGTCTTGAGCTAGCTGAAGACTGAAAGGAGGCGCAGTGCGATGAAGGGTCTGGTGCTGGAGGCGGAGAAGGCCCCCCG
>CAZCTZ010000111.1:0-4097 GCA_964501855.1 uncultured Thermotogae bacterium
CCGGTCCTGATCTATCTCCCTTGCTCCCTGAAAGCGGGGTGGAGAGCGAGCGAGGATGGGAACGAGAACAAGGAGAGAGGTGAGCCCCGATGAAGGAGTTCCGAGTCGTCGTGCCCCACCGGCCTGGTGGGCTGGCCGAGCTGCTCGAATACCTGGCCGCGAAGGGGATCAACATCAAGTCGGTCGCCTCCGTCCCCGAGGCGGAGCGGGCCGTGGTCGCCCTCGTCCCTTACGATCCCGATCGGACTAGGGAGAGCCTCCGCGAGCGGGGGATCGAGTTCGAGGAGGCCGACCTCCTCTTTGTCGACCTGCGGGATGAGCCGGGCCAGCTGGCCAAGGTGGCGCGGATCGTAGCCGACGCCGGGGCGAACATCGAGTCGATCTACCTCCTCGGGAAGGTCGGCGAGGGGGAGTGCTGCCGGGTCCAGTTCGGCCTGCGGTTCGACGACCTGGAGAGGGCCAAAGCGGCCCTCGAGGCGAGCGAGGAGTGGGCCCCCTGGGTCGGCGTGGGAGGCGAGGGCTGAGCTTTTGATGTATATCCCCTCCCAGGAGCTGGCCGAGCTCGAGCGGCGGTATGGTCCGCCGGTGGAGCTAGCCCTGCCGGAGCCGTTCCCGATGGAGCCCGGTGAGTGGGAGCTGCTCCGCCGGAGCCAACATGATGGCTGCGCTCACGACGTCACCCTCTTCATCTTCATCGACGGTCAGATCGTGGTGATCCGCAAGCCGTTCCACCCACCGGGGGTCTGGCGCCCGCCGAGCGGCGGGGTCCCGCCGGGGGAATCCATCACCGCGGCGGCTAAGCGTGAGGCCTACGAGGAGACTGGACTGGAGGTCGAGCTGGGGCGGTATCTCCTCCGGCTCAAGCCGGTCTTTGTCCATGAGCAGGAGCGGGTCGCTTGGACCTCCCACGTCTTCCTCGCCCGGCGGATCGGCGGCGAGCTAGCCCCGCACGACACCCGCGAGATCGAGGCGGTCAAGCTCGCCTCAGTTAAGGAGCTGGAGGGCCCGATCCGCGAGCGTTTGCTGGAATCGGGCCTCGGCGGGCTCCGCTACCGCGCAAAGCTCGCCGACCTTGCGCTCATGCGGCTGCGGGAGCTCGGGCTCCTCCTATCTTAATAATCGAGGAACTGGCGGAGGGCCTCCACGGGGATGATGTAGTGCGCCCCGGGCCAGGCCCGGATCTCCTCCAGCTCGCCTCTCTCATCGGTTGCGATCTCGACCCCGCGGGTCCAGCTCAGCATACCTACTACCTGGCCGGAGAGGTTGACCACCGGCGAGCCGGCGCTACCCTCCCTCATGCTGGGCGCCGCGGCGCTGATCTTGTAGAAGAGCAGCTCGCGATCGAGCTGGCCCACCTCGCCCGTCCTGACGACCCCATCGAACGCGAGCAGCCAGAAGCAATTGATCCGCTCCACCTCTAACGTGCCCTGCGTGGCACCCTCACCGGCAGCGCTCACTGCGAGCCCGCAGAAGAGCACGTCCTCACGGGGCTCCTCCACCCCGAGGAGGATCACCTCCCAGCCGCCGCTTTGGCTCCCGCGCACATAGTCGGCGAGCTGGGCCAGCGACAGGTCGGAGTAATCCAGGTCTACGATCGAGCCCACCCCGGTCAGCGCCCCCTCCTCGGGGGTCGTCCAGGCCACTTTCACCTGGACCAGCAGCCAGATCCCGAAGACCCGCTCCCCGAGGGTCAGGTAGGGCCGGGGGAGCCTCCCGGAGACCATCCCCTCGGTCACCGTTAGCTCCCCATAGGGCGCGGGATGGGAGAGCAGGAAGATGTTCTCCCATAGCTGGACTGGCTCCCTGCTCAGCCAGAGCTGGGGGAGGTGCACCTCTGTCTGCTCTTCAAGATCAAGCTGGAGGAGTGCGATGTTATACATCTTCGCCTCGATGTCCTCCTCATCGCAGCGCTCGACGGCGGCCCCATAGACGGTCCCATCGTTCAGGGTCACCTGCACCTCCAGGGCGTCGATCACCGCACTGCAGGCCGTGAGCACCTTCCCGTCCGGGCTGACAAGATAACCGGTAGCGGAAGACCAGAGGCCCTCCTCGGGGTCGAGCAAGCCGCTCACCTGGACGACCGCCGGGGTGATCTGGTCCAGGAGGCGGCTGAAGTCGATCCCACCGCCCCTCCCTGAGGGGGTGAGGCCCACCACCGCCAGCGCCATCACCACCAGCCCGAGCAAACCCGCTTTGATCCTAAGACCGAGCTTAAGTCTCATCTTGCCCCCTTAAAATAAAAATTTCCCGCCAAGCCAGGCTACCACCATCGGCGGGCAAAGTCAAGGTGCTGCGCATGGCACAACAGAAGCGCACTCCCTCGGTGAGATGGAACGGAACGGTCGGCCCATCCCGGCTGGCCGTCTCGCACTCGCCTTGGATCGGGACCCGAGCGGGTGGCCACCCCGAAGGTCGCAGATGTCACCTCCCCGGGGGAGTCATTTCCGCAAATCCTGATCTGTAGTGTGACTACGATCACTGTGCCCCTCCGGGGGAGCCGGTAGAATGGGAACCAAGCTCAAAGGGGGGATTTAAATGCACAAATCCGAACTGGTTAGAAGGTCGCTCCTTGCGATACTCTTGGCGGCGCTGCTCAGTGCCCCACTCGTCGTCGCGGTTCGGGCTCAGGCTCAAGCTCAGGATGCCCACGGGCTGAAGGAGAAGGTCGCCTACCTCCAGAGCTCCCTCGAGGAGCTCGAGCGGACGGTCCGGGCTATCTCTACGGAGGTATTGCGGCTCTCGGAGAGCTTCGACGCCGGGGTAGCCGACCTCCAGCCGCGGGTGCTCACCCTCGAGCGGACCTACAAGGATCTCCAGTTCAACTACAAGAAGCTCGAGGGGACGATCTTCGATATCGAGGCCACCACCAAGCGACTGAACGATATGGTATTCGCACTCCGGGAGACCGTCGGGGGGCTCTCCTCCCAGGTCGAGGCCCACGGGGAGGCGATCGCCGGGCTCCAGGAGGCGGTGGCCAAGCTCCAGGACCTGTTCCCCACGGTCGTCGCCCTGCAGAACACCGTCAGCGAGCTGACCACCCGGGTCGAGCGGAACGAGACCCGCATCGGCGGGCTGATCGAAGCGGTGGACGAGCTGGTCAGCTTAAAACCCCTGGTAGGCCAGCTCAGCGAGCAGGTCGCTGCTCAGGGGGAGGTCCTCGGAGCTCACGAACAGAAGCTCAGCGAGCTCGAGAGCGCGGTGGCGGCCTTGGCCGCCCTCCAGCCGGCCGTGGTCACCCTCAAGGACAGCGTCAGCGACCTCTCCACCAGGATGGGCCTAATCGAGGACCGGCTGATGGAGCTGAGCGACCTGATCAAGATGCTCAGGGGCCTCCAGCCCGTGGTGGACAACCTCCAGAGCGTGGTCGGCAAGCTCCTAGCACGGGTCGACCGGAACGAGGCTGCTATCGAGGACTTCCAGAGCGCCCTGAAGCAGGTGGAGGAGCTGCACGCCTCGGTGGACCGGCTCAAGGAGAAGCTCGGCGCGGTGCTGATGGAGGTCGAGAGCACCCGGCTGGAGCTGCAGGAGCTGAAGAAGCTCGTCCAGCCCGTGGACGTGGAGAAGATCAAGAGCGAGGTCACCGCTGCAGTCCAAGCCGAGGTGGAGCGTGGTCTGGCCGAGATCCGGCAGGCCGCGCCGCGGCTCGGCGAGCTAGAAGGGCGAGTTGAGGAGAACACCAAGAAGATCGGAGGGGCCAATACCATGGCCATGCTGGCCCTGCTGGTGGGGCTCGCAGCCATCGTCATACCGTTCATGGTGAAGTAGCTCCAGTAAGTTAGTAAGTAGGACGGTCGGTTCCCTCCCTCCCGAAGAGAGGAGGAGGGAAGGGAGAGGCCCAAAAGGGTGGGGCAGGATCCCCCTTTCTCCTCAGCGCCGGGGAGGAGACCCCTGGAGGGCTCCTCCCCGGCTCCTTCTTTCCTTCCTTCTCCTTTCCTTTCTTTGCCTCGACTGCTTATACTAATTTGGCTCTGTAGAAATCCTTCGCCTGAATGTAGCCCCTGGGAGAGGAGCCGGCCGAGGGCAAGTAAGATAAGGCCCAGCTTCATCGCCCTCTCCAGGTTGTAGACCAGGCACATGGCGACCATTTCCCGGAACTG
>CAZCTZ010000112.1:0-4080 GCA_964501855.1 uncultured Thermotogae bacterium
GTTGACCCCATCCAGCGCGACGACCGTCCGCTTCCTCCGGCGGCGCCCGCGCTTCTCGAAGACACGGTAGAGGTCGATCACCTCGATGGCAGGCTGGTTCATGGTGGTTCGCCCCCTTAAGGTGGCCTCATTCTAACAGATGGCCTATGGGGTCTCAACCTCCTGAGGGGATCGATCGGACCAAGAGCCGCGAGCCCGCCGGTGAGATATGCAGCCTCTCCAGCCGGCCTGCGGCGGTCTCCAGCGCGTATTGGAACGGCCCATCCGGGCCGTAGAGCTCCGAGCCGGGCTCCATCCGCATCACCGCGAGGACTTTCCCATCAGCATCAAAAAAGGCGATATCGAGCGGCGCGACGACGTTGCGCATGTGGAACTTGCCTCGGATCGGGTGAGAGAAGACGAAGAGGATCGCACTGCGGGCGATCACCCGCTTGCCGATGTGCTGGAAGCCCGCCAGTTGCTCCGCCGGCTCGTCAGCGATCCGCACCTCCAGCTCGACCCGCTCGCCGAGGTCGTTGATGATGGCGATCTCGGCGAGCTCCATCCCGCGGAACTCCGGGGTGGTCGCATAGTCGCCCCCCAGCCAGGGGAGGAGCCACCAGAGCAGCGCTCCAACCCCGACCCCGATTGCCATCACTAGCATGAGGAGCGTCGCCGGCCAAGCTGCCTGTAGCTTGGGGTTGAGCTTGAACTTCATCTTTATCTTTATCTGCCCCAGCGCAGGATAGCACAGCTCGGACTTAGCGACAATCAGGAGCCCGCCAGGGGGTGGAGGAGGTCCCCTCCCGGTCTGAAGCCGGTCCTTAGCCCCCTCCGGGGTCAGCCTTATACTCGAGCTTGATCTCGCGATGGCAGCCCAAATCCAACCACAAGCCCTCATGCGGGCAGCGGCCGAGCGGCTCAGGGAGGAGCTAGCCCTAGCGGAGGCGAGGGTCGACCTGGGCCGCCTCGAGCGGAACATCGCCATCGTCAAGCGCAAGCTGGAGGGCCGCGCCAAGCTCCTCGCCGTGGTGAAGGCCGACGCCTACGGCCACGGCGCGGTCCCGGTGGCCAAGCGGGCGGAGGAGGCCGGCGCCGATATGTTCGGGGTGGCAAGCCTCGCCGAGGCGCTCGAGCTCCGCGAGGCTGGGCTGGAGCGGCCGATCCTGATCCTGGGGCTCCCCCCCGCTCATCCGCGCCACCTTCCGCTGCTGGCCGAGCTCGGCGAGCTGGGGATCGCCCTCACCCTGGACAGCCTGGAGCTCGCCCGGGCGCTCGCCCGGGAGGCCCGCCGGCGGGGGACCCGCCCCAAGGTCCATCTGAAGGTCGACACCGGCCTGGGGCGGATCGGCGTCCGCCCGGAGAGGGCCCTCTCGCTCATGCGCCAGCTGGCCCGCCTCCGCCCCCTCCAGGTAGAGGGGATCTTCAGCCACTTCAGCGCCGCCGCGAGCGCCGCCGAGGCCGACCGGCGCTACACCTTCGAGCAGCTCGAGCGGTTCGAGGAGCTTTTGGATCAGCTCGACCGGGCGGGGCTCCTCCCCGAGCTGCGGCATATCGCCAACTCCGCGGGGCTGATCGGGTATCTCGACCGGGTCACCTCAGGGCGCCTGAACCTGGTCCGCTCGGGGATCCTGCTCTACGGCTACCCCGAGGTGGAGGCCGACTGGACGAGGGAGATCAAGCCGGTCCTCTCGCTCCACACCCGGGTCGTCTCGGTGAGGAAGGTCCCCGCGGGGAGCTACCTCGGCTACGGCCGGACCTATCGCGCCACGAGGCCGATGCGGGTGGCGGTCCTCCCCGTGGGCTACGGGGACGGCCTGGACCTGCGGCTATCGAACCGCGGCTGGGTGGTGATCCGCGGCCGGCGGGCGCCGATCGTCGGGCGGATCTCGATGGACCAGACCCTGGTGGACATCACCCACCTCGGCAAGGTGGAGGCGGGCGATGAGGTCGAGCTGATCGGCGATCGGCTGCCAGCGAGCGAGCTGGCCGAGCTGCTCGGGCTGGGCTGCATCGAGCCGATCTTGACCTCGATCTCGAGGCGCGTCCGGCGGGTCTACCTAAATTAAACGAAAAAGTGGAGACGAGCGGACTCGAACCGCCGACCTCCTGCTTGCAAAGCAGGCGCTCTCCCAGCTGAGCTACGTCCCCAGGTCCAAGTCAGGTGAAGCTCGTGGTGGGTCTAGGTGGATTCGAACCACCGACCTCTCGCTTATCAGGCGAGCGCTCTACCTCTGAGCTATAGACCCTTTCGGCACCAGTATGATATCATTTAGGGCGACTGCTGTCAAGAGCTAAAGTCATAAAAAAGAGGAGCTGGAGGTATCCTGCATGCCGGAGCTGCCCGAGGTGGAGACGATCAAGCGGAGCTTGGAGCGGGAGGTCCTGGGGAAGGAGATCGTGGGGCTGGAGCTTCGCCGGGCGGATCTCCTCCAGGGGGTCGGCCGTGAGGAGCTGGGGAAGCGGCTCATCGGGGCGAAGCTCCGGGGGATCAGGCGCCGGGCGAAATACCTCATCTTCGACCTCGACAACGGCTACTCGGTGGTCTTCCATCTGGGCCTGGAGGGGCTCTTCCTCCTGCGGGAGGAGGACGCGGAGCGGGTCCAGCTCGCCCTGAGGTTCAGCGACGGCAGCTCGCTCTACCTGGACGATATCAAGGACTACTCGCGACTCTTCCTCGTCCCCACCGATGAGGTGGAGCAGCTACCGAGCCTGGCGAAGCTCGGCCTCGAGCCCTTCACCGACAGCTACAGGTGGGAGAGCTTCGAGAAGCTGATGCGGACCCGCCAGGAGATCAAGCGGCTCCTGCTCGACCAGAACAAGATCGCTGGCCTGGGGAACATCTACGCCAACGAGGTGCTGTATGCCTGCGGGGTCCACCCCCAGCGGCAGGCGGCCGAGCTGAGCCTGAACGAGGCCCGCTGCCTCTTCGACGAGATCCTGAGGATCCTGGGCGAGGCGATCGAGCACCGTGGCACCTCGGTCTACCACTACCGGGACATCGACGGGAGCAAGGGCGAATACCAAAACCTCCTCAAGGTCTACGGGAAGGCCGGCCAGCCCTGCGAGCGGTGTGGCACCCCGATCAAGGAGATCAATCAAGGCGGCCGGCCGAGCTACTTCTGCCCCCGCTGTCAGCCGCTCAGGGCCATCCCCGAGGTGGCCCCCGCCGAGATGGAGGACCTCTTCAGCGACATTTGAGTCAGCTCGGAGAAGAGCCCCTGGCTTGGTCTCCTATCCCAGTTGAGCGAGCCCGACCCGGAGCTGGCTCGTTCGGTGCGCGGTCTTGGTGGACCTCCCCCAGGGGAGCAGGAGGTAGGGGGCCTCCACCCCTCACCTGAGGATCTCTTCCAGCTGGCGTTCCCGATGGGCGCGGGCGAGCGCCTCGATCAGCGGGTCTAGCTCGCCCTCCAGCACGTCCTCGAGCTGGTAGAGAGTCAGGTCGATCCGGTGGTCGGTGACCCGGTTCTGGGGGAAGTTGTAGGTCCTAACCTTCTCCGCGCGCATCGCCCGGCCGATCTGGGAGCGGCGGGCCTCAGCCAGCTCCTGCTCCTTCTCCCGCTCCAGCAGCTCCTTGAGGCGCGCCCTTAAAATCCTGAGCGCCTTCTCCTTGTTCTTGTGCTGGGAGCGGGCGTCCTGGCAGGTGACGACGATCCCGGTGGGTTTGTGCACGATCCGCACGGCGGAGTCGGTGACGTTGGCGTGCTGGCCGCCGGGGCCGGAGGAGCGGAAGGTCTCGATCTCCAGCTCGTCCTCGTCGAGCTGGACGTCGACCTCCTCTACCTCGGGCAGGACGGCGACCGTGGCTGTCGAGGTGTGGATCCTCCCGGAGGACTCGGTCACTGGGATCCGCTGGACACGGTGGACCCCGCTCTCATACTTGAAGAGGCCGTAGGCCCCGCGGCCCTCCACCGCGAAGACGATGCTCTTGAAGCCGCCGAGCGGCGTCGGATGTGAGTCCATCACGTCGATCCGGAGGCCCTTCCTCTCGGCGAACTTCTGATACATCCGGAAGAGGTCCGCGGCGAACAACGCCGATTCCTCACCGCCGGCGCCGGCGCGGATCTCGACAATCGCGTTCTGGGAGTCGCGGGGGTCCTC
>CAZCTZ010000113.1:0-4076 GCA_964501855.1 uncultured Thermotogae bacterium
TCCACCCCAGGCCGCGCTCGGCCAGCTCCAGCGCCCGCCGCATGAGGGCCTCCGGCGGGGGCTCGAAGCTGGAGTTAAGCTCGGTGGTAATGGTGTCTTCCATCCCTGCCCTGGGGCAGTATAGCCTCGGCGGGAAGGCCTCTCAAGGCTCAATCCGAGGTTCAAGGGGAGGATAAGTGGAGCCCGGACCAGCGCTGCTCGCGGTGAGCCGCTTGGATCTCCTCCATCTCGCTGAGGATCGCCGCGGGGCTCGCCCTCCCTAGGAGCGCCTTAAGATAGGTCTCCCGGGTGAGGCCATGTCCGGCCACCGCCTCGCAGAGGTAGCCCTCGACGCGGCGGTAGGGCGCGAAATATAGCCGGTAGAACCACCGCTCATGGCGTGCGACCAGCCGCGCCACCGGGGGCAACTCGACCGCCCACCGCAGCCACCGCCACCGGCGGAGGAGGGCGAACCACGGCCTCGGCTGGAGGACCACATGGGGCGAGCGGATCAGGAGCTTGCCCGGGCGCATCCGGACGCGCTCGCCCCGGGCTCGGCAGAGGGGGCAGTAGAGGACCCTCTCCTCCCCGTCACCGCCGTCGCCGCTCCCCTTGAGCTCGACGTCGATTCGGATCCGGATCTCCATGGTAGCCTCTCAGTTCAGTTCAGTCGGCCTATCAAATCAAACTAAGCCCGCAGGGGCTCCACCGCGGGCAGCTCCTTCCCCCGGAGGAAGTGGAGGCAGGCGCCCCCGCCGGTCGATACGTGGCTCATCTTCTCCGCCAGGCCGAACTCCTCCACCGCCTCGGCCGTCTCGCCCCCGCCGATCACGCTGAAGGCCGGGGAGGCGGCAACCGCCTCGGCGATCGTGCGGGTCCCCGCGGCGAATTGGGGCACCTCGAACGCCCCGAGCGGGCCGGTCCAGATGATCGTCCTGGCCCCTTCGATGTGCTCCTTGAACTCCTCGATCGTCTCCGGGCCGATGTCCAGGCCCATCCAGCCGGAGGGGATCCCCTCGATGGGGACGGTCCGCGACTCGACCTGGGGACTCGGCTGGGGCGCGGCCTGGACGTCCCTCGGCAGGACCACCTTCGCTCCGCGCTGGCGCGCCTCCTCGAGGAAGCGCGCTCCTTCCCCAAGCAGCGACTCATCCACCGGGGAGCTAGCGACCTCCTTCCCCTGGGCCCGGAGCAGGGTGAAGGCGACCCCCCCGCCGATGAGGAAGGTGTCCACCTTCCCGAGGAGGTCCATCAGCACTCCCACCTTGTCCTCGGCCTTCACCCCGCCGATCAGCGCGACGAAGGGGTGCTCCGGGTTATCCCGGACCTTGCTCAGGGCCTCGAGCTCCCGCTCCATGAGGAAGCCCGCCGCCGCGGGGAGGTGCTGGGCGACGCCCCAGTTGGAGGCGTGCCGACGGTGGGCCGTGGCGAAGGCGTCGTTGACGAAGAGGTCCGCCAGGCTGGCCAGTGCGCGGGCGAACTCCGGGTCGTTCGCCTCCTCGCCGGGGTGGAAGCGCAGGTTCTCCAGGAGAACGACCTCGCCCGGCTCCAGCTCGGCGACGGCCTGCTCGACCTGGGGACCGATACAGTCGGGGAGCTTCCGCACAGGCCGGCCCAGAAGTTCAGAAAGTCGCTGGGCTACGGGGTCCAGCTGGAGCTCCTCCACCACCTTGCCCTTGGGCCGGCCGAGGTGCGAGGCCAGGATCACCTTGGCCTCCCGCTCGACGAGGTAGTTGATCGTGGGCAGGCTCTCCCGGAGGCGCTTGTCGTTCGCGACCTTGCCCTCATGCAGCGGCACGTTGAAGTCGACCCGGACCAGGATCCGCTTCCCCTCCACATCAAGCTCTCGCACCGTCCGGAGCATCCTCCATCACCCCGGGGCAGGATAGCTGATCCTCGCAGATCCTGTCAACTGACTTGCGGTTCCGCACAGCCCGCGACTACAATGTGGCAGGGGGCCGACAGGATCGAGATGGATGGAAAGCGAGCGGTAGCCTTCACGCTGGTCTTGCTCCTCGCCGTGGCCATCACCTCGGGTGTAATCCACAAAGCTCGGGTTCAAGCTCAAACCCAGCCCAAGTTGGAGGAGTTCCTCACCCGGCTGGAGGAGGTCTACCGGGGCATCCGCGACCTGGAGGCGGTGGTGACCATCGTCAGTCAGAAGCTCCCCGAGGGGAAGGAGCGGGGCGCCAGCCGGCTGAAGATCGGCGCGCTACTCGGCCAGGGGGTCCTCCGGGTGGAGTTCCTCGATCCCCCGGGGATGCGCGGCCAGGTCTACACCCTGAAGGGGAACGTCCTCTCGCAATATATGCCGGTGATCAACACGATCATCATCCAGGAGATCACCGAAGCCCACCTGCTCTATCCCCTCCTGGAGTCGCTCAACCTGGACCTGCTCTCGATCGTCCATCGGCTCCAGGAGGAGGGCTTCTCGCTGAGGCTCACCCAGGAGATCGCCCTCCCGAAGAGGGAGCTCCGGCTCAGGGTGATCACCGTGGGGGAGCTGGCTAGGACCGGCCTTGCCCCTAGCCCTCTGAGTCTGAGTTTGGGTCTCTCCATCTCCGTGTCCGGGGCCTCAGCTCCGGGTTTGGAAGCCGCTGACTCCGAGCTCGAGATCGAGCTGGCGCTCACCCTCAAGGTGGGAGCCCTCCAGGTGGGCGATTACATCCTGGAGGCGGTCCCCTCAGAGGCAGTGGAGCTGAGAGGGCTCGGCCGGCGGATGGAGCGCCAACTGATCTGGGTGGACCCGCTGACCTTCATGCCGAAGCGGCTAGAGACCTATCTCGCCCGGGAGGTAAGGGAGAAGCTCCGCCGGGAGAGGCACATAACTGTCATAAATGAGATCAAACTCAACTCGGGGTTGACCGAGAAGGACCTGCTAGCACTCCCTCGCGATGCGCGAATCCTCGATAGGCGAACAAAGCCCTAGGCCTGCCGGCTTGGCCTGCCCGGTTACATTGGCGCCTGCCAATGATTACTGGATGAACTTCTTGAACTCGGCCAGGTCGATCTCCTCGACGAACTTCTTGAACTGCTCCCGCTCCTCTTCCTCCTCGGTGAGCGGCAGCTCGATCGCCGAGGCCTCGAAGACCTCATCGGCGATGTAGATCGGGCTGCCCATCCTCAGGGCCAGTGCGACGGAGTCCGATGGGCGGGCGTCGATCTCCTCGATCGTGCCCTCCTTGGTGCGGATGAAGATCGTCGCGTAATAAGTCCCATCCTGAATGTGGTCGATGACCACCTTCTCCAGTTCGCCGCCCAGCGCGAGGATCACTTCCTTGAGCAGGTCATGGGTGAGCGGCCGGGGGAAGGTCTTGTTCTGGAGCTCGATGGCGATCGCCGTGGCCTCGGGGCTGCCGATCCAGACCGGCACGACCATATCCGAATTCTGATCTTTGAGCAGGATCACCGGGGAGTTATGGACAGGATCGACCAGAAGCGCCTTGACCTCCACCTCACGCATCGCGAGGACCTCCTCTCTTGATTGATCTCGGTCTCGAGTCTGCCGTAATTATAACAGAGCCCCGTATCTTTTACAAAATGGGCCGCCATTGAGGGCTCTTCCCATGGGGGATTTCCAGCGCGAGCTCGCCAGCTCCGCCCCTGGCCGACCGACCGGATTGGGATTGGGGGATTTGAGGAGGGAACCCCTGTATGCTATACTCCAAGCGGGATTTATTCACCTATGAGGAGGCGAAATGTGCGGCATCATCGGCTATATCGGCCCTAGGCAGGTGGAGGAGATCCTCCTCGACGGCCTGAAGCGGCTGGAATACCGCGGCTACGACTCGGCGGGGATCGCCGTGATCGAGGCGGTAGATACCGCGGGCTCACGGGCAGGGAAGCTCGTCATCGTCAAACGGGCGGGCAAGCTCCACCGGCTAGAGCAGGCCCTTTGGGAGTCAGGGGTGAGTGCCACCCGGGGGGCTCAGCATCAGCATCAGCATCAACATCAACGGAAGCTCAGCTCTCAGGTGGGCATCGGCCATACCCGGTGGGCGACCCACGGCCGCCCCACCGATGAGAACGCCCACCCGCATCACGACTGCAAGAAGACCCTGGCCGTGATCCACAACGGGATCATCGAGAACTACCTC
>CAZCTZ010000114.1:0-3875 GCA_964501855.1 uncultured Thermotogae bacterium
AGCAGGAGTTCCTAAACCAAGGCGATGCGAACCGGACGATCGAGGAGACCCTCGATTTGGGGTGGAAGGCCCTGGGCCTCCTCCCCAAGGAGGAGCTCATCCGGGTGAAGCGCGAGCAGATCGAGAAATACTGGAAGCCCTGGTCGTTGTGATGGAAATGGGAATAGAAATGGAAGGAGATTGACGAGATGGCGCCCCTTGAGGTCCCCCCGACGAAGTCGACCCTCCTCGAGCTGAAGGAGCAACTGGCGATGGCCCGCACCGGCCATGAGCTCCTGGAGGAGAAGCGCGAGGTCCTGGTGAGCGAGCTCCTCGGGATCATCGACGATGCGGAGCACCTCCGCCGTGAGGTCAACTCCAAGCTGGGGGTGGCCTTCCAGGCGCTGGTGGAGGCGATCGTCGAGCTGGGGCAGGAGCAGGTGGAGCGGGCGGCGCTCGCCTGCGGCGCGCGGGCCAGGATCCGCGTCCACGAGCGGTCGATCATGGGCGTGGTCGTCCCCCTGATGGAGCGCGAGGTGCGCGAGGTGGAGCCCCAGTTCGGCCTCCTTGGGACCTCCTTCAAGCTGGATGAGGCCCTGCGGCGGTTCTGTGAGGCTTTGGAAGTCATCTTGAGGCTCGCGGAGACGGAGACGACCGCCTGGCGGCTGGCCGAGGAACTCCGGAAGACCCAGCGGCGGGTCAACGCCCTGGAGAACATCTTCATCCCGGAGTATGAGGAGACGATCCGCTACATCGAGTCGATGCTGGCGGAGGTCGAGCGGGAGACGATCTTCCAGATGAAGCGGCTCAAGGCCTGGCGGGAGCGGGCCCGCGCCGAAGAGAAGGAGAAGGCGGCCCCAGCGGGAGCAGAGCGGGGGGAAGGCCTATAAATATAAAATGGAAAAGATCTTCAAGCGGGTGCTGGTCCCGATCGACGGCTCCAACTACTCGATGGAGGCGGGCGAGTTCGCGATCAAGCTCGCTAAGGGCTACGGGCTCGAGCTCTACGCGCTCCACGTGGTCGACGAGACGGCCTTGGAATCCCTGGCCCACCTGACCAGGAAGGACCAAGAGGAGCTCCGGCGGGAGCTTCATCAGGAGGGAGAGAACTACCTCGACTACCTGGAAGACCGGGCCCAGAGCGAGGGGATCCAGCTCCGGAAGCTCATCGAGGAGGGGACGCCCCATCGGGTGATCGTCGAGGTGGCCGAGCGGATCGGCGCTGACCTGATCGTGATCGGCAAGGTCGGCCGCCGTGGCCCACGAAGGATCCTGATCGGCTCGGTCACCGAGCGGGTGATCGAGGCCGCTCGCTGCCCCGTCCTGGTGATGCGCCCGGATTAGTTCGGAGCAAAAGCAAATCGAGGAAGAGGCGAGGGGAGATAAGATATATCGATATCGCTGCCTTGCCAAAAGGCTTGCCCCCAAGGTCCTGGCCAAGGGCATATACCAGGATCGGGCATGGCGCAGGAGGAGCCGACCGATGAGCGCGCTCGCAGAGCAGGTCGCCCGCCTGGCGGAGATGCTCCGCCGAGCGGAGTATGCCCTCGCGCTCACCGGCGCGGGTGTGAGCACCGAATCGGGCATCCCTGACTTCCGCTCGCCGGGGAGCGGCCTCTGGGAGCGCTACGACCCGACCATCATCGCCAGCCGGGAGGGCTTCCTCAGCGATCCCGCCAGGTTTTACGAGTTCTGGCGAGAGCGGTTCGCCGTCCTCACCCAAGCGGAGCCGAACATCACCCACCGGGTCCTGGCCAAGCTGGAGGAGCGCGGCCTCCTCGGGGGCGTGATCACCCAGAACATCGACGGCCTCCACCGCGCTGCCGGCTCACGGAGGGTCTGGGAGGTCCACGGGAGCTACCGCGAGGCCGTCTGCATCCGCTGCGGGTATCGCCTCCCGATCGAGGAGGTGTTTGCCAAGCTGGAGGAAGTGGGCGAGAAGGTGCCCCGCTGCCCCCACTGTGGCGGGCTCCTCAAGCCGGACGTCGTCCTCTTCGGGGAGCAGCTCCCCGCGAGCTTCACCGAGGCCTCACGGGAGGTCGCCCAGGCGGACCTGCTCCTGGTGCTCGGCACCTCGCTCGAGGTCTACCCCGTCGCGGGACTCGTCCCCCAGGCGGCCTCCGCCGGGGCGAGGATCGCTATCGTCAACCGCGACCCGACTGCCTTCGACCACCTAGCGGACCTGGTGATCCACGCCCAGCTCGGCCAGGTGATGGCCCCCCTGGCGCGGCTCCTCGGGCTCGAGCTCGGCTAGGTGGTCTTCCCTTGCTCGCTTCTTCTACCATCACCATCGCCATTGCAGCGGGCTCGCCGCTTCGGGTATTCTAGAGCTGAACAGAAGATGGCACCCAGGGAGAAGATCCTGATCCTGGACTTCGGCTCGCAGTATACCAAGCTCATCGCCAAGGGGATCCGCGAGCTCGGCGCCTACTGCGAGATCGTCCCTTTCGACCTGCCCGCCCGCGAGCTCGAGGGGCCCGAGGTGAAGGGGCTGATCCTCTCCGGCGGGCCGGCCTCGGTCTACGAGCCGGGTGCGCCCCGCCCGGACCGGGGCATCTGGGAGCTCGGGCTACCGATCCTGGGCATCTGCTATGGGATGCAGCTCCTCGCCTGGGAGCTGGGCGGCCGGGTCGCCCGAGCCAAGGAGCGCGAATACGGTCCCCGGTGGCTGGAGCTCCTCACAGAGGATGAGCTCTTTGCGGGCCTTGAGCGGCGGGAGCTGGTCTGGATGAGCCACGGCGACAGCGTGGTCGAGCTGCCAGAGGGCTTCATCGCCCTGGCGCGGACGGAGGCCGTCCCCTACGCCGCGATCCGCCACCGCCAGCGGCCGCTCTTCGGCCTCCAGTTCCACCCCGAGGTGGTCCACACACCCAAGGGCAAGAAGCTCCTGGAGAACTTCGTCTTCCGGATCTGCGGCGTGCGCGAGCGGTGGGACCCCGCGGCCGCAGACCACCTAGAGCAGCGGCTCGCGGCCCTCCGCAAGCAGCTCCGGGGCATCGGAGGGTGCCTAGCGGCCGTCTCCGGCGGGGTGGACTCGACGACCGCGGCTGTGCTGGTCCACCGGGCGATCGGCGACCGGCTGATCCCTATCTTCGTCGACACCGGGCTGATGCGACTGGGCGAGGGCGACCGGGTGCGGAGGGCCCTGGAGGGGCTAGGGCTCAAGGTGCACTGCGTCGAGGCGAGCGAGCGGTTCTTCGCGGCGCTGCGGGGAGTGACCGACCCCGAGGAGAAGCGCCGCCGCATCGGGAGGGCCTTCATCGAGGTCTTCGAGGAGGAGGCCCGCCGGCTGGCCCGCGAGCACGAGAGGGGGTGCGGGCCGATCGAGGCGCTAGTCCAGGGGACGATCTACTCCGATGTGATCGAGAGCGCCGGCGCACGCGGCGCCCGCCGGATCAAGAGCCATCACAACGTCGGCGGGTTGCCCGAGCGGCTCAATCTCAAGCTTATCGAGCCCTTGCGCGACCTCTTCAAGGACGAGGTGCGAGCGCTCGCCCGACGGCTCGGCCTCCCCGATGAGATAATCCGGGAGCAGCCCTTTCCCGGGCCGGGGCTAGCCGTCCGCATCCTGGGGGAGGTAACCCCCGAGCGGGCGAGGCGCCTCCAGCAGGCCGATGCCATCTTCCGGGAGGAGGTCGAGTGGGCGGGGCTGGCCCCCAAGCTCTGGCAATACTTCGCGGTGCTCCTCCCCCACCGGAGCGTGGCGATCCTCGGCGATGAGCGCGGCTACGGGGAGGTGGTGGCCCTCCGGGCGGTCCACTCCGTCGATGGGATGACCGCCGCTTGGTTCCCCCTCCCCTATGAGCTGCTCGAGCGGGTCGCCTCGCGGATCACCAGCGAGGTCCCCGGCGTGACCCGGGTCGTCTATGATATAACCTCCAAGCCGCCGGGGACGA
>CAZCTZ010000115.1:0-3868 GCA_964501855.1 uncultured Thermotogae bacterium
CACACCATCGCCGCGCTGGGGAAGCTCTACTCCGAGCAGGTCGAGCACATCGACCCCGGGCCGGTGGAGGCGGTCACCGCCACGGGGGCGAGCTTCCTGGAGACCATCCGGTATGCCGTCATCCCCCAGATCATCCCGCCCTACCTGGCCTTCACCCTCTACCGTTGGGACATCAACGTCCGGATGGCCACGGTGGTGGCGCTCGTCGGCGGCGGCGGGATCGGCCGGTTGTTCTTCTACTACAAGCATGAGCTGGACTGGTCGAAGGTGGGGGCGGTGATTGTCGCGATCGCCTTAGTGGTCTGGGCGCTGGACTACATCTCCGGTCGGGTGAGGGAGAAGATCGTATGAACATGAACACGGGCATGACCACGACCACGGCCGCAGCGCGGTTGGAGGCGCTCCAGGGGAGGCTGCAGGCGGCCCGTCCGCGGTTCCTCATCCCTCTTGCCGATGGTCTAGCGCTGGCCTACCTCTGGGCGATCGGGACCTGCTCCTACAGCTTCCTCCGCTTCGGCGAGGAGAATTACCTGCTCACGCCCTGGTGGTGGCTCCTCCTCTTCGTCGTGGAGGGGGCGGCGCTCTGGGAGAGCTTCAGCACCTCGTTGGGGATGCGCCTCCTCGGGCGGGAGCTCCTCCGCGAGGATTTGAGCCTACCCTCGCTGCCAGAAAGGCTCCTCTACTGGCTCCTCTGGCACCTCACGCTCCCGCTGCTGCCCTTAGCTTGGCTCGATCCTACAGGAAGGTCGCCCGCGGAGCGACTGAGCGGGCTGGTGCTTGCGGAACCGGTCCTGGAGCCGGGGAGGGAGCGCCCACGCTGGTATCGCACCAGTTGGGGGCTCGCCCTCCTCCTCATGCTCCTCCTCACCCTCGGCGCGGCCTTCGGCGTGACGAAGGTGGACTTCCTCGCGCTCGTCCGCGGTGCGCCGAAGACGGCCAAGTTCTGGCGGGCGCTCGCCACCCCGGACTTCTCGCTCCTCGGGCTGGGGTTGAAGCTCCTTTTGGAGACGTTCTTCATGGCGATGATGGCGACCTTCTTCGCCGTCCTCGTCGCCGGGCCGTTGAGCTTCCTCGCGGCGCGGAACCTGATGCGCGGACCGCTCCTCCGCCCGATCTACATGGTCATCCGAGCCGCAGCCTCCCTCATCCGCTCCGTGGATGCGATCATCTGGGCCATCATCTTCGCCGTCTGGGTGGGGATGGGCTCCTTCTGCGGCGCACTGGCGTTGCTCGTCCACTCCATCGCCGACCTGATCAAGCTCTACTCGGAGCAGCTCGAGTCGATCGACCCCGGCCCGGTGGAGGCGATCACCGCTACCGGGGCGAACCGCCTCCAGGTGATCCGCTACGGGATCATCCCCCAGATCATCAACCCTTATCTTTCCTTCACCCTGTATCGCTGGGACATCAACGTCCGGATGGCCACCGTGGTCGGGGTGGTCGGCGGCGGGGGGATCGGCTGGCGGCTGTTCGCCCACCTCAAATCCTGGCAGTTCCCCCAGGCAAGCATGCTCACCCTGCTCGTGATCGCGCTCGTCTGGTCGATCGACTACCTGAGCAGCCGCCTGCGGGCCAAGTTGGAGTAGTAAGCGCAAGCGCTGGGCGCTGGTCTGGTAGTGCAGTGTGGACCCGATGGTGATCCCCACCCTGGCTTAATTTAATCAAGATCAAGATCGAAACCCCCTGGCTATCGCCGAGCCCGCGAGAGCCATAGCTTGAGCCTCTCGAGGTCTATCTCCTCGAAGGACTTGATGGTGAAGTCGGCGGGGACCTCGCCGGCCCAGGGGAGCGCCGGGTTGGGAAGGTAAACGCAGTGCATCCCCGCTTGGGCTGCGGCCCGAACCCCGTTCGGTGCGTCCTCGAAGACGAGGCACCGCGAGGGCTCGGCGCCCAATTCCCGGGCCGCAAGGAGGTAGATCGCCGGGTTGGGCTTCCCCTCGTGGAGCTGGTCTCCGGAGATCACCGCCTGGAAGAATCGCCCCAGATCGTGGCGCCTCAGCACCAGCTCGATCAGCTCCATCGGCGAGCCCGAGGCCACGCCCAGCTTCAGCCCGCCCTCATACAGCGCCTCGATCAGGGGGCGCACCCCGGGCATCAGCCCGACCTCCGCGAAGTAGCGCCGGACGAGCGCCATCCGCTCCCGACGGATGGCCTCCACCGGCTCGGGCAGTCCGAAGACCTGCTGGTAGAACCGCGCCGCTTCGGCCTGGTTCCGCCCCGCTAGGTAGGTGGCATAGCGGAGTTGGAAATCCCGCCAGCCCGCCTCGCCCAGGCGGATGCCGCGGCTCTCGAGGAACTCCCGCTCGCTCCGGATCCAGGCCTCCTCGCTGCGGACTATCACCCCATCCATATCGAAGATGACCGCCTCGAGCTCGGCGAAGAGCCGGTAGAGGCCATCGAGGCCGGCTTCGGTTTCAGCCCCGGCTTTGGGGGCTCCCCTCGGGCTCCTCGAGCCTGGCTCAGGTCCTGCAGAGGTGATAACAGAGGCGGTGTGAGGGCGAGAGCGAGGGCAAGAGGGAGGGTGAGGGTCCCCGGCGAGTCTGAGCTCGCCCAGCTCCGTGTCCACCACGAGGAGCTGGATGTCCTGACCCCAAGATCGGACCTCTGCTGCGCTCGGCAGGCCATATTCCGGATCGGCCGCCAGCTTCTCCTTCATCTCCAGGTAGACCAGGTAGCTCGCCTCGGAGAGGTCCTCCCCCTCTTCTTCCTCTTCCTCGCCCTCGGCTCGGGCCTTCACCCGCCGGGCGAACCGCTCCTTGATGGCCTCTTCCGGTGCCGTGGCGAGGATGACGACCAGCGGCAGCCCCAGCGAGCGCACCATTTGGTAGACCTCCTCGCGGAACCGGGTCACAAGGTAGGTCCCGTCCAGGATGACGCTCCTCCCCTCAAGGAGGGCCGAGATCGCCCGGCGGAGTAGCTCCCGATAGGTAGCCTCGCTCTCCTCGAGGGTGTAGCGCCGCTGGGGGAAGAGCTCCCGACGGACCTGATCGGTCCGGAGGTGGACCGCCCCGCCTTCACCCTCACCCTCAGCCCCCGGACCGAGGTGGAGATGAGGCAGCAAGCGGCGGGCGAGCCAGCTCTTCCCCGAGCCGGGCAGCCCGCAGATGAGGATCGCTAGGGGCCTCTCCTCCGGCAGGTGGGCTAGGAGCCTCCGGACCAGCATGCTAGATCTAATAGCAGATCTGGGCCCTCCCGTCAAGCTGGTGAGGGCAGGGCAGGCTTTCAACCGCCGTGGCTCTCGATCAGCGCCCAAGCCCGCTCGGGCTCGAAGTCATACTGGATCAGCATGACCAGAGCGAACAGCACCTGCTCTTTCTCGATTTCGATCAGGACTAGCCTGCATCTATCTGGACCGACCAGGGTGGCAATCCACCAGAAGCGAGCCCCTCCCTTGTGTAACCGGCCCCTTTAAGTCCGCCCCCATTTCGGGCTAAAATGGGCTCACCGAGGCAGGGAAGGGGGCGATGATGCCGGAGGAGGCCAAGCCCAAGCCGGGACTGGAAGGGCAAGACCAGGGCCAAGCCGATGAGGCCGCTCCGGAGGAGGTGACCGCGCGCACCCTCCTCCAGCGCTACCTGCGGGAGATCGGGAAGGTCCCACTGCTCACCGAGGAGGAGGAGCGGGAGCTGGCCCGCCGGGTCAAGGTGGGCGACCCCGAAGCCAAGGAGAGGTTCATCACCGCCAACCTCCGGCTGGTGGTCTCGATCGCCCGCAGGTATATGGGCTACGGGCTGCCCCTTCTAGACCTCATCCAGGAGGGGAACATCGGGCTGATGCGCGCCGTGGAGCGGTTCGATCCCGAGAAGGGGTATAAGTTCTCGACTTACGCCACCTGGTGGATCCGCCAAGCGATCGCCCGGGCGATCGC
>CAZCTZ010000116.1:0-3854 GCA_964501855.1 uncultured Thermotogae bacterium
GGCCTTACAAGCGATTCGGATACAACATCGTCAAGGGCGTGGACCATATCATTCCCGTGGATGTCTACGTGCCCGGCTGCCCTCCCAGGCCCGAGGCGCTCCTGGACGGGCTGATGAAGCTCCAGGAGAAGGTCTGCCGGAGAGGGGCCTCACTCCAGGCCTTGCGGGGGAGGCTGGTCCGAACAAGATCAGGGTGAGATGAACGCGATCTCAAAAGCGAAAGAAAAGGCGGAAGCGAAAGAGAACGAGGACCTCCAGGCCCTGAAGGAGCGGTTCGCGGAGTTCATTGTGGAGGAGCAGCTCATCGTGGACAAGCCCGCGCTGGTGGTCCGCCGGGAGGGGCTGGTCGAGCTCGCCCGTGCGGCTAGGGAGCTAGGCTACGACTACCTAGCCTGCATCACCGGGGTCGACTATCGCGCCGAGCGGGGCGAGTTCGAGGTCATCTACAACCTGTATTCCTACAGCAAGCTCCGCCATCTGATCTTGAAGACGCGCTGCCCCGGCGATGAGCCCCGTGTCCCTTCCCTTGCGGGGATCTGGCGGAGCGCCGACTGGCTCGAGCGGGAGACCTATGACCTCATGGGGATCGTCTTCGAGGGCCATCCTAACCTGAAGCGGATCTTGCTCCCCGAGCCCTGGCAGGGCCACCCCCTGCGCAAGGACTACGATATGGAGCGGGAGCAGTTCGTCAGCAAGGGGCCCGAGGGCGAGGACCGGGTCAGCTTCAACCCCGAGGAGGGCTGGTAACTTCCAAGACCGAGATGAGCCCAGAAGAGACCAAGCCCAAGCCCGAGGAGGAGGCAGAGGAGCAGGTAGGTGAGACGCTCATCCTCAACATGGGCCCGCAGCACCCCTCGACCCACGGGGTGCTCAGGCTCAAGCTCACCCTGGACGGGGAGATCGTCCTCGCGCTCGAGCCGGTCATCGGGTATCTCCACCGGTCGATGGAGAAGATGGCCGAGCGGATCCGCTGGCCTCAGTTCATCGTCGATTGCAACCGGATGGATTACGCCGCCTCGCTCCACTACGAGGCGGCCTACGTCAAGGCCGTCGAGGAGCTCCTGGGGATAGAGCCGCCGCCGCGGGCGCAGTTCATCCGGACGATTTTATTGGAGTTCGACCGGATCCAGAGCCACCTCCTCTGGCTGGGGACCTTTGGCCTGGACGTCGGCGCACTGAATGCCTTCTGGTATTGCTTCCGCGAGCGGGACCTCATCCTGAATTTGATGAGAACGGTGACCGGCGCGCGGATGCATCACAACTTCTTGCGGTTCGGCGGGGTGAAGGCCGACCTACCGGGGAACTTCGTCAGGGAGGCTTTGAGGGTGGTCGAGATCCTCGAGCGGAAGATCGAGGAATACGACCAGTTCCTAGGGACGAGCGACACCTTCCTGATGCGCACCCGCGGGGTGGGCGTCCTCCCGCGCGAGCTCGCGATCAACTACGGGGTGACCGGGCCGATGCTCCGCGCCTCGGGGGTCCAGTTCGACCTGCGCAAGGCCGAGCCCTACTTCGCCTACGGCGAGGTGGAGTTCGACATCCCCGTGGAGGAGGCCGGCGACTGCTACGCCCGCTACCTCGTCCGGATGGAGGAGATGCGCCAGTCCTGCCGGATCATCCGCCAAGCGCTGAAAAAATTGCCGGAGGGGCCGGTGATCCTCCCCGAGCTGGAGAAGGGCTACCAGCTCCTGGTCCGACCCCAAGGGGAGCACTACTCCAGGCTCGAGGGCCCCCGTGGGGAGATCGGCTTCTACCTGGTCGGGAGGGGCTCCACCTACCCTTATCGGGTGAAGGTCCGCTCGCCCTCCTTCCAGAACTTATCGGTGCTGCCGGAGATCGGCCGCGGGCTGATCATCCCCGACCTGGTGGCGACCAACGGGAGCATCGACCTATGCATGGGCTGCGTCGACCGCTGATGAAAGGGCGAAGGGTGAGACAGCGATGAGTTGGACACAGGTCGGGATCTACATCGGCGGCTCGCTCGGGGTCTTCCTGGTCTTCTTCACCGCCGGCGGGGTCCTCACCTACGTCTTCCGGAAGCTCTTCGCCGACTTCGGCCAGCGGTGGGGGCCGAACCGCGCGGGGCCATTCGGCCTCTTCCAGTTTATCGCTGACGGGTTCAAGCTGATCTTCAAGGAGGACATCATCCCCGAGCGGGCGGAGAGGTGGGGCTTCCGGATCGCGCCCTACCTCACCTTCGTCCCGGCGGTGGTCGCGCTCTCGCCGATACCCTTCGGGGAGGGCCTGCTGCTCACCGACGTCCGGGACGGGCTGATCCTGATCTTCGCCCTGGCGGCGCTCGCGCCCCTGGGTGAGATCCTCGCCGGGTGGGCCTCCAACAACAAGTACTCCCTGATCGGGGGCCTGCGGGCCGCGGCGATGGACGTGGCCTACGAGATCCCACTACTGATCTCGGCCATAGCGGTGATCATGCTCGCGGGGAGCGCCAACACCCGGGAGATCGTCCTCGCCCAGCGAGGTCTGTGGTATGCGGCCTTGCAGCCGCTGGGACTGTTCATCTTCCTGGTGGCGATGATCGGCAAGATCGGCGTCATCCCCTTCGACCTCGCGGAGGCCGAATCGGAGCTGGTCGCGGGCTACGTCACCGAATACAGCGGGATGCGGTTCGGCTTCTTCTTCGTGGCGCTCTTCGCCAACGTGTTCTTCACCGCGGCGCTGGCGGTGACCCTCTACCTCGGCGGCTGGCAGGGGCCCTTCCTGCCGGGGATCGTCTGGTTCGCTATCAAGTCCGCCGCGCTGATGTTCCTCGTCTTCTGGGTGTGGAACTCGCTCCCGCGGGTCAGGATCGACCAGTTCCTGGACATCAACTGGAAGGTGCTCTTCCCGCTCTCGCTGGTGAACCTGCTCTACACCGCGATCCTGGTGGAGGTGATCGGCTAGGGTGACCGGCAAGCGAGACCGTTATTATCGCTTCCTACCGCCGCTGGTCGGCGCCCTGCGGGGGATGGCGACCACCTTGAGGAACTTCCTCCGGCGGGCGGTCACCGTGGGCTACCCTGAGCGGCGCGACCCCCTCCCGGAGCGATTCCGCGGGCGCTTATTCCTGGACATGAACATCTGCGTCGGCTGCGGGATGTGCGAGGAGGCCTGCCCGAACGGCGCCCTGCGGATGGTCGAGTGGAAGGAGGTCGCCGCCCCGGGGAAGGAGTTCGGCCACCCCGCGATGCCCCGCGGCGAGCTCCGCAGGCACCCCGAGGTCGATATCGCGATGTGCACCTACTGCGGCTGGTGCGAGTATGTCTGCCCTACCGGGGCGATCCGCCACACCCACGACTTCGAGCTGGCCCGCTACGACCGAGCTCAGTTCCTCCGCTCGCCGGAGGAGCTGGGGGTCCTCGAGCCCAAACTCCAGGAGATCTGGGCCCGCCGGCAGGCGCAGGCGGCGGAGGCGGAAGGGGAGAAGGAGAGGGAGAGTGAAGGAAAGGGAGCGGAAGCGGAAGAGAAGGTGGAGATAGGGACGGAGGCGAAGGGGGCCTGAGGGCGGATGAGCCTCTTTGTGATCCTGGCGCTCTACACCGTGGCGACGGCGATCCTGGCCGTCAGGACCGAGACGCTCACCTACAGTGCGCTCTGGCTGGCGGCGATGCTCATCGGGGTCGCGGGCCTCTTCCTGACTTTAGGCGCGGAGTTCCTGGCCGTCATCCAGGTGATCATCTACGCCGGTGCGGTCGTCTCTCTAATCCTCTTTGCGATCATGTTCGCCCAGCACCGCGGCAGCGAACCGAAGCCCGGGTCGAACCGGGCGAGGGGGAGCCTCCTCGCGCTGTTCTTCGTCCTGATCCTGTCCGCGCTCCTTTCGGGAGTCGGCCCCTGGCGGGTCCTGCCCGAGGGGC
>CAZCTZ010000117.1:0-3825 GCA_964501855.1 uncultured Thermotogae bacterium
TCGCCATCGCCGTCGGAGCCGGCTTCCTCCTGCTAGCTGGCTGGCTCCTCCGGCGGCGGCTGAGCCAGCTCTACGAGCGGCTCCTGGCCCGGCTGGGGCTGGGAGGGCCCAAGCGGGGATGAGTGGAGTGGAGTGGAGCAAATCCCCATCCAGAGCGGATTCTCGCCCCCTCTTGACATCTTGGTAGAAAATTCCTATAATCCTACTTTGGAGCATTTTCTACAATGGAGCCCGAGGTGAGGGTGGGGTGAGCTGGAGCCGATGAAGGACCTCGAAGCCTACAAGACGATCAAGGTCCCCGTCTGGGTCTACGAGAACGCCAAGGAGGTCGAGCTGGCCCTCCTGCGGAAGGGCTTCGAGCGGCTCCCCACCGAGGTGCTCCAGCCGCGTGAGTGCCCCATCTGCACCTCGAAGCTCCGGACGATCAAGGCCCAGAAGAACGAATATCTCCACTGCGATCACTGCGGCTACACCCAGCAGCTCTTCGAGCTGGGCGCGAAGCCCGGCGAGGGGGTGATGCTGGGGACGGCGATCGGGATGGGCTTGGTATACCTGCTCAACCGCCTCTTCCAGCGAACGGGCAACGGCAGCGAGGAAACCACCACCACCAAGGCAGGGGCCGGGTAGCCCTCAGGTGGTGAGAGGGTGCTGAGATTGGGGATGAGACTCGAAGAGGGGGCTGCCCGGCCCCGAATTTGATTATAACGAAAGTCCCATCTCCATCAAAATCGAAATCGAGCCCTCGGCCCCGGTCGGTCAGATCGAGGCGACCAGCCGGTAGAGTCCGAAGGAGAAGAGCCCCGCGGTCGTGGGGGTGGCGACCCAACCGATGACGATCTCGACGATCCGCCGGCGGCTGACGGCCCGCACGCCCTTCACCAGCCCGACGCCCGCCACCGCGCCGATCACCGCCTGGGTGGTGGAGACCGGTATGCCCAGGATGGAGAAGAGGTGGACCGCCAGCGCCGCGGAGGCCTGAGCGGCGACGGCGCTCAAGGGGTCGAGGGGGGTGATCCCCCCGCCGACGGTCTCCGTCACCCCTCGGCCGTAGAGCAGCGCCCCGGTGGCGAGGGCTCCACCGCCCAGCAGCGCCAGCCACCACGGGGAGAAGCCCAGGTTGGCGATCGGCCCGATGGCATTGCCCACGTCGTTCGCCCCCAGGGAGAAGGCCACATACCCCGCGGTGAGAATGACCAGATTCTGCAGGAGCCAGTCCCAGATGCCTACCCGCCTGATCCGCCGCAGCGGCACCGCCAGGAGGTGGTAGAGCACCAGGGACAAGAGCGCGGTGAGGAAGGGGCAGAGAACCCAAACCTGGACGATCACAAGGAGCTTGCTCAAGTCCACCTCAGCCCCCGCGGAGAAGCCCACCCCCGCGACCCCACCGACGATCGCCTGGGAGGTGGAGACCGGGAGCTTCATCACCGTCGCCAGGGTGACAAAGAGCCCCGCGGAGGCCATCGCCACCAGGATCGCCCTCATGGGGAGCTGCTCGGTGACGATCCCCTTCCCGATGGTCTTCATCACGCCGTGCCCCTGCAAGAGCGCGCCCACCACCACGAAGAAGGCCACAAGGTAGGCAGCACGCCGATAGGAGAGGAGGCCGGAGCCGACCGAGGTCCCGATGCAGTTGGCTGTATCGTTGGCCCCGATGTTCCAACCGACGTAAAAACCCGCAAGGAAGAGCAGGATGAGCTCCCACATCTCAAAAGCTAAAGAAGGGGCGGTGAGGTCCGACCCCGCGGGCTCGCCCGGGCGAGTCCGCGCCCACACCGGCTATGGACAAAGCTAAACCTAATTAAATTAAATAAATCTAATCTAGCTCTAGTGCCAGCGGGCCGTCATGATCCGCAGTCGGCCGCCGGCATTCTGCATATGATCCGCGATCGAGCCCAGCTTCAGGGCGATCTGCACCAGGTGATACCGCTGGAAGCTGTCCATATCCTCGGCGGCGTAGGCCATCTTGATCAGGGCCATCTCCGCGAGGTCGGCCTCATGCTCGATCAGGTTAAGCTTGTCGATCAGGTTCCACAGCTCGCGGACCCGCTCCGGGGTGGGCGAGCTCTCCAGCACCTCGCCCATCTTCTCGATCAGGGAGGCATACTCCCTGGTGCCCTTCCGCAATATCTCGGCTAGCTCACGGAACTTGGCCTCCATCTGAGGAGTGAGTTCCACCCGCATGAGCGCGAGGAGCCCTGCGGCGTCCTGGCAGTTGTCGGCGATCTTGTCCTGCTGCCAGAGGAACTCGAGCAGGTCGGAGCGGGCGACCGGCAGGAAGAGGTCGCTGCGGGGGAGGCTCGAGCGGATCTCCTGCTTGGCGAGGTCCGCCTCGTATTCCAGGTGAGAGATCCTCTCGTAGTCGATCTCCCTACCCGCGGCGTAGTCCCCGATGCTCTCGATCAGCTTCTCCAGGGTGGCCTGGACCTTCTCCGCGTGCTTGCGGAGCAGCTTGAGCGAAGGCGGCTCGAAGAGCACCCGCTTAGCGAGCTTCCCCAACAGGCTCTTCATAGTCCGTTTCATAGTCCGTTTGGCTTCAGCTCCTCCCTCACCTCAGGCTCGGACTGCGCTGCACTGCCCGAAATCGAATCCCAACCATCGGGTGTCTTCCAAGGATAGCCCCCTCCGGAGGAGGCGTCAACATCGCCCAGCCCGGCTTAACCCAACCAAACTGACCAATCAAATCAAACCCCCGGGCCCTCGCGCTTGCTCAGGTAGAGGATGGAACGATCGAGGAGGTAGCCGAGTCGCTGGAAGAACTCCAAGGAGGGCTCGTTCCAATCCTCCACCAGGACGGCGATGATCCTCCTCCCGCGGGCCCGCAGGCGGCGCTCGACCTCCCTGACCAGGCGGGTTGCGACCCCCCGCCGGCGATAGCGGGGATCGACCGCCAGCCGGTTGATCCAGCCCTTCCGGCCATCGTCGCTGCCGATCACCACCCCGATGAGCCTCCCCCCGAGGAAGGCCCCCAGGAAGAGCCGAGGGTCGCGCTCCAGTTGGGCGGCGATCGCCCTCCTGGAATCGCGCCCCTTGGGCTTGTAGGGCAGACCGGCCCTCTCCCAGAGGGCGATCATCTGGTCGTAGTCCTCCAGGGAGAGCTGCCTAAGCTCGATCTCCCCTTCCATTTCCATTTCCATCCCCATCGCGGCCCCTTCCTGCTGCCGGCCCGCGTTCCTGCTCTCGTCCTTGTCCACGTTCACCTCCACCTTCACCTCCATCTTGCTGGCTTGGCCTTCGCCGGCCCTGCTGGCGGTTGGCCAGCCACCCTGAGAGCGGGGCGGCGATCAGCAGGGGTAGCAGGATGAAGCCGAGCACCAGCGCGACCAGGAGCAGCTTGGCATCGTCCGCGAGGTCGCTCGAGCGCCGATCGCGCAGGAGCTGCTTGACGATGAACCCAAGGAGGATCAGCGCGGTGAGCACCCCCGGCAGGAGCCAAAGCCCGAGCAAGAGGAGCGCGATCCTCTCAAACTCAAGCTCAAACATGAACGTGGTCATGGCGCTCATACGTGGGATTTTAGCCACCCCCGGCGGGGGAGCAAAGGCCAAGGGCAAGGGCAAGCAGGCGAGCGAAGCAAGTGAGGACGCCTTGCCGAGGGCGGCCCCCCGTGCTATGATTTGTCCTGATTGGAAGGGGGAAAGGAAGATGGCCCTAGTCCAGGCCGATGGGCTGAGCAAGCGCTACGGCGACCGGGAGGTCTTCAGCGGGGTCTCCTTCCAGATCGGCCGGGGCGAGCGGATCGCCCTGATCGGGCCGAACGGCTCGGGGAAGACCACCCTGCTCCGGATCATCGCCGGCGAGGAGGAGCCCACCTCGGGCCGGCTCACCCG
>CAZCTZ010000118.1:0-3743 GCA_964501855.1 uncultured Thermotogae bacterium
ATGGGCGAGCTGCTCGCCCATCACCGAGCCCATGCTTCCCCCAATGAACCGGAAGTCCATCACCGCCAGGACGATGGGGAGGCCTCCCAGCCGAGCCCGTCCCACTAGCACCTCGCTGGGGAGGCCCGTCTCCTCCTGGGCCTCCCGGAGCCGCTCTGGGTAGGGCTTCCGGTCGACGAATCCCAAGGGGTCGGCGGCCGTAATCGGCTTTGAGATGTCCTCGAATGAGCCCTCATCGGCCAGGAGGGCGAGTCGTTCCGGGGCCGTGAGGGGGAAGTAGCCCCCACAGCGGGGGCAGATCCCCCGGTTCTCCTGGACCCGCTCTCGGAAGACCAGCTCCTTACAGGAGGGGCACTTGCGCCAGAGGGTCCCCACCTGCTCCCGCTGGTCCATCTTTATCCGGAAGTATTGCTGCTTGCGGAACCTGGGTATCTTCATATTGATATTGAATGAGCCTGCACTATCTATCTAGCCACCTATAGTTATAGTGCCCTACCAGCGGATCACGTTGGCCCCGTAGGTTACCCCCGCTCCGAAGCCGGTGAGCACGACCAGATCCCCCTCACGGAGTCGATTATCCCTGAGGGCCTCATCCAGGGCAAGTGGGATGGAAGCCGTCGAGGTATTGCCGTATCTGTCGATGTTCACCAGGACCTTCTCCTGAGGGATCCCGAGGCGCCTGGCGAAGGCCTTGATGATCCTTAGGTTGGCCTGGTGGGGGACGAACCAGTCCACCTCCTCCACGGTGAGCCCGGCCTGCTCGAGCGCCAGGAGGCTCGCCCGCTCCATCATCTTGACCGCCTCCTCGAAGACCCCTCGGCCTTCCATCTTGAGGTAGTGCAGCCCCGCAGCCACGGTCTCCTCGCTCGCGGGTAGCTTGGTCCCACCGGCCTCGACCCGCAGGAGGGGCCACCCCGAGCTGTCCCCGCCGAGGTAGGAGGCGAGGATGCCCCGGTCGCCTCTCACCGGCCCGACGATCACCGCCCCGGCTCCGTCGCCGAAGAGGACGCAGGTCTCCCGCTCCTCCCAGTTGATGAACCGCGAGAGGGCCTCCAGCCCGATCACCAGGATCCGCCGGTAGCCCCCGAGGAACATCTGGCGGGCCACCTCGAGGGCGTAGACGAAACCGGTGCAGCCGGCGATCAGGTCGAAGAAGGCGACATCTAGGGGTTCGGCCTCCTGAAGCCGTCGCTGGAGCTCATCGAGGATGAGCGCTGAGGAGCCCGGCACCGGCATGAGCTGGACGTTAGCGGCAGTGATCACCAGGTCCAGCTCGTCGAGCCCGACCCCCGCCGAGGCGAGCGCCTTCCGGGCGGCCTCCACCCCCAGCAGGGTGGGGTCCTCGCCTTCCTTCAGGACTCGCCGCTCCTTGATCCCCGTCCTCTGGGTGATCCACTCATCGGTGGTCTCCACCATCCGCTCCAGGTCGCGGTTGGTCAGCCGGTGCTGGGGGACGGAGGCCCCAAGCCCGATTATCCCGGGGTTCTCCCTCAGCTCCATCTCTCTGGCTGCACCCCTCTTTGCAGGGATGGGCTCATCCCTATCTGCATCTGCGTCCGCATCTGCTCTCGCTCTGATCCGGGTCTGGGGCCGGGCTTGGTGGTAGGGATGGGGGCTTGCCGAGGCAGATGACCGCGTTGTGCCCGCCGAAGCCGAAGGAGTTGGAGAGGGCCACATCTATCCGGCGGGGTCGGGGCTTGTTGGGAGTGTAATCCAGGTCACACTCCGGGTCGGGATGCTCGTAGTTGATCGTCGGGGGGACGAGGTCCTCCCCGATGGCCAGGATCGTGGCGATGGCCTCTACAGCGGCGGCCGCGCCGAGCAGGTGGCCGATCTGGGACTTGGTGGAGCTGATGGAGAGCCGCCTGGCGTGCTCACCGAACAGTTCCTTGATCGCCTGGGTCTCGATCTTGTCGTTCAGGGGTGTGGAGGTGCCGTGGGCGTTAATGTAATCGACTGCGGAAGGGGGGAGCCCCGCCCGGCGGAGGGCCAGCGCCATCGCCTCCCTCGCTCCGCGGCCTTCGGGGTCCGGGGCGGTGATATGGTAGGCATCGTCGCTCATCCCGAAGCCCAAAAGCTCCGCGTAGATCCTGGCCCCTCGAGCTCGGGCGTGCTCGAGGGTCTCCAGGACGAGGACCCCCGCGCCCTCGCCCAGGACGAAGCCGTCCCGCTCGCGATCGAAGGGCCTCGAGGCCCGCTCCGGCTCGTCGTTCCTGAGGGAGAGGGCCCCGGCGCGGGAAAACCCCGCGAAGGTGAGCGGGGTGAGGGCCGCCTCCCCCCCGCCGGCGATGGCCACCTCGGCGAATCCCGCCCGGAGGAGCTCCCCGGCCAGCCCGATGGCGTGGTTGGCGCTGGCGCAGGCGGTGACCACGCCGAAGTTTGGCCCCCTGAGGCCGAAGGTGAGGGCGATCTCGGCCGCGGGGCTGTTAGGCATCAGCTTGGTGATCAAGAGCGGGCTGACCTTCTTCGGGCCGTCGAGGAGGAGCCGCCGGTGGCTCTCCTCCAGGCTCTGGATCCCGCCGATGCCCGTCCCGATGATCACTGCGATCCGCCCTGGGTCCTCCCCGGCCAGGTCCAGGCGAGCGTCCTCCAGGGCCTCCTTCGTCGCGATCAGGGTCAGTTGAGCGACCCGGTCTAGCTTCTTGGGATTCCTCCCCAGCTCCTGGAGGGCTGCCGGGTCGAAGTCCTCCACCGGGGCGCCCACCTTGGCGGGGATCCCATCCAGGTCGATCAGCCCGTCCACCCTCCTCGTCCCCGAGACGCCCTCCACCACCGCTCGCCAGAAGGCTTCCAGGCCGATCCCGATCGGAGAGACCACGCCCATCCCGGTGACCACGACCCTGGTCCTTCCCCCGATATCATCAGCATCGATCTTAGGCTTTGGCTCCATCCCTTCTCCTCCCTTTGCTGGGCTATTCGGCCCTGAGTCTGTTGGGTCTGAGCTATCTAGCTCCTCCCGCAGGAGAGGCCCCCGTCCACGGTTATCACCTCGCCGGTGATGTAAGAGGCGGCCTCCGAGCAGAGGAAGGCCACCACCTCGGCCACCTCCTCGGGGCGGCCGAACCGGCCCAGGGGGATCTGCTCCAGAGCGCGGGCTCTCGCCCTCTCCGGGAGCTTGGCCGTCATCTCGGTCTCGATGAACCCCGGGCAGACCGCGCAGACCCGGATGCCCCTCCCCGCGAGCTCCCTGGCCAGGGCCCGTGTGAAGCCCACAAGGCCGGCCTTGGCCGCGGAGTAGTTCGCCTGGCCGGGGTTGCCCATAAGGCCCGCCACCGAGGAGATGTTGACGATCACCCCCTTCCTCCGGCGGAGCATCCCCCGGACTGCAGCCCGGGTCACGTAGAAGGCCCCTGTCAGGTCCACCTGGAGCACCTCCTCCCAGTCCTGATCGGACATCCGCACGAGGAGGCTATCACGGGCGATCCCGGCGTTGTTCACCAGGATGTCGATCTTGCCGTGCCGGTCGATGATCGCGGCGATGAACCGGTCGACCGCCTCCCTCTGGGTGATATCGACCTTGTGGAACTCGTGCGAGGCGGACGATCCGCCCCTTGCCGATGTCCTCAGCTCCTCCGCGACCTCCTCGCCCTTGATGGGGTCGCGCCCGCCCAGGATCACGGTGGCCCCCAGGGAGGCGAGCTTCCGGCAGATGGCCCTCCCGATGCCGCCCGACCCGCCAGTGACCACCGCCACTTCTCCCTCGAGCCCTCGGTCCAATTCACGCTCACTCCTTCACTACCGAA
>CAZCTZ010000119.1:0-3705 GCA_964501855.1 uncultured Thermotogae bacterium
TTGAGCTGCCTTGCGGAGTTCAAGCGCCACCGCTACGAGACGGTGAAGGTGCAGGTGATCGGCCCGGCGACGCTGATCCAGAGCGGCTACGAGGAGAACGAGGCCCTCGCCAGGATCTACGAGCACATCTCCCGGATCTTGGATGGCCTCGAGGCCGAGGAGATCATCTTATTTCTGGATGAGCCCGCGCTGGGCTACGCCGGTTTTGAATATGAGCCCCTTTGGGAGGCCCTCTGGGAGGGCCTCCCCAGGGAGGTGATCCGCGGGGTGCACGTCTGCGGGAACATGCAGTGGGACAGGCTCTTCGAGGGGGAGATCGAGATCATCAGCTTCGACGCCTCCAAATACGACATCACCAAATACTACGAGAGCAGGAAGGGGAAGCGGATCGCCTGGGGGATCAAATCCCTGAAGGACATCAAAGACTTTAGGAAAGGCGACCTGATCACCCCGCCCTGCGGGATGCCCCACAGGGCCTTCACCGAGGAGGACGCCGAGCGGGTCCTCTCCCTCCTCCGGGCGGCCGCGGAACAAATAAGCTCCTCCCAATCCCTCGATTGATGATTGAGAAGCGCTGACCTATAATCGGCTTGGAAGCCCATGGCATAAGCGAGGGAGAGGAGATGGCCCAACTGGAGGAGAGGGTGGCTAGCATCGAGGGCATCTTGAGCCAAATCAGCGAGAGGTTGAACCATATCGAGGCCTGCCTGATGGATCTTAAGAGGAACAAAGCAGATAAATGGGAGATCAGGATCTGGTTCCTCCTCATCGTCCTCCTGATGACCATTTACCAGTTCTTAGGTTGATTGAAGGGAGAAGAAGGCGTCCTTCGCCTGTGGTCTTGTTAATAGCGCTGACGATCCCTACCGCGCTGCTCACCGCTGGATAGGCATCGAGCACGAGAGCACAACTAGCGATCAAGGATATCATGTCCCCCGGCCAGGAAATGATGATACAGGAAGCCAGTTTGAGGGCCTTCTGGGCCTCCCGCCTGGCGGCGCGGGAATACACCAGCACCGACGGTCGGGTAGTTGACGTCAAGTTCCCCGGCTTCGAGAACGACGAGGCCGGGCCGGACTTCATAAACGCAGTCATCGAGGTAGAGGGTTTCGAACTCCGCGGGGATATCGAACTCCACCGCCTGGAGAGCGATTGGCAGGCCCACGGCCATCATTGCCAGCATGAGTATCGGAACGTCATCCTACACGTCGTCCTCCGGGCTGACGGCCCCCGAGCCAGGACCATCGCCGGGGAGAGGATCGTGACCATCTCCTTAGCTCAAAACTTAGGCGAGCGCCTCCCCGCGCTCCTGGAGGAAGCGGAGCATGCGAAGGCCTGCCCTTGCCCAGCGATCCCTCACCTTGACCTCGGTAAGCTGAGCCAGATCTTAAAAGAGCTGGGTAGGGAGCGCCTCTTCCGAAAGGTCTCAAGGTTTAGGAGCATGCTCGATGAGCACGGCGATCTTGACCAACTTATCTATGAGGGGCTTGCCCAGGCGCTCGGCTACCCCAGGAACAAGGGGCCGATGCTCGCGCTGGCCCGCCGGGTCCCCTTTTCTCAGGCACAGCGGGAGCCGGAGCTGGCGAAGCTCGAGGAGCTGCTCATCTCCGAGGCCGCTAAAATTCCGGGCTGGAGCCGCCAAGGGATGAGGCCGGCGAACCTCCCCCACCTGCGGATCAGGGGCCTGGCTGCGCTGGCCTACAAATTCGGAAAGGAAGGCTTAGCCAAGCCCTTGCTCGCGATCCTCTCTGAACCGACGGCTCCGACGCTCCTGCCCAGGTTGTTCACTATCCCCAAGCTAATAGGCCCCGGGCGGGGGCGAGTCATCGTCGTCAATGTGGCCCTCCCGATCGCGCTTATTGCTTTGCCCCAAAAGGAAGCCGAGCTTTTGACCCTCTGGGAAGCCCTCCCGCCGGAGCCGCCCAATAAGATCCTCAAGCGAATGCGAAAGAGGCTCCTCGACCACCTCGATGGAAAGCTCCTCCGGAAGGCCCACCTCCAGCAGGGCCTGATCGAGCTCTACCAGCGCTACTGCTCCCTCACCCTGTGCGAGCACTGCCCTGTGGGGAGGAGAGGAAGTCCGCTAGCTCCTTGATCCCTTCGACCTGGAAGTCCAACTCCCTCCCTTCAAGGCAGCGCATGAAGACCCGTTCATCGTAAGGGATAGCTGCAGCGATCTTTACCTTGGCCTTGGCATTATCCAGCTCTCTGTAAAGGAGGTCTTTGGTCTTGTTAGTGACCTTATTGAGGACATAGTAGACAGGCTTATCGATTTCCCCGGCCATCTCGGCGATCTTGCCTGCCAGCTTGAGCGACTCCAGGGAGGGCTCGACGACCGCTAGGATCATGTCAGCGCCGCGCTCCACCCCCCGGCCGAGGTGCTCGATCCCCGCATCGGTATCGGCGATGAGGAATTCGCCCTCTTGGAGCTCCAGGACCTCGAGGAACTTGGAGGAGAGGGCGTTGATCGGGCAGGCGCAGCCCTCGCCGAAGTCGTAGATCTTCCCCATCGCTAGAAGCTTTATGTTCCCCTTCTCCGCGAGATACTCTCGGGGGAGGTCGGCTACCCGCCAGCCCCCCTGGAGCTGCTTCACCTTCTCGAGGAGGACCTTCTTGCCGCCGAAGTAATTCATGAAGTCCTTGGGCTTTTCCAGTCCAAGTTGGCTGTGGAGCCCGAAATTTGACTCGTCAGTGTCGAGCACCAACACCTTATACCCACGATGGGCTAGCTCCTTGGCCAGGAGGGCCGAGATGACGCTCTTCCCGCAGCCGCCCTTCCCCGCGATGATGAGCTTCATTTTCTTTTTTTAGTTTTATCTGCAACCTCGATGAGGACGGTCGAGTTCACGAAGTCGAGCTCCTTGATCCGGCCGGTGATCACCCGCTCATCGCCGAAGAGGGTCCGCAGGAGGAGCCGCTCGCCGTCGACCCGGATGAGGGCCACCTCCTGGAGGAGCTCCTCCTGAGCGTTGCCACTCCGGCGGTAGACGTTCGCCAGGCACATCAGACTATCCCCATCCCCTTCTTCTGGTCGATCGCCCGCTTCCCCTTCGCTTGGAGCTTGGGCTTGAGCACCTCGAGGATGAACTTCAGCGCCTCCTCGGCGTCCCGGTCGGTGATGATCTCCTCGAGCTCGAGGCGGAGGGCCTCCTCCGCGCTCAGGGTGAGGGTCAACTCGGCCTCCCCTTCAGGCATACATCGGCTCCTTGAGCTTGAGCGCCTTCCGCTTCTTCTCGATGTGCTCGATCATCAGGTGCGCAGCCTTGATCGGGTCCGGCTCGAAGGCGAACTTCCCGCCGACCATATCCTCCAGCTCCTCGGTGAGGAGCTTGGTGAGCTTCTTCGAGCCGTAGACCGGGAAGGGGAAGCCCATCACGGTGAAGACGCCGGAGGCGACGAAGTAGAAGCCGATCGAGACCGCCTTCTCGCTCATCCACTCCGGGGCGGCGCCCGCCACCGGCAGGTCGGAGATGTCCTCGCCGAGGCCACCCTCGTTCACCATGTGCGTGAGGGTCATCAAAATTCTCGAATTGTCCACGCAGGAGCCGACGTGGAGGACCGGCGGAATCCCCACGGCCTCGCAGATCTCCTGCAGGCCCTTCCCCGCCAGCTCGAAGGCTACCTCCGGGCGGAGCAGCCCATGCTTGGCGTCGGCGATCGCCGAGCAGCCGGTCACCACCACCAGGACGTCATGCTTGATCAGCT
>CAZCTZ010000120.1:0-3684 GCA_964501855.1 uncultured Thermotogae bacterium
GGAGTGAGGGAAGAAAGATGATAAAGATAGGGAGGTAAGGAGGATGTGGTGGTGGCCGTATCCGTATGGTTGGCCCCCCTGGCCCTATAGCTGGTGGCCGGGTCCGTATGGCTATGGCTATAGTTATGGATACGGACTGGGCATGCCGCCGTATCCCGCATACGCATACTGGCCGGGGATGGCCAAAGAGGAGGAGAGGCGGATGCTCGAGGCCCAAGCGGAGGCGCTGAGGTGGCAGCTAGAGCAGCTAGAGAGGCGGCTGAAGGAGCTCAAGGAGTAGTGGAACAAAACATAAGAAAGGAGCTTACCAATGAAGATAGTGGTGCCGACGACGGAGGGTGGCTTGGACGATCAGGTCTCACCGGTCTTCGGCCGGGCCCAGACGTTCACCGTGGTCGAGGTCGAAGGGGAGGAGATCAAGGGCGCCTCGGTCATCCAGAACCCCTACGTGAACGCCCCCGGCGGGGCGGGGATCCAGGCTGCTCAACTGGTGGCGAATGAAGGCCCCGATTTAGTGATAGCCGGGAACTTCGGCCCGAACGTCGCGGGAGTCCTCTCCCAAGCGGGGATCGAGATGTATACAGCGGGGGGCATCTCGGTGAGGGAAGCCGTCCGCAAGTATCTGAAGGGTGAGCTATCCCCGGTTGCCGCCGGGGCGCCCGGGCCGATGCCGATGTATGGAGGCATGGGGATGGGCATGGGCATGGGGATGGGACGAGGCCGAGGTGGAAGGATGGGCATGGGAATGGGAATGGGCACGGGCAGAGGCATGGGGAGGGGGATGTGGGGTCAAGGGATGACGGGCTCCTCCTATCCCCCTCAGGCCATGATGCCCCCTTTCCCTGGCCCCTGGCCGCCGTTCGCCCCGGGTCCGGGGATGCCCCAGATGCAGATGACCAAGGAGCAGGAGCTGGAGATGCTGAAGGCCCAGGCCAGGATGCTCGAGGACCAACTGAAGCAGGTAAGGAAGAGGCTTGAAGAGCTCGAGGAGGGCAGGTGAGGTGAAAGGGATGCCGATGAACGGAGCTGGCACCGGCAAGGGCAAGGGATGGACGACCTCAAGGAGAGGAGGAAGAGGGCGCATGGCGGGCAATCGCCGCGGGCTGGGCCCCGGTGGCAGGTGTGTATGCCCCTCATGTGGGGCAACCGTGGCTCATACCCCGGGGATGCCCTGCTCGCAGCAGATCTGCCCTCAATGTGGGACGAGGATGAGAAGGGAATAATTATAATTTAGGAAAGGAGGAGAAGATGCCCAGAGGTAGAGGCTTTTGGGGCTGGGGATACGGCTGGCCCGGCTGGGGCAGGGGGAATCCCTTCCCCTTCTGCCGCTGGTTCCCCTGGCTCCCCAGATGGTGGTGGAGCGGGATCTGGGGGCCGATAACCCCCTACGGGGCCTATGCCCCCTATATGCCCTACACCGCTCCATACACCTATTACCCGTATCCATACTGGTAGGGTAAATTAACCGGACAAAGAGGGCGGTCGAGATGAGGGTCTGCATCCCGACGGAGGGGAGCGGCGGTCTGGACGCCCCGGTAGGCGAGCACTTCGGCCGCGCGCCCACCTACACCATCGTGGACACTGAGACCGGCGAGGTCGAGGTGCTCCCCAACGAGAGCGAGCATATGGGCGGCTCGGGGCTGCCTGCGGAGCTGCTCGCCCAGGCCGGGGTCGATGTGGTGCTCTGCGCCGGGCTGGGGTGGAGGGCCAAGGCCCTCCTGGAGGACTACGGGATGATGGTCTACGTCGGCGCCCAGGGGACGGCCCGGGAGGCCCTCGAGGCCTGGGAGCGGGAGCAGCTCCAGGCAGCGACGGACGAGGAGATCTGCCGCGAGTGCAAGCTCGAGGGGCATGGCCACCCCTAGCCGTGAAAGGAGACCGAGTTGCAGCTCGTAGTGACGGCGGGCAAGGGCGGGACGGGGAAGACGACCGTAGCCACCTCGCTTGCCCTCTCCCTCCGCGATCGATACCCGGTCCAGTTCCTCGACTGTGACGTCGAGGAGCCCGACGCTCACATCCTATTGAAGCCGGAGCTCGAGGGGCGCGAGCCGGTCCACATCAAGCGGCCGAGCGTCGACGAGAGCAGGTGCGACTACTGCGGCAGGTGTGCCAAGATGTGTGAATTCAACGCCATCACCGTCATCAAGGACAAGATGGTCCTCGTCTACGACGAGCTGTGCCACGGCTGCGGACTGTGCCACCTGGTCTGCCCCAGGAATGCCATCAGCGAATACGACGTGGAGATAGGCCTCATCGAGCGCGGCACCGCCCAGGGGTTCGAATACCTGCAGGGGACGTTGAAGGTGGGCGAGCCGCTGGCCACCCCGATCATCCGCCGCCTGAAGGAGGAGATCGACCCACACAAGATCGCGATCCTCGACTCCGCCCCGGGGACCGGCTGCCCGGTGATCGAGACTATGTATGGAGCGGACTTCGTGATCTTGGTGACCGAGCCGACACCGTTCGGGTTACACGACCTGAAGCTGACGGTCGGGGTGGCCAAGACCTTGGGCTTGAGGATGGGCGTGGTGCTCAACCGCGACGGGGTCGGCGACCGCTCCGTGGAGGCCTATTGCGAGGAGGAGGGCCTGCCGATCCTGATGCGCATCCCGCTGGATCGACGGATCGCCATAGCCTACTCCAACGGGGTCCCCTTCGTCCTGGAGATGCCCGAATGGCGGGGGCGCTTCCGGGAGATGTTCGCCAAGATCGCGGAGCTGACCGCACAGGAGAGGGTCTAGGGAGATGAAGCAGCTGGTGGTGATCAGCGGTAAGGGCGGGACGGGGAAGACCACGATCGTCGCCGCGCTGGCAACCCTCGTCAGGGAGAAGGTGCTGGCCGACTGCGACGTCGACGCCGCCGACCTCCACCTGGTGATGGACCCCGAGGTGGGTAAGACCGAGGGGTTCGAGGGCTCGAAGGAGGCGATCCTGGATCAGGAGAGGTGCACCGGGTGCGGCGCCTGCCGGAAGGGCTGCCGCTTCGGGGCCATCGTCGAGAGCGAGGGGCTCTTCTCGGTCGATCCCTTCCGCTGTGAGGGCTGCGGCGTCTGCGCCTTCCTCTGCCCCGTGGGGGCGATCGAGCTCCGCCCGCGGCTCTCCGGCTATATCCACACCTCCTCCACCAGGTTCGGCACGCTGGTCTACGGCCAGCTCGAGCCCGGCGAGGGCACCTCCGGCAAGCTGGTGATGCAGGTGAAGCAGCGGGCGGAGGAGCTGGCCCGGCTCGAGGGGAAGGGGCTTCTGATCGTCGACGGCTCGCCGGGGATCGGCTGCCCGGTGATCGCCTCCCTCTCCGGGGCGACGGCGGCCCTCGTGGTCACCGAGCCGACCCTCTCGGGGATCCACGATATGGAGCGGGTCCTCGGCGTGGCCCGCCACTTCCGGACCCGCGCCCTCATCTGCATCAACAAATACGACCTTAATGAGGCCATGACCCGCCAGATCGAGCGGTTCGCCGCGGAGCAGGGGCTGGAGGTGGTCGGCGAGATCCCCTACGACGATACGGTGACCGAGGCGATGGTCCAGGGGAAGTCGGTGGTCGAATACTCCGATGGGCCAGCAGCTCGGGCGATCAAGCGGATGTGGGCCAGGCTGAGCGAGCTCCTGGAGCTGGAGGAGGTCACCCAAAGGTAGCGATGGCGACCCAGAGTGAGCGGATGAAGCTGCTGGAGGAGCAGCAGC
>CAZCTZ010000121.1:0-3679 GCA_964501855.1 uncultured Thermotogae bacterium
AAGGTAGCGATGGCGACCCAGAGTGAGCGGATGAAGCTGCTGGAGGAGCAGCAGCGGCGGATCAGGGAGAACCTGGCGAAGATCGAGCATCGGGTGGTGGTCTTCAGCGGGAAGGGCGGCGTGGGGAAGACGACGATCGCCGTGAACCTGGCCTACGCCCTGGCCAGGCGCGGCAGCCACGTCGGCCTCCTCGATGCGGATATCACCGGGCCGAACGTCCCCAAGATGATCGGGCTCCACGAGGTGCCCAACGCGACCGGCGAGGGGCGGATCCTCCCCTCGGAGAAGGACGGGATCAGGGTGATCTCGCTCGCCACCCTGATCCCGCCGGACTCACCGGTGATCTGGCGCGGGCCGCTCCGCTCCAAGGCGCTCGATCAGTTCCTCGGCGATGTGGTCTGGGGCGAGCTGGATTACCTGATCGCGGACCTCCCGCCGGGGACCGGCGATGAGGTGCTGACGATGGCCCAGCGGATGGAGCCCCAGGTGGCGGTGATCGTGACCACCCCGCAGGAGCTCTCGCTGATCGACAGCCGCCGGGCGATCAACATGGCCAAGAAGATGGGGATCGCCAAGATCGGCGTGGTGGAGAACATGTCCGGGCTGAGGTGTCCCCACTGTGGGAAGGAGATCGAGCTCTTCGGCTCCGGCGGGGGTGAGCGGGCGGCTCAAGAACTCGGGGTCCACTTCCTCGGGAGGGTGCCGATCGACCTCCGCGCTCGCGAGGGAGCCGATCAGGGACGGCCGATCCTCCTCGAGGACGAGGAGGCCGAGATCTCTTGCGCGCTCCTCCGGGTGGCCGAGACGGTGGTCGAGCTCGCTGAAGGGAGCTGAAGATGAGCCGTGGTCATGTCTATGGACCGGTGCCCTCGCGGAGACTAGGGATCTCCCTGGGGATCGACCCCATCCCCAAGCTAGTTTGCACCTTCGACTGCATCTACTGCCAACTGGGCCGCAATAAGCGGAAGGTAGCCCATTGGAGTGAGCTCGACGAGGCCGAGGCGGGGGCGGAGGCGGAGTTTCCCACCCCGCGGGAGCTGCTCCGGGAGGTCGAGGAGGCCCTCGAGAAATACGAGGCGATCGACTGCATCACCGTCTCCGGCTCGGGCGAGCCGACGCTCAACCCCCGGCTGGGCGAGCTGGCCGAGTTATTACGGCAAAAGACCGACGTTCCCCTGGCGCTGATCACCAACTCCTCCCTCCTGATCCACGATGAGGTCCTAGAAGCGGCGAAGCGGTTCGACCTCGTCCTCCCCACCCTCGACGCCGGGGATCAGGCGACCTTCCATTGGGTCAACCGCCCCGCACCGGGGTTTGACATCCATGAGATCGCGGAGGCCATCCGGAGGTTGGTCATCGAGGGCGCAGGTGAGGTCTGGCTCGAGGTGATGCTCGTCAAGTCCAGGGGCGAGGGAGCCAAGACCAACTACAACCCGGACTCCATCGCCAAGATCATCGAGAAGCTCAGGTTGATCAGCCCTCATGAGGTCCACCTGAACACGGCCGTCCGGCCCCCGGCGGAGGAGTGGGTGGAGCCGCTCACCCCTCTAGAGCTGGAGAGGGTGAAGCTCCAGATGGAGCAGGAACTCCCCCGTCAGGTTATCAAGGTCGTGCCGCAGCGGACGGCCCGGCGATCGAGGCTCCTCCGGGAGGGCGAGTCCCTGGAGGAGATATACAAGCTCCTCTCGATCAGGCCCTGCACCATAGCGGAGATCGTGAGTGTCACGGGATTGAACCCGTCGGAGGTGAGGGAGTCTCTGGAGCGACTGCTCGAGGAGGGCCGGGGCTTAAAGAGCGAGCGGGATGGCGAGGAATACTACATGGCGTGCCATGCAGGGCAAGGGCAGGGACAAGGACAGGGGCAGGCAGGAGCGGGCGATGGCTAAGGTGAAGGTCACCTTCTATCCCGACGGGGAGACGATCTTAGTGGAGAAGGGTGTCACCCTCGCGGAGGCCGCCGCGGAGGCCGGCGTCTACATCGCCAGCATCTGCGGCGGGGAGGGGATCTGCGGGAAGTGCCGGGTGATCGTCAAGCGGGGGAAGGTCGAGGCCAACCCCACTACCTTGCTCACCCGCGAGGAGATCCAGAAGGGCTACGTCCTCGCCTGTCAGACGAGGGTGGTGGAGGACGTCGAGGTGCTCATCCCGCCGGAGTCGCGAGCCGAGGGGGCCCAGATCCTCATCGACGAGGATGCCCAGCGCTTCCGGGCGCTGCAGGCCGCCTCGGAGGAGCAGGCCTACTTCCGTCGCGATCCCCTCGTCAAGAAGCTCTCCCTCGAGCTGCCCCCGCCTACCCTCCAGGACAACCTGGGCGACCAGGAGCGGCTCTACCGGGAGATCCGCCGGCGCGTCCCCGCGCCGATCCTTCAGATGGGACTCAAGGTCCTCCAGCCCCTCCCTGCCATCCTGCGGGGGAGCAACTGGAAGGTGACCGCCACCCTGGGGCGGCGCGGGGGGACGACCGAGGTGATCCAGCTCGAGCCGGGCGATCGCGCCGGGCGGAACCTCGGCGTGGCCGTGGATATCGGCACCTCGACGGTGGTGGCCCACCTCGTGGACCTTACCACTTCCCGGACGATCGACGCCGAGGCCTGCTACAACTCCCAGCTCCCCTTCGGCGAGGAGGTCACCCGGAGGATCATCTATGCCGAGCGGGAGCCGGGCGGGCTGGCCCAACTGCATGAGGCCGTCATCGGGGACATCAACAACCTCATCTCGGCGCTCGTCTCGCGCAACCGGGTCGAGCTGAACGACGTGACGGCGATCCTCGCCGCCGGGAACACCACGATGCTCCACTTCCTCCTGGGGCTCGATCCCGCGCAGATCCGCAAGAGCCCCTACATCCCCGCGGCGACCGCCCCGCCGCCGGTCCGCGCCGCCGAGGTGGGGATCAAGATAAACCCGCGGGGGCTCCTCTACGTCATGCCGAGCATCGGCAGTTGGGTCGGGGGCGACATCACCGCGGGGATCTTGGCCACCGGGCTCTACCAGGCGAGGCGGCTGACGATGCTCATCGACATCGGCACCAACGGGGAGATCGTCCTGGGGAATCGCGAGTGGATGCTGGCTTGCTCCACCTCGGCCGGGCCGGCGTTCGAGGGGAGCGGGGTGAAGTGCGGGATGAAGGCGAGCCGTGGGGCGATCGAGCGGGTAGAGATCTCCCCCAAGGGCTACATCAGGTATCGGACCATCGGGGACGGCAAGCCCAAGGGGCTCTGCGGCTCGGGGCTGATCGACACGGTCGCTGAGCTCTTCCTGGCGGGCTATATCGACCGCTCGGGGCGGCTCCTCCCCGGCAGCTCCTCCAGGGTCCGCGAGCAGGACGGCCAGCTCGAGTTCGTCCTCGTCCCCGCCAGCCGAGCGGAGATGGGCCAGGAGATCGTCCTCACCCAGCGGGACATCGAGAACCTGCTCCGGGCCAAGGCCGCGATCTACGCCGGGGCGAAGATCCTCCTCCAGTCGATGGACCTGGAGTTCAGCGACATCGAGCAATTGCTCATCGCCGGCGGCTTCGGGAACTACCTCGACCGGGAGAAGGCGATCATCCTCGGGCTGATACCGGACATCCCGCTGGAAAGGATCAGGTTTGTGGGGAACACCGCGATCATCGGGGCGAAGATGGCGCTCCTCTCGGAGGAGGCCTACGAGCGAGCCCACGAGATCGCGAAGGACGTGACCT
>CAZCTZ010000122.1:0-3657 GCA_964501855.1 uncultured Thermotogae bacterium
GCCCTCCGGACAGTCCCGAGGGTGAACATGAACCAGAGCGCGGAGCAGGTGGGCCCCTCAAGGGGGGCTAAGATCCCTCCCGAGCGCCCTGGAGGTCATCCCGCCCCCTCAGGGATCTCCCTATCCTCCCCTCGAAGCCGGCTTCAGGGGAGAGGAGTGTCGGACTTGAAAGTGGGACTGCTCGTGGTCCTAACCTTGCTGCTCCTGCTCGCCGGTCTCCAGCCCGATGTCTACTATGTGACCCGGCTGGAGCGCGGGAAGTTCGCCTATCCCACCCTGGCTGAAGCTATCGCCGCCGCTGAGCCGGGGAGCACGATCAAGGTCAAGCCGGGGGTCTACCGCGAGAACCTGGTCATCGACAAGCCGGTGCGGATCGAGCCCTTTTCCGCTGAGGAAGGGTTTAACGTCACTATCTACCCTCGCGACCCCTCCCAGCCGGTCTTCAAGGTGGTAGCCGATGAGGTCCGGATCGCGGGGCTGGCCATCGAGGGCGGTGAGGTGGGGCTTGAGCTCGCCGGCGTGCGGGGCTGTCAGATCGTGGGCAACCGGGTCCAGGGGGCCAAAGCGGGGATCGTCCTCCGCGGCGGCGGGGGCAATCAGCTCAAGGAGAACACGGTCATCGGCGCCGACCGGGGGATCGCACTGGAGGGCACCTCGGGGAACAGGCTCATCGCCAACGCGGTCAGGGAGGGCAAGCTCGGGGTGGTGCTCACCGGCGGGGAGATGAACCTGCTCCAGGGGAATCTGATCTCGCAAGCCCAGGTGGGGCTGATCCTCGACCGCTCCCCGGCGAACGAGCTCGAGGGGAACGCGCTCGAGGAAGTCGAGGAGCCCCTCAGGATCGCGGGCGCCCAACTAGATGACTGGCTCCAGAAGATCAGCCCGACGAACACTATCGACGGCCGGCCGATCTACTACCTGGTCGACCAGGAGGGGCTCACGATCGACGCCAAGTCGAGGCCAGGCTACGTCGCCCTGATCCGCTGCAGGAAGATCACGGTCGCCGGGGTGAGCCTGAGCTTGAGCGGCGGTCAGTTCGGCATCCTCGTGCTCGAGACCGAGGGCGCCACCCTGCGGGGGAACCGCATCTCCGGCGCCGAGGTGGGGATCGAGCTCCGGCGGTCGCGGGGCGCCCTAGTGGAGGGGAACCTCATCACCGACGCTGGGGTGGGGCTCGAGCTGGAAGGCTCCTCAGCGAACATGCTCATCCGGAATCGGATCCGCAGGGCCGGCCGGGGGATCGTGATCTCCAGCGGGGGCGGGAACCTCCTCGAGGGGAACGAGCTCGAGGAGATCGCCGAGAGGGGGATCGCCCTCAAGGGGACCGCGAGCAACCAACTGAAGGGGAATGTGCTCAACTCCTCCGGGGAATATGGCATCCTGATCGAGCTCGCCACGGGGAACCTCCTCGAGGGGAACACCGTCCAGGGGAGCTGGGTGGGGCTCCTCCTCCGGGAGGCCCAGGACAACACCATCCGGAGGAACGAGCTCCGGGAGAACAACTTCGGGATCTACCTCGTCCGGTCGAGGGGCAATCTCATCTCGGGGAACGAGCTCGCCGGCAACCGGCGAGCGGGGCTGGCCGGCTCCCTGGAGGGGAACAAGATCACGGATAACGAGGACTAGCCACTGCACTTGCACTTGAGGGTCTTTGACCCCCGCGGGGGCTTTTGCTACCATTTAGCCCGGCCATGTATATCATCATCGTCGGCGCCGGGGCCATCGGCACCAATCTGATCGAGATCGCCACCCGCGACAGGCACAACGTAGCGGTGATCGAGCGCGACCCCCGCCGTGCGGAGGAGATCAGCCGAGCCTACGATGTGCGGGTCGTCCAGGCCGATGCTGCCTCAGCTGAGGCGCTCAAGGAGGCGCTCGCCGAGCGGGCCGACGCGCTCATCGCCACCACCCGCGACGATGCGACCAACCTGATGGCGATCTTCCTGGGGAAGGAGCAGGGGATCCCCCGGCTGGTCTCCGTGGTCAACAACAAGGACCACACCGTGCTGTTCGAGAGGCTGGGCGCCCACGTGATGAAGAACCCCGAGGAGCTGGTCGCCCAGCACCTCTATAACGCCGTCCGGCGGCCACACCTCCAGGACCTGATCACCCTATCCAGCGGGGCCCAGGTCTTCAAGGTGACGGTGTCGGAGCGCTCCTCCCTGGTGGGCCGGCCGCTGCGGGAGTGCGGCCAGCGGGGGCTCATCCCCAAGGCGACGTTGATCATCTCCGTGGAGCGGGATGATCAGTTGATCATCCCCTCGGGGAACACGGTCCTCCAGGTCGGGGACGTGATCACCGTCTTCTCGCGTGACCGGGCCACGGACGAGCTGATCAGGCGGTTCACCGGCTGAAGGCTCATAAGGAAAGCCCATCACTCCAGTCAGCCCTGAACTCTAAGATAAGATAAGACAAGATAAATCAAATCAGGATGAGGCTCCTCACCTCCAATGCCAAGATCGTCCTGCGCGACCTGGGCTTGCTCGTCCAGGTGGTGAGCCTGATGGCCTTCCTCTCTGTGGGGGTCGCGCTCGCCTTCGGGGAGTATTTCGCGATCGGGCCGCTGCTCATCACCGTGGGGATCTCCCTGGTAGTGGGCCTTGGGCTCTACTTCGGCTTCCGCGGGGCGGGCGAGACCACCCTCGCTCACGGGCTGATCATCGCCGCGGTGGGCTGGCTCTCGGTCTCGCTCCTGGGTGCGCTCCCCTTCTACCTGATCGCGCGTCAGCCCCAGGTCGGCTCGATCCCGACGGTGGCCCACTTCGCCGAGCCGCTCAACGCCCTCTTCGAAGCGGTCTCCGGCTACACCGCCACCGGGCTGACGATGGCCCTCCGTCCGGAGGAGCTCCCCCGGACGCTCCAGTGGTGGCGCTCCTTCATGGAGTGGATCGGCGGGGTCGGGGTGATCGTCCTCACCCTGACGGTGGTCGCCGGCCCGCGAGCCCATCTCCTCTACTACGCCGAGGCCCGCCAGGAGAAGATCCACCCCTCGATCCGCTCGACCGTCCGGACGATCTGGTGGATCTACCTCCTCTACACCGGGGTGAGCATCCTCCTGCTCCGCGCCGCAGGGATGCCCTGGTGGGACGCGGTCAACCACGGGATGACGGGGATCGCCACGGGGGGCTTCAGCACCCGCAGCGGCTCGATCGGCTCCTACGGGAGCCTTGCGCTGGAGCTGGTCCTCCTCCCTGTGATGGTCCTGGGCGCGCTCAGCTTCGCCGTCCACTACCAGCTGCTGAGGGAGCGGAAGCCCAGGGTGATCTGGGCGGACGGCCAGAGCCGGTGGCTCCTCCTGCTCCTTATGGGCGGGCTTGCTCTCCTAGCGCTGGAGAACCTCCTCCACCTCCGGCTGCCGGCGCTGGAGGGCCTGCGGCGGTCGAGCTTCCAGTGGGTGAGCGCGCTCACCACCACCGGCTTCCAGACGGCCGACATCTGCAGGTGGAGCGAGGCGGCCAAGCTGCTCCTCACCCTGGCGATGGTCCTCGGCGGGGCGGCGGGCTCGACCGCCGGTGGGATCAAGCTGATCCGGACGATCGTGCTGGTGCGGGGGCTCCGCTGGCGCCTCAGGAAGCTGATCTCCCCGCCGGACGTCCTGGTGAAGTTCCGCCTGGGCGGACACTCCCTCACCGACGAGGAGGCGACCAGCCGGCTGGT
>CAZCTZ010000123.1:0-3634 GCA_964501855.1 uncultured Thermotogae bacterium
TCCTCCCCCCTGATGAGGCCCGGTAGCCATCGCGTCGCACCAGCCCGAGGGCCTCGAGCCGCTCGATGACCTTGTCCACCGTGGGCCTGCTCAGACCGCAGATCCTCTCCAGGTCCCTCTTTGTGAGTCGCGGGCTGCCCTGCCTCTGCCTGGAGCTGTCCTCCCACAGGGCGAGGAGGACCCTGTAGGTAGGGCTGGATGGCCCAAACTCGGCCTTGATCGGGCGGGACCTCTCTCCCATTTTTCCAACCGCTTTGCAAAAGATTTTGCCAAAGTATAGCTGGAGTGGGGCCCTCCTGTCAAGTGGCGGGATCTCCCATGTGCAGGCTACCACCCAGCCCAAACAGAAAGCCCTCAAGGCGCACGCCAGACCGGCCTTCCCATCGGTCCGGACCCATCCTTCCATCCAGCCCTTGAGGGCTCGATTCGACGTCCAGCGAGTCTGGGCTAGCTATCTAGCCCTCTAGCCCTTGCTCTTCTCCTTGAGCTTCTCCTCGTTCTTGATGATGATCTGGTAGCGGCGCTTGTCCAGGATGCCCTCCCTCTCCAGCAGGTTGAGCGCCGAGGTGGTGTTCTCCCTGGCGGAGCCGATCAGGTCGGCTAGCTCCTTGTGGGTGATCTTGAAGTCGATCTTGATCCCCTCTTCCGTCCGCTGGCCGTGCTCCTCGATCAGCCGGAGGAGCTGGCGGGAGAGGCGCGTCGGGATGTCCTTGAAGACGAGGTCCTCCAGCTTCTGCTCGATCTCCCGCGTCCGCTGGCCGAAGAGCTCCAGCACCTCCAGCGCCAACCAGGGCTTCTCCTGGATCAACCGGAGGAATCGCTCCCGCTCGATCTCGTAGATCCGCGCGTCCTGGAGGACCTGCGCCAAAAGCTCCCGGCGGCGCTGGCCGATGAGGACCATCTCCCCGAAGATCTCCCCCTCGCCGAGGATGGCCAGGGTGAGCTTCCTCCCCGACTCGTCGAGGTAGGCCAGCTTGACCTTCCCCTCCTTGATGTAATAGATCGAGTCATCGATGTCGCCGGGCTGGTAGATGATCTCGCCCTTCTTGTAGAGCTTGCCGTCCCCGTCATGGCGGATGCAGATCCGCGCCAGCTCTTCCGCGAGCCTCCGGCCTCTCTCCTTTCCTCTCTTCTCTTTCCCTCTCTCTTCTTGCATCTTATCACTCCGTTTGCCCGCTGCGGATCGGACTGATGAGTCTGGGCTGTTAGCCCTCGAAGCCCAATGTAGCTTGGAGCTCTCACCGGAGAAAGGACCACTGCCAAGCGGGGTGACGTAGTTCGTAAGTGGCAGGGGTAACTCTAGTCAGCCGCCCACAGGAGGGGTGGGGCCTTCCGGACGAGCCCCTGTCTTCGGGTCTTTTCAGCTTATTTCAACCGGGGGTCGAGCACATCGCGGAGGCTGTCACCCAGGATGTTGAACCCGAAGACCGTGAGCACGATGGCCAGCCCGGGGAAGACCGCCATCCACCAGGCGACCCTCATATACTCGAAGGCCTGTTCGAGCATCGCCCCCCACGAGGGTGTCGGGGGCTTCACCCCAAATCCCAGGAAGCTCAAGCCGGCGATGACGATGATGTTCACCCCGATCTGCATGGTCGCGACCACCATCAGCGAGGCTATGGAATTCGGCAGGATATGCTTGAGGATTATCCGCAGGTCGCTCCCGCCGAGGGCCTTCCCCGCCATGACGTAGTCCTCCTCCCGCACCGAGAGGACCTCGCTCCGGATGATCCTGGCTGGCTGGATCCCGAATATCCCTAAAACTATGATCAGTTGGGGGATCCCGGAGCCGAAGACGCTCATCACCAGGAGGGCCAGGATCAAGAAGGGGATCGAGTTGATTATCTCCAATACCCGCATGATCACCGCGTCCGAGGCCGCTCGGTAGTAGCCCGCGATCAACCCCAGAAAGCCTCCCAAGATCATGTTGAATATCGTGGCGGCTGCGCCCACCCCCAGGGCCACTCGCGAGCCGTAGATCACCCGCGAGAGGATGTCCCTCCCGAAGTTGTCGGTGCCGAAGGGGTGCGCCCTCGAGGGAGGGCTCAGGAAGTTCTTTAGGTCCATCCTCAAGGGGTCATAAGGCGAGAAGAAGGGGGCGAACAGGGCAAGGTAGAGGACCACCAGCAGGATCGTCGCCCCTGTGAGGCCCTTCTTGTCCCTGATGAACCTCCCCCTCACTATCTCCCAATAGCCCCTGCCGTATTCCTCCCTCTCCCTCCTCCTTCGGCTCCTCCTTCGCAGGTCCAAAGGGGCGCCGGCCCAGATCAGGAATAAGATCACATATAATACCGTGGAGGAGAACCAATACTCCCCTGGGCCGGTCACCCAGGCCAGCTTTCCCCTGAGCAGGGCCACGAGGAAGATCCCAAGGTGGACCAGGGCGGCCAGGATGAAGGGCCAACCGGCCCTCGCCTCCCCTCGGAGGAGGTGGCCCAGCCCCGGCAGGATGAGGGAGAGGATGGTCTCAACCATCAGTCATAGGTTATCCTAGGATCGATGTAGGCATAGAGGATGTCCACGATCAAATAGAAGAGAACGAAACCGAATGCCATCAGGAACGTGAGCCCGAAGACCACTGTCTGATCCCTCCGGGCTATTGCCTCGAACATCAGCCGCCCCACCCCGGGCCAGGCGGTCGTCGTCTCGGTTAAAACAGCCCCGGCGAATAGGACCTCGCTGAACTGCATCCCGGCGTTGGTCACCACCGGCAGGAGGGCGTTCCTGAAGGCATGCCTCAGGATCACCACCCACTCCTTCAGGCCCTTCGACCTGGCGGTGGTGATGTAATCCTGTCTTAGGACCTCGAGCATGGAGGCCCGGGTCAGCCGGGTGTTCATCGCCATCAAGACGGAAGAGAGGGCCACAGCAGGGATGATCAGGTGCTTAAGCCCGTCCAGGGTCAGGATCGACCAGCCCCAGAGGGTCTCCCCCCGGCCACAAACCGGCAGCAGATCGAGCTGGACGCTGATGAAGATCATCAATATGAGCGCGGTCCAGAAGACCGGGGTCGAGATCCCCACCAGGGCGAAGGTGGTCACCGAGTAATCGATGAGGGAGTTCCTCCGGAGGGCCGAGATGATCCCCGCGGGGATGGAGATGATGATCGCCAGGAGGAAACCGGCGAAGCCGAGTTCCACGGTCGCGGGAAGCCTCTGTAATATCAGATCTTTCACGGGCATGTGGAAGGTCATCGACTCCAGCTTGCCCGTCAGGAGCTCGGTGAGGAACCGCCAGTATTGGACATGCAGGGGACGGTCCAGCCCCAGCTTGTGCCTTATGGCCTCGATCACCTCGGGGGTGCCGCGCATCCCGGCCATGATCCTCGCGGGGTCCCCGGGAGCGAGCTTCATGATGATGAAGAGCAGGATGGTCACCCCGAGCAGCACCAGGCCCATCTGGAGCAGCCGCCGGATTACATAGCTCAGCATCGCCGGTCAGCGTTACAAACGAGAGGGGGCGAGGAACTCGACCCCTCGCCCCCTCCCTGCTATACTGCTGCGCAAACTCTTGGCCTTCCCGCTATTATTTCCTCGACGACCTCTCATCCACCCAGACGTTGACGAACGGGTCGCAGATCCTCATGTCACCCATCGCCGAGACCTTGAAGTCGTGGACCCAGGTGCGGACGCCG
>CAZCTZ010000124.1:0-3589 GCA_964501855.1 uncultured Thermotogae bacterium
CTGCTGGTCGGCGAAACGGACCTCCTCCTTCCGCGGGTGGACGTTGACGTCCACCAGCTCCGGCGGGAGCTCGAGGAAGAGGAAGACCATAGGGCGAGCGGGGGATGCCACGGCTACGGACTCGTAGGCCTGGGTGATGGCCTGGTTCAGCCCGGGGTCGCGGACCCAGCGGCCGTTGATGAAGATGAACTGCTCTTGGGAAGTGCGGACCGTCCGCCTTCGCTCGCGGGCGAACCGCCCGCCGGTTGGGGCTGTAGCCCTGCTGCTCGGCCGGCTGATGAGCCCGAAGACCCGCACCGGGCCGAGGCCCTCCTCGTCCACCTCGACGAGCGAGCGGGCGAGCTTCGGCCCGTAGAGCGCCGCGACCCGCTCGCGCAGCTCAGGGGTCGGCGGGACCTCGAGGACCTTCCGACCGTCGCTCTTCAGGGTGAAGTGGACGAGCGGCCAGGCGAGGATGAACCGCTTCATCACCCGCAGGATCTGGTATCTTTCGGTCTTCTCGCTGCGCAGGTGCTTGCGCCGCGCGGGCACATTGTAGAAGAGTTCGCACACCTCGACGGTCGTCCCCGGTGCGCGAGCGGCCGGCTCCACCGCGAGGTGCGGGTCATCCACGCCTACGCCGCCCTCGACGGTGAGTCGCACGGCGGATGCCCCCGCTCCACCGGGATCGGGGGAGCCCGCGCTATCCAGATCCAGATCTAGCGCCGCCTCCCGAGCTCGGGTGGTGATCGTGACCTTCGCGACCTCGACGATCGAGGCGAGCGCCTCCCCGCGGAAGCCCAGGCTGGTGACCCGCTCCAGGTCCGCTTCGGTGCTGATCTTGGAGGTGGTGTGCCGTCGGATGGCCAATCTCAGGTCCTCAGGGGTCATCCCCTCGCCGTCGTCGCTGACGATGATCCTCTCCAGGCCGCCGCGCTCGATCGCTACCTCCACCCGCGTAGCCCCGGCGTCGAGGCTGTTCTCCACCAGCTCCTTGACGACCGAGGCCGGCCGCTCGATCACCTCACCAGCGGCGATCTTGCTCACCAAGCGGGGGTCCAGCTCTTTGACCTTGCCCATCGCCGCTCCTAGAATACGAAACTGCCAGAGGATCGGCAAATGAGATATTTTTGCACCGCGGCCCTCGCTCTCATTTGGATCTGGGTGGGCCCCGCCGAGGCGGCCTGGACCCAACCGCAACCGCAGATGTTGCAGCCTGCTGCCGGGGTGGGCCTGGGCATCCTGGAGCTGCGCGGCTTGAAGGCCGCTTGGGGCCTGAGCGGAGGTGAGGATGTAGTCCGGCTCCCCCAGGGGCTGGTTGAGCTCAGTCCGCCCGCACCCACGGGCTCAGGCTGGGGCGTGCGGCTCTCCGGCGGGTTTGGCCTGCTAGAGGGGGAGAAGCTATTGACCTTCGAGCTATCGCTCCTCCTCGGGCTTCCCCTGCGGGGCGCTCGGGCCTACCTGGGCGGCGGGAGCGGAATCCTGAGCTACAGGGGGCAATTCTACCCCACCTTGCACCTTATGAGCGGGCTTAAGGGGGAGGCCCTCGGACCCCTACCCCTCACCATCTTCATGGATGTGAAGCTGATCAGCGTCCTCGACCTCTCCGGCAGCCCGCCCCTCCTGGGAGCGCCGCTCCAGCTCACCCCGGGGGTGATGCTCTACCTTCGCTTCTGATCCGATGGGTTTGGCCTAGTCTATTGTCTATTATTTCAGCCTCCCGGGGCGATCATGCCACGATGGATAAACTACCTCGCCGCCGATGAGCGTGTAGTGCATGGTAAAGTCCTCATCGAATAGGACCAGGTCGGCGTCCTTGCCCTCGGCGATGGTCCCCTTGCGCCCGTCGAGCCCGAGCACCCTCGCTGGGTTGAGGCTCGCCGCTCGCACTGCCTCGGGCAGCGAAGCCCCGGTAAATGAAATGAAGCTTCGCACCGCGCGGTCTATGGTGAGCGTGCTCCCGGCGAGTGTCCCATCCGCTAGGCGGGCGACCCCGCCCTCGACGAGGACCCGCCTGCCGCCCAGGGTGTATTCCCCATCCCCGCTGGCCATCCCGGCAGCGCCGATCGCATCGGTGATCAAGCAGATCCCGCTCGCCCCCTTGAGCCGGTAGAGCAGCCGGACCGCTGCGGGATGGACGTGGATCCCGTCGGCGATCAGGGTGACCATCACATCGGAAGCCAAAGCCGCCCCGACCGCGCCGGGCTCCCGATGGTGGAAGCCGCGCATCGCGTTGAAGACGTGGGTGAATAGAGTTATCCCCGCGTCGATCGCCTTGAGCGCCTCCTCGTAGCTCGCATCGGAGTGGCCGAGTGCAGGGACGATCCCTAGCTCCCCCACCCGCTGGATGAGCTGCCGAGCCCCGGGAAGCTCGGGAGCCAGGGTGATGATCCTGATGAAATCCTCATAGCCTTTCACCAGCTCATCCAGCTTCTCCGCCGCGGGCGCGAGGATGAACTCCGGGTCGTGAGCCCCCTTGCGTCTTTCCGAGATGAACGGCCCCTCAAGGTGCACCCCCAGGACCGCGGGGTGCTTCACTTGGCGGATACGCTCGATCGCGGCTCTCATCCGAGCAATAGATGCGGTCATGATCGTCGGCAGGAGCCCCGTCGTCCCATGTGAGATGTGAAGGTCGATAATCTGCTCGAGCTCATCAGGACTAGCGTCCTCGAAGTTGTAGCCTCCACTCCCGACAAGCTGCAGGTCGATGAACCCCGGGGCGACGTAGAGCCCCCGGGCGTCGAGGACGGCGTCCACATCCCCTTTCTTGAGCTTGAGCCTCCTTCCCCAGCTGGCGATCAACCCCCTCTCGATGAGGAGATCTCCCTGGCGGAGCTCACCGCGATCCGGTAGGACGAGCACCCCGCCGCGGATGAGCAGCCTTCTCATCTCCAGCTCAGCTCCAGCCGCACCAGCGGGAACTCCTCATCCTCGCGGTAGATGCGAAAGCCCCACCTCAAGTAGAGCGCGAGCGGCCCAGAGGGGTTCTCCGCGCTGCTCCGCCGGGCGAAAGTCTCAACGGCCGCCACACCCCGCCCGCGGAGTTCTTCCATCAGGCTCCGGAGGAGCAGGCTCCCCAGACCCCGCTTGCGATCCCCCTCTCGCGGGATGAAGAGACAGGAGATGAAGACGGCATCCGCGCTCACCGGCGCGGCGGGGTAGCTGGCAGCATTGGGAATGAACCTCGCTGGGGCATACTGAGCGTAGCCGACAGCCCTATCACCGAGGTAGAGCAGCTTGCCACACTCACCGAACTCCTCTCGAACATGCCGGAGCCAGGTGAGCTTCCACTGGAAGGCCTCTTGCCTTCCTTTCTCCTGGGATAGATCCAGCTCCAGCTCGGGATGCTCCCAATGGAGGCACCACTTGCAACTGAACGGATGCCGATCCCACTCCGGAGCTTCGATCAGGTTCTCCTCGGTAAGGCTGACGATCTTGGGCTCCATCTATCTTCACCTATCATTTCATTCATTCCATTCATTTTTCCGCCAAGGCCACGAGCCGCCTCGCGTCCTGGTCGTAGGGCTCGCCGTCGAGATCGCCGAAGAGCCAGGTCCTCCGGAAGCCGACCTCCTGGAGCAGCGCCCGCAGCTCCGCGCCGGAGTAGAGC
>CAZCTZ010000125.1:0-3553 GCA_964501855.1 uncultured Thermotogae bacterium
CGGGGTGGTGAGGTTCGCCGAGCGGACCGGCCAGAAGCTCCTCCCGGTGAACCTCGTCCCCCGGGGGCCCTACCCGCCGAGATACCCCTTCTGGTTCCCCCGGATGGAGGTGCGGATCGGCCGGCCATTCACCCTGGAGGAGCTCGAGCGGGAGCTCCCACCGGGGCTCCCCCGCAGCGAGCGCTACCGCCGGCTGAGCCTGATGGTGATGGAGCGGGTGGATACAGCCTGACTTTGAGCGCAAGGGCAGCGCGATTGCAACTTGCTACACTAGATGCTATCATATAGGCAGCCTGAAGGGACTTAAGAGGGGGTGGTTCACGCCGGGGACCAGGACGGCTATGGATCAGGCTGTTGGCTGTCAGGGAGGACTCTACTCCATATCCTGGACGGGCCAGTTTAGCAAAGCGCGATAGGTGGTGTGAGAGATGGCAGATAAGATGGAAGATCTCTTCGATGATAATGATATCCGGACGTATACCCGGGGGGACATCCTCACCGGACGGGTGGTCCAGGTGACCGACCAGGCGATCCTGGTCGACATCGGCTACAAGTCCGAGGGGATCCTCCCCTGGAGCGAGCTCGCTCCCTTCCGCCAGGGCAAGGAGCTCAAGGAGGGCGACGAGCTCGAGGTCTTGGTGACCTACATCGACGAGGACGAGGGGACGGTCTACATCTCGGAGAAGAAGGCCCTCCGCGAGCGGGTCTTCTCACTCCTCGAGGAGGCCTACCGGAAGGGCCTCCCGGTGAAGGGGACGATCGAGGAGGAGGTCAAAGGCGCCGGATACCACGTCAACCTGCATGGGATGAGGGCCTTCCTCCCGGGGTCCCACCTGGGGAACGACCTGCCGGCGAGCATCAAGAAGCTCCGCGGGCGGGAGGTCGACTTCATCATCCTGGAGCTGGACCGCTGGGAGGGCAACCTCGTCGTCTCCCACAAGCGCTACCTCCAGATGCTCGAGGAGAAGCGGAAGGAGGAGCTCTTCTCCAAGCTTAAGGTAGGCCAGGTGCTCGAGGGGACGATAAAGTCGATCGTCGACTTCGGTATCTTCGTCGACATCGGTGGCTTCGAGGGCTTGGTCCACCGCACGGAGATCAGCTGGAAGGACGTGCCCGTCCCCCCGAACACCTACAAGGTCGGGCAGAAGATCAAGGTCAAGGTCCTCGACTTCGACAAGGAGCAGGGGCGGATCTCTCTCTCGATCAAGCGCCTCCGGCCGAACCCCTGGGAGGGTGTCGCGGAGCGCTACCCCGTCGGCACCAAGGTGAAGGGGAAGGTCGTCAGCGTGACCGACTTCGGGGCCTTCGTCGAGCTCGAGCCGGACCTCGAGGGCCTGGTCCACATCTCGGAGCTCGCCTGGGGCTACCCGGAGGACCCCCGCGAGGTGGTCAAGGAAGGCGACGAGGTCGAGGTGGTGGTCCTCGGCTGCAACGAGAAGGAGCATCGGATCTCGCTGTCGATCAAGCGGGCCCTGCCGGATCCCTGGGAGAAGGTCGAGGAGAAATACCCCGAGGGGGCGGTCGTCCGCGGGAAGGTCACCAAGCTAGTCGACTTCGGGGCCTTCGTCGAGCTCGAGCCCGGGGTGGAAGCCCTCCTCCACATCTCGGAGATGAGCTGGGACCGGATAACCCACCCCTCCCAGGTGGTGAAGGAGGGCGACGAGATCGAGGCCAAGGTCCTAAAGAGCGACAGCAACAAGCGGAAGATACGCCTCTCGCTGAGGGAGCTCCAGGAGGACCCCTGGCACAAGTTCCTCGAGCAGTATTCGATCAACGATATCGTCACGGGGAAGATCACCGAGATCAAGCACTTCGGGGCCTTCATGCAGATCACTCCAGAGGTGGAGGGGCTGATCCACGTCTCCGAGATCTCCGATGAGCGGATCTCCACCCCGCATGAGGTGCTCCGCGTCGGCGACGAGGTGACGGCCAGGATCATCGGGATCAACGACGAGAAGCGCCAGGTGCGCCTATCGATGCGGAACCTCCAGCCGGAGATACCCCTCGAGCTGCTCAACCGTGAAGCGGGCCATGAGACCCTCACCCTGAGGGAGCGCCTCAAGGAGAAGGGCTTCTAGCCTGATACCTGATAATATAGCCCATTGCGGACCCTAGAGCTGCTCCTCGCAGGTGGGCTCTTCTACCTTATAGGTTCGATCCCCTTCAGCTACCTCCTCGTGCGCTTGGTGGCGGGGGTCGACCTTAGGACCGTCGGCAGCGGTAACGTCGGCGCGACCAACGTCGGGCGGGTCCTCGGCCGGCGGTATTACTTCCTAGCGCTGGTGCTCGACCTGGGGAAGGGGCTCCTCGCGGGGGGGCTCGCCCGCCTATGGGGATTGCCCCTCCCGCTGGCAGCGCTCGCCGTGGTAGGCCACAACTGGAGCGTCTTCCTGCGCGGCCGCGGGGGGAAGGGCGTGGCGACCACCATGGGGCTCCTGGCCATCGCCTCCTGGGAGGCCTGGCTGGTAGCGGTCGCCATCTGGGCGGGCTTGATAAGCTGGCTGAGATACGCCTCGGTGGCCTCGCTGGGGGCGCTCTTCTCCGCGCCGGTCTTCGTCTGGGTGTTCGAGCGGGAGCAGGAGCTCCAGCTCACCCTGCTGATGGCAGCTCTCGCCCTGCTCAGCCTCTGGCGCCACCGGGAGAACCTCGCTCGGCTGCGCCGCGGCGAGGAGCACCGCGCTTCCCTCTGAAGAGCAGGACCACCGCCGCGGCCAGCCCGCCGGTGTGGGAGAGGCTGAGCCTAACCCCCCAAGAGGCCAGCTCCGCGGGCAACCGGGAGAAGAAGGGCTCGCCGGAGGGGGCGGTGGCCACCTCGATCTCGCGCCACCTGAGCGGCCGCCCCCAGGCCTTGATCAAGGCTTCCTTAGCGGCCAGCCGCGCCGCGAGGTGCTCACCCGGCCGGCGCCTTGCGCGGGCGTAGTCCAGCTCCGCAGGGGTGAAGAGCCGCTCGAGGAACCGCTCGCCCCAGCGGTCGATCAGCCGCTCAACCCTGGCGACCTCGACCAGGTCGAGCCCGATCTTGAGCTTGCCGGGTCCGAGCTCGGGCACGGGGTGGTCAACCTCAGCCTCGGCTTCGGTCTCGACTCCCATGTCCCACCATGATATCGGTATCGAGTCCTTGCTCCAGCTGGATGAGCCGCTCGAGCTCCCTCAGCGCCACCTCGAGCTTCGAGTTGACCAGGAAGTAGTCGAACCACCAGCCGGCCTCGATCTCCCGCAGGGCGGCCTGGAACCGCAGCTCGAGCTGCTCCGGCGGCTCGCTCCTGCGGTGCTCGATCCGCCGGCGGAGCTCGCCCAGGGAGGGCGGCAGGACGAAGATGAAGACCAGCGGGAGGCCCATCCGCCGGCCGCGGCGGCGGACCTGCCGCGCCCCCTGAGTGTCGATGTCCAGGATGACGCTCTGGCCGCGGGCGAGCGGCCGCTCTACCTCCTCCCTGAGGGTGCCATACCAGTGCTGGTAGACCTGGGCGTGCTCGAGGAAGCGACCTTCACGCAGGAGGCGCTCGAACTGCCCCCGGGAGACGAAATAGTAATCTCGGCCGTGCACCTCATC
>CAZCTZ010000126.1:0-3540 GCA_964501855.1 uncultured Thermotogae bacterium
GGCTCACCGAGAGGGGGCCCACCCCGAGGCGGCCCCCCTCTCGGTGAGCCCGTGTCCGTGCTATCCATATCGTCCATGGCCTCGCTCAGCCGGGCTAGGAGCTCAGGGCTCCTCCTCAGGGCGAGCTGGACCCCCTTGAGGTCGTAGGTCTCTCTCACGAAGACCGCGGCCAACTCCGCGGGGATCATCAGCAGGAACCGCTGGAGGTTCGCCTCCTCCTCCCTGTGGAGCTCCGCCCCCTCGAGCTCGAGGTGGCGCAGGAGCGCGGCCAGCCGGAGGATGGTCAGCCGCAGGAGGTCATACCTGCGCTCCTTGAGCTGGGCCTCCAGCTCGGACCGGACCCCGGAGAGGTCTCTCAGGATCGAGCCCGCAGGGATGGGCTCCTTCGCCAGGTGGGCCAGATACCACTGGTAGAAGCTCTGAGCCGCCTCCTCGCCGAGCAGCCCCCAGGCCACCTCCCGGAGGAGGTCCAGGTTGTCGCCCTCGGCGCACCTCATCACCTTGAGCATCTGGCCTAGCATCTCCCAGCTCCTCGGGGTGGGCTGGATCTGGAGGTGGAAGTCCCCCATCCCCAGGCCGAGGACCTCCGGCTGGGAGGCCGCGACGTATTCGACGATCCGGGGGTCGAGCCCCTCCTCCTGAGCATACTTGATCCACTCCCACTTCTCGGGGAAGAGCTTCACGTGGAGGAACCGGTCCATGAGGGCAGGGTCCAGGCTCCAGAGCTCATACTCCTCGGTGGGGGGGTTGCTCAAGCAGACGATCGCCCAGGAGTCGGGCAGCGGATGGGTGTGGAGCCTGCGGTCGAGGACGAACTGGAAGAGCGCCTGGCGGACCTCGAGCGAGGCCCGGGGGAGCTCCTCCACCGCGATGTAGCCGCCCTTGCCCTCCTCGGTGGGGAACCACGCCGGCGGGGCCCAGGTGGTGACCCCCTTCTTCGAGATCGAGGGCAGCCCGATCAGGTCGCCGATCTCCTGGGTGGCACACCTCAGGTCGAAGTAGCCCAGCCCGTCCTCCTCGGCGACCTGCTTCACCACTTCGGACTTGCCGATCCCGTGCCAGCCCCACACGAAGAGGGTGATCTTGGCCTGGCGGGCCAGCCTAAGGAGCCTCTTGAGCTGTGAGATGTTCATCTTGATCGCTCACCTGTCCCCTCGTTCCGTTCACAAGCAGCCTCCCTGCTCCCATCCCTGGTCACCGGACTGGTAGCCTGAGCCCTTCCATCCGCATCCGGCTTGGCTACCCTCCCTCATCTGCTACTATCACTACTATACCCCGCTTTCATCTGCTGATCAGGAGGAGTCCGACCTGCACCAACCCGATCAGGAAGCCCAGCACCGCCCCGAACCAGGTGATCGCCTTGAGCTGATCGCCGGTCACCCCTACGATCAGCCGCTCCACCTCTTCGGTGGAGAACCCCTCGACTTTCTCCCGCACCAAGCCCTTGATGTCGAGCGCGGCGACGATCCGCGGGGTCTCCCGCTGCAGGAGCCTCCTCAAATGCTCAGCGGCTAGCTCCTCGCCCCCCTCGACGAGCTCACGAGGGAGGCGATCGCCCAGCCGCCCGAGCGGCCGCCGGAGGAGCTCAACGAGCTTCGCCTCGAGGAAGCGGCTGAGTGCCTCCCTAGCCGACCGCCCCCGGAGGAACCCCAGGATTTGCTCCGTGAGCTTATCCGCGAGCGTCCTCCCCTTCTCCTCCACCGCGGCTCCAGCTCCGAGCACCTCCCTCAGCGGGCGGGCCCGGAGCCCAGCGAGGCCCTCCTCCACCCCGCGGAGGAGCTGCTCGCGGAGCTCCTCGCTCCGGGCCAGCCCGAGGAGGACCCCGGCTACCTTCTCCTTCACCCGCTCGAGCGCTCCCCCATCGAGCCCTAATTCGGTGAGCCGCCGCCCCAGCAGCCCATCGAGCGAGCGGGCGAGCGCCTGGTGGACCCGCCGGCGCACCTCAGGGCTGCGGACCAGCTCCGCCACCTGAGGGGCGAGTTCCTCCACGCCCCGGTCGAGCCGCTCCTTGAGCTCCTCCGGGGAGATGACGAAGGTCTCGATCAAGGTGAGCTTCACCTGGTCCCAGAGGGAGTCCTCCCTGAACCGCTCGCTCAGCAGCCGGCCCACCAACTCGTAGAGGTGGATCTTGATCCGCAGCCTTACCCGCTCGTCCTCCAGGATGGCGACCAGCCGGTCCAGGATCTCCGGCAGGAGCTCCTCCAGCTTGGCGTAGAGCGCCTCGCGGAGACCCGGGGGGAGGTAGCTCCCCAGGGGGCGGCCCTCCCGAAGGAGCGAGTCCAGCCGCTCGTCCACCAGCTCATGGACCCGCCGCTCGAACCGCTCGTCCTCCACTACTCGCTCGAGTAACCGGTCGAGCTGGGCGGGCAGCCCGTCGAGCACCTCATCGGGGAGGAGCTCGCCGAGCGGGCGGGCGAGGAGCTCCCCTACCTTGGCGCGGACCTGCTCCCGCAGGAGCCCCTCCAGCCGCTCATCCTCGAGGAAGGAGTCAACCCAGCCGGCGATCCGCCCCTTGAGGCCGGCGATGAACTTTTCCCACTCATCCCGGAACCCCTCGGGGATCAGCGAATCCAGGTCGGCGAGCTCCCGGGTGAGCAGCCCCTGGACGCAATTGTGGACCAGCTCAGCTAGCTTGGCCTTGACCCCCTCGTCCTCGAACCTGGCGGCGATCGCCTCCTCGGTGAGGAGGTGCTCGCCCACCGCCTGGCCGATGCTCGCGGCCAGCTCCGCCCGCTTGCGGGGGATCAGCCCCGGGGTGAACGGCACCCGCACCCCGAAGAGCCTCTTCTCCCGATGGGGTCTGAAGAGCATCCGGATCGCCACCCAGTTGGTGAAGTAGCCGATGAGCGCGCCGACCAGGGGGATCAGGACCAAGGAGACTGGATAATAATAGCTATAGCTCAAGCTCACGAGCAGCTTGCCTCCTATCATGTCATGGCGGTCTCAGCGAGCCCAGTCTAGCTTAGCACCTCGTGGGGCCCCTTGCAACGGCCCTAACTGAACCGAGCGGCGAGCTGATAGAGGGTGCGGACGAGGAAATGCTCCAGGAGGAGCAGGAGCAAGACGGCGACCATCGGCGAGAAGTCGATCCCCGCCGGGGGCAGGTAGCGCCAGAGGAGCCGCTGGACCGGCCGGAGGAAGGGCTCGGTGGCCCAGTAGAGGAAGCGGACTAACTGGTTAGTGGGGCTGAGACGGAACCAGGAGAGGACCGCCCGGGCGATGATCAGCCAGATCAGGACCGTGATCGCGATGTCCAGCACCTTCGCCAAGGCCCAGAGGAGATTGCCTAGCAGCATCGTCGTCCTGTCTTGGCGACCTCCTCCTTGATACAGCGGATGATCTCGGAGAGCGGCGTCCCCGGGCCGAAGAGGCCCTTCACCCCGAGTTTGCGCAGCTCCTCCTTGTCCTCATCGGGGATGATCCCGCCGCCGAGGAGCACCACGTCGTCAAGGCCGGCTTCGTCCATCAGCCGCTTGAGCTTCGGGAAGATGGTCATGTGCGCCCCCGAGAGCAGGCTCACACCGATCGCGTCCACGTCCT
>CAZCTZ010000127.1:0-3536 GCA_964501855.1 uncultured Thermotogae bacterium
GGGGCGGCCACTCCCGCTGGTAGCTGTTGGCCCCCCGGCGGGTTTGAACCAGCTGCCCTACCGGCGGGCGAGCAACCTTACAGCTTACGTGACGATCACCGAGGGCTGTGATCATTTCTGCTCCTTCTGTATCGTCCCCTACACCCGCGGGCGGCTCCGGTCTCGCCCCCCGGAGGAGATCGTCCGCGAGGTCGAGGAGCTGGTCGAGGCCGGCTACAAGGAGGTGGTCCTCCTCGGGCAGAACGTCAACGCCTACGGGGTGGACCTCTGGGGCGAGGGGCGATTCGCCCAGCTCCTCCGGCAGGTGGCCGCGACCGGGGTCCCGCGGATCCGGTTCACCGCCTCCCACCCGCAGGACATGACCCGGGAGGTCCTAGAGGCGATCGCCGAGCTGCCCAACGTCTGTGAGCAGATCCACATGGCGGCCCAGTCCGGCTCAGACCGCGTCCTGCGGGACATGCGCCGGCCATATACCAAGGCGGAGTTCCTCGCAAAGGTCGAGGAGGCCAGGCGACTCATCCCCGATGTCAACATCACTACCGACCTGATCGTGGGCTACCCCACCGAGACCGAGGAGGACTTTCAGGAGACGGTCGACCTGGTGGAACGAGCGCGGTTCGGCTCGGCCTTCATCTTCATCTTCTCGCCCCGGCCGGGGACGGTCGCCGCGGTGAAATACGGCGATCCCATACCCCAAGAGGTGAAGCGCCGCCGCCACCAGGAGCTCCTCGAGCTCCAGCGGCGGATCAGCGAGGAGGAGAGCCGGAAGCTCATCGGCCGGACGGTAGAGGTCCTCGTCGAGGGCCGCTCCGAGGGGCGGTGGTTCGGCCGTGGGCGCGACCACCGCATGGTAGCCTTCCACGCTCCGGAGCCAGAGCCAGGGTCGGATAGCGCTCACTTGATCGGCAAGCTGGTCCAGGTGAAGGTGAAGGGAGTGGCCGGTGGGACCCTGATCGGCGAACTCCTCGCGGAGAAGGTAGCCCTGAGCCGATGATCATCACCGTTACGCCCAATCCCGCACTGGACAAGCTCTACTGGGTGAGGGAGCTCAGCCGCGACCCGGAGACCCACCTCACCCGGGCCTACAAGAGCGCCATCTCCCCCGGCGGGAAGGGCGTCAACGTCTCGCTGATGCTGGCCCAGCTCGGGGTGGAGTCCATCGCGCTGGGCTTCGCGGCGGGCTACACCGGCCGGGTGCTGGTGAGCCAACTGCGCGAGGCGGGGGTGACCACCGACTTCGTCTGGGTCCACGGCGAGACCCGCACCAACGTGGTCATCCTCGAGGAGGGCAGGGAGGCCAGCCCGATCGAGGTCGATGAGCCCGGGCCGGTGGTGCCCGAGCGCGCAGCGGGTCAGCTCCTCCGGCGGCTGGAGCGGGCGCTCCGCCGGGCGCGCTACCTGGTCCTCGGGGGGAGCCTCCCGCCGGGCCTCCCCTCCAGCTTCTATGAGGAGGCGGTCCGGCTGGCCCACAGCCGCGACGTCAAGGTGGTGATCAACGCCGCGGGGGAGCCGCTAGCCCGGGCGATGGCCGCCGGGCCCTACCTGGTCAAGCCGGACATCCGCGAGCGGAAGGAGTTCCGCGGCCGGGAGATCACCGACCGGGGGAGGCTCATCGAGCTATGCAAGGGTGCGTTGGCGCCGGCCGATAGCAGGGATAGGGATAGTGGCGCCGAAGCGGTCCTGATCTCCCACGAGATCACCGGCGACCTGCTAGTCACCCGTGAAGGCGTCTGGGACTTCATCGCCGAGGAGGTGGACTTCAAGAACATCGTCGGGGCGGAGGACGCGCTCGTCGGGGGGATCATCTTGGGCCTCCTCGAGGGGGCCCCGCTCGAGGAGGCGGCCCATCTGGGGATGGCCGCGGCGATCGTCGCCGCTGAGAGCCCCAAGATCGTCGAGGTCGACCGGGCCAAGATCGAGCAGAGCCGGGCGAAAGTCAAGGTGGTGAAGCTGGAGTGAAGGTCCGGGAGCTCCTGACCCGGGACCTCTCCGCGATCGAGCGGGAGGCGAAGATCGAGGAGCTGGTGGGGCTCCTCGAGGCGAGCGGCCTCTCGGGGCTGCCGGTGGTCGACGAGGACGGCCGGGTGGTGGGGTTCATCTCCGAGCGGGACGTGCTCGAGGCGGCCCTGCCGGGCTATTTCGAGGCGCTGGAGGGCTCCCAGGTGGGGGTGAGCCAGCTCGCCGAGCGCTACCGGAAGATCAAGGACCATCCCGTCGAGCGCTACATGTCCGAGGCGGTCACCGTCCGCGAGGACGAGGACGGGCTCGTGGTGGCCGATCTGATGATCCGCCGGGACTTGAAGGTGGTCCCGGTGGTCGACTCCGAGGGCTTCCTCCTGGGGGTGGTCCGGCGGATCGACCTCCTCAAGGGGGCTAAATAGTCACTGGGTAGCACTTATTCAAAAAAAGAGAAAGAAAGGATGAGATGAAGAGCGAGCGCGAGCAAAAGCCTGAGCATCGGCATGGGCGGAGGCGCCCCTCCAGGGTGGTGAGGGTCGGGGAGCTCGTGATCGGCGGCGGGAGCCCGATCGTCGTCCAGTCGATGACCAACACCGACACCCGCGACGTGGAGGCGACCGTCGCCCAGATCAGGCGCCTGGAGGCGGCCGGCTGCGAGCTCGTCCGGGTGGCCGTCCCCGACATGGAGGCGGCCGAGCGGCTCGGCGAGATCAAGCGCCGGATCGCGATCCCCCTGGTCGCCGACATCCACTACAACTACCGGCTGGCGCTGCGGGCGCTCGAGGCCGGGGTGGACAAGCTCCGCCTCAACCCGGGCAACATCACCAAGCGCAGCGAGATCGAGACCATCGCGAAGGCCGCCAAGGACCGCGGGGTGCCGATCCGAGTCGGTGCCAACGCCGGCTCGCTCCCCCAGGATATCCTCATCAAGTATGGGGGCCTCACCCCGGAGGCGCTGGTCGAGGCGGCCCAGCGGGAGATCGAGCTCCTCGAGGGGGTGGGCTTCACCGAGATCGTGGTCTCGCTCAAGGCGAGCGAGGTCCCCCTGATGTGGGAGGCCAACCGGCTCTTCGTCAAGGAGAGCGACTACCCCTTGCACGTGGGGGTGACCGAGGCCGGCGCGGGCGAGGAGGGGCTTATCAAGTCCGCGATCGGGATCGGGGCGCTCCTCCTGGAGGGCATCGGCGATACGATCCGGGTCTCGCTCACTGGCGATCCGGTCCGCGAGGTGGAGGCCGCCTACGAGATCCTGAGGGCGGTGGGGCTGCGCCGCCGCGGGGTGGAGATCGTCTCCTGCCCGACCTGCGGGCGGACGCTGATCGACCTGCCACGAATCGTGACAGAGGTGAAGGAGCGCCTCCGAGGGGTTGATAAACCGATCAAGGTGGCACTGATGGGCTGTGGGGTGAACGGGATCGGCGAGGCCGGCCGGGCGGAGGTCGGTCTCGTGGGTCACCGCGGCGCCGGGACGCTATATGTGGACGGCAAGCCGGTCAAGCGCGTCCCCGAGGGGCGGATCGTCGACGAGCTGGTCCAGCTCGTCCTGGAATACGGCCACGGGCAGGATCGCGATGAGG
>CAZCTZ010000128.1:0-3469 GCA_964501855.1 uncultured Thermotogae bacterium
AGGGGCAAAACCGCTCACCGCTTTTTGCCCCCTCCGCAGCCCTAGGGATATAATCTCCCGAAAAAAGGTTTCAAGCTGAGGAGGCCCGAGGATGGAGGTGGAGACGCGAAGGACCGAAGAGGTCCCGGTGGTCTGGCTCCAGGCGGCCACCTGCAGCGGCTGCTCCGTCTCGGTGCTCAACACGGTCAGCCCGAGGATCGCCGAACTCCTGCTCGATGAGGTGGTCCCTGGAAAGCACATCAATCTGCGGTTCCAGGCGACGGTGATGGCCGGGGCGGGCGAGCCGGTCCTGGAGGTCCTGGAGGAGGCCGAGCGGGACCTGAAGGGGAGGTTCCTCCTGGTGGTCGAGGGGGCGATCCCCACCAAGGAGGGCGGCCACTACGGGACGATCGGCGAAGTGCCGATGGCCGAGCGGGTGGAGGCCCTAGGGAGGGCAGCCCAGGCGGTGATCGCCCTGGGGACCTGCGCCTCCTTCGGGGGGATGTTCGCCGCGGAGCCTAACCCGACGGGCTGCGTCGGCGTTGAAAAGCTCTTCAAGGAGCGGGGGATCGAGGTGCCCTTGATCAACGTCCCCGGCTGCCCGCCCCATCCCGACTGGTTCGTGGGCACGGTGGCGAGCCTCCTGCTTGAGGGGCTCGAGGGGCTGGAGCTGGACGAGCATCGCCGCCCGAAGCTCTTCTACGGGAAGCTGATCCATGAGAATTGCCCCCGGCGGGCCTACTTCGATGAGGGGAAGTTCGCCAAGAAGCTGAGCGACGAGGGCTGCCTCTACGAATTGGGCTGCAAGGGCCCGATCACCCACGCTGACTGCCCCTTGAGGCTCTGGAACAGCGGCGTGAATTGGGTGATCGGCTGCGGGGCGCCCTGCAACGGCTGCGTCGAGCCGGGCTTCCCCGATCTGGTCGCGCCGTTCTATGAGAAGGGTCCCGAGGTCGAGGAAGCGCTCCCCTCCGGCCCGAAGGCGAAGGAGGAGGGATGACCATGGGAAGGATCGTGATCGACCCGATAACCCGGATCGAGGGCCACCTGGCGATCGAGGCCGTGGTGGAGGACGGCGTGGTGAAGGAGGCCCGCAGTTCCGGGACCCTCTTCCGCGGGCTGGAGCTGATCCTCCAGGGGCGGGACCCCCGCGATGCGCCCCGGATCACCCAACGGATCTGCGGCGTCTGCCCCACCTCACACGCCACCGCCTCGAGCATCGCGCTGGATCAGGCCTTCGGCATCGCTGACAGGATCACCAAGAACGGCCGGATCATCCGCAACCTGATCCTGGGCTCGAACTTCATCCAGTCACATATCCTCCATTTTTATCACCTGGCGGCGCTCGATTACGTAGATGTGACCGCGGTGGCCGACTATGAGGGCAATGACCCGGAGCTACAGCGGGTGAGGCGCTTCCTGGAGCGGGGCGAGCTAGGGCCGTTCGTGCCCCGCTACGAGGGCGACTACCGGCTACCGAAGGGGACGGCCCAGGAGCTGGTGGCCCACTACCTCGAGGCATTCGAGATCCGCCGGAAGGCCCACGAGATGCTGGCGATCTTCGGCGGGAAGATGCCCCACAACGTGGGGACCGTCCCCGGCGGGGTCACCCAGATCCCGACGGTCGATCGGATGACCGCCTTCCTCTGGAAGTTGAACGAGATCCGCGAATTCATCGATAACGTCTACATCCCCGACATCCTGACGCTCGCCCAGCACTACCCCGATTACCTCGAGATCGGCTCCGGCTGCAAGCGGTTTTTAGGCTACGGCGGCTTCCCCCAGGAGGATGGGCGATTCTACCGGGGCGGCACCACCTCAACTGAGCTCAGCCCGGGCGAGTTCGACCCGGCCAAGATCACCGAGTCGGTCCGCTATTCCTGGTATGCCGCCTCCGCGGACCCGCTCCATCCCACACGGGGGGTGACCGAGCCGCGGTGGGGTAAGGAGGGGGCCTACTCCTGGATCAAGGCCCCGCGCTACGACGGCAAGGTCCACGAGGTGGGGCCGCTGGCCCGAATCATGGTGAACTACGCCCAGGGGCACCCCAAGGTGAGGGAGCTGGTGGACCGGGCCCTGGGCGAGCTCAAGGCGAAGCCCCAGGCGCTCGCCTCCACGCTGGGGCGGCACCTCGCCCGGGCGCTGGACTGCAAGCTGATCGCTGACGCGATGGCCGAATGGGTGATGGAGCTCGAGCCGGGCGGGCCGGTCTACACCGAGTATGAGCTCCCTGAGGAGGGCGAGGGCGTGGGGCTGGTCGAGGCCCCCCGCGGGGCGCTGGGCCACTGGGTGCGGATCGAGGGGGGCAAGATCGCCCACTACCAGTGCGTCGTCCCCACCACGTGGAACGCCTCCCCACGCGACGGCGAGGGCCAGCCGGGGCCGATCGAGCAGGCGCTCGAGGGGACCAAGATCAAGGACGAGCGGAACCCCTTCGAGATCGTGCGGATCGTCCGCTCATTCGACCCCTGCCTCGCCTGCGCCGTCCACCTGGTGAGGCCGCGGGGGAAGAGCCTCGGCGAGTTCAGGATCGCTTGACTTGAAAAGGAGGACAAGATGCTGATCTCTGAGCGGAAGCCGCTGGAGGAGATCCTCAAGATGCTTGAAGGCGAGCGGAGGATCTTCCTTTTGGGCTGCAACGGCTGCGCGGCGGCCTCCGGCACCGGCGATGAGCAAGCGCTCCGCGAGCTGGAGGCGGAGCTGGAGCGAGCGGGCAAAGAGGTCGTCGGCCTGAAGGTGGTCGACTTCCTCTGCCAGAAGGCCCTAATCAGGACGAGCCTCATCCCCTACGAGGAGGCGCTCCGCGAGGCGGACTCGCTCTTGGTCTCCACCTGTGGGATCGGGGTCCAGGCTACGGCCGCCGTCTTCCCGGAAAAGCCCGTCCACCCCGCCTGCAACACCATCTCCCTCGGCGGTGTCCGCGGGGAGTGGCCCGGCGAGGAGCGGTGCGCCGAGTGCGGCCAGTGCTTCCTCGACCTGACCGGCGGGATCTGCCCGCTCACCGCCTGCGCTAAGGGGTTGGTGAACGGCCCCTGCGGCGGGGCCAAGGAGGGGCGGTGTGAGGTCGAGCCTGAGCGCCCCTGTGCGTGGGCGCTGATCTACGAGCGGCTGAAGCGCCAGGGCCGGCTCGACGTCCTGCGGAAGAGCCCGCCCATCTTCAAGGACCACGCCCGGATGGAGCCGCCGAAGGAGCTGAGGGCGACGGCCAGGTGGGCCCTGGAGCGCCGAGAGGAGGTTGTCCGGAGATGAAGCTTCGTGAATTGTTCAAACAGGGGAAATTCGTGGTCACTTCGGAGGTCGGCCCGCCCAAGGGGACTGACGTCAAGGAGATGCTGGAGAACGCTGAACTGCTCAAGCCGCGGGTCGATGCGATCAACATCACCGATCAGCAGTCGTCGGTGATGCGGCTCGGCTCGCTGGTCTGCGCCCACCTCCTCAAGGAGCGGGGGATCGAGCCGATCTACCAGCTCACCTGTCGCGACCGGAACCG
>CAZCTZ010000129.1:0-3312 GCA_964501855.1 uncultured Thermotogae bacterium
GCCCTCGGCCTCCTCCGGGGGGAGCCCCACCCGCTCGTAGAACCCCCGGAGGAGCTGGAAGGCCACCCCCACCCCCGCGAGCGACCTGTTGGGATAGGTGCAGCCCTCCACCAGCGGGTCGATGATCGCGGTCGCCGGGGGGAGCTGGGGCAGCGGGCGGTGATGGTCGGTGATGATCACGTTGACCCCGTGGGCTTCCAGCTCGCGGACGTGTTCAGGGTCGGAGATGCCGCAGTCCGCGGTGATCAGGAGGTGGAAGCCCTCCCTTTTGAGCCGCTCGACCACCTCCCGGTTGAGCCCGTGGCCCCGCTCGCGGTCCTCCACCTCGACCTTGAGCCCCCGCAGGCCGGCGCGCCGCAGCCCGAGGTAGAGCAAGGCCGCGCCGGTGAGGCCATCGACGTCGAAGTCGCCGTGGATGAAGACCCGCTCGCCCCGCTCGCGGGCCCGAAGGAGCCGCTCGACCGCCCGCTCCATCCCCTCGAGCTCCCACGGCTCGTTCAAGCAAAGGTCGGCACTCAGGAGGGCTTGGGCACTTTGAGGTGAGCTGGTCCGCCCGGCCAGCACCTCGGCCAAGCCGGGGGAGCAGCCGAGCTCGCTCACGATCCGAGCTACCAGGCGGGGATCTGCTCGCTTGAGGCGCCACCTCCTCTGGGTGAGGAGCGACCTTAGCCTTAGCTCGTCCATCCCGTGGATTGGCTCGGCTTGATCAGCGCGCCCGTGCGCGCGCCCTCGCCCGCATCTCCTCCGCCTTGACTGACCAGTAGTAGACCAGCGTGTCGGCGATGTAGATCGAGGAGTAGGTCCCCACGACCACCCCGATGGCCAGCGCGATGGAGAAGGGTCGGAGGACCGACCCGCCGAAGACCGCGAGGATGATCACCGGGATGAAGGTGGTGAGCGAGGTCTGGATCGTCCGCGAGAGGGTCTGGTTGGCGCTCTTGTTGATGACGTCGTAGTAGGAGGCCCTCTTGCGGCGGAGCCTCAGGTTCTCCCTCACCCGGTCGAAGATGATGATCGTATCGTTGAGCGAGTAGCCGATGATCGTGAGCAGCGCGGCGATCACCGGGAGGTTCACCTCGATCCGGAAGAGGGAGAAGATCCCCACCGTGATCAGCACGTCGTGGATCAGCGCGGCGACGGCCCCCACCGCGAACCGGAGCTGGAACCGCCAGGCGATGTAGACCAGCATCACCACCAGGGCGATCAGGATCGCCTGCCAGGCCTTCTCCTGGATCTCACGGCTCACCTGGCCGCTGATCACCTCGCGGCTGAGGACCTCCATCCCCGGGAACCGCTCCTGGAGCTTCTTGATCACCTGATCGATCTGGTTCTCTTTAAAGATCTTCATCGTGATCGTCTTGACATATTTCCCCTGGCGCTCCAGGTCGGGGAAGTCCTGGACGATCGAGGCGGAGAGGTCCACCCCGGGGAGGTCGACCCTCCCCAGCGCGGCGCGCACCTCGGCGGTGGGGACCTTGGTGGGGAACTGCACCCGGAGCTGCGTCCCCCCGGTGAAGTCCAGTCCCGGCCGCAACGGCGGGTGGTGCACCAGGAGTGAGATCAGCCCGACCAGGATGACCAGCCCGGAGAGCGCCATGAAGAGGTGGCGATACCTCAGAAAGTCGATCCTATACTCGGTCAAGCCCGGCTCACCTTCCTCATCCAGCGGGACTTGATCCGGGCGGCCTTGTTCGGGTGGATCGCTCCATGACTTGCGGCCTTATCCGCGGCCTTCATCAGTTGGGGGAGGAGCCCCCGGGCCTTCTCCAGCTCGCCGGCCGCGAGGTGCTCCTTGATCTGCTTGATCACCTGCTTGATCGCCTGCTTCCGCCGGAGGTTGCGCAGCCGGCGCTTCTCGCTCTGCCTCAGCTTCTTCTCCGCGGACTTGGTAGCAGGGATCGCCGATCACCTCCCATTCCATTCCCATCCATCTATCCTTCCTTTGCCATCCCTCGGGGCCAAGCGGAGGACAACCAAACTAAACGGATAACGCCGCTAATGATAGCGAATGGCCTCCCGACCGTCAACCGTCAACTGTAGCGTAGCGCTCGGTCAGCGGGTCAGCTTGATCACCTCACCCCAGTTGACCCCGATCTTCGACTGGGGCTTCGTCCCGTCGAGGACCCAGATGACGGGGAACTTCGGCCGCCTGGCGGGGTAGGTGCCGAGCCCATCGGTGAAGTAGATCAAAAGATCGGGGCTGAGCTCCTCCGCCCGCTTGAACGCCGGCCTGAAGTCGGTCCCGCCCCCTCCGCGCAGCTCGAGCCCCCTCTGTCTCCGCCGCTGGCGGCTGAAGACCCCGTGGACTTGGGCGTCGCAGACGATGACCCCGACCAGCTCGAGCAGCTTCAGCCCCCGGAGGTGCTCCAGCTCACGCCAGAAGAGGCCGAGCGCCTCCGTGCTTATCGAGCCACTGGTGTCTAAGGCGACGGCGACCCTGAGCTTATGGGTCCGCCGCCGCCCCGGCGAGAGGAAGCCATAGCGGCGGTTGGGCCGCTTCCTCGTCTCCTCCCGGAGGGGGAAGGAGGCCCTCGGGAGGAAGGGCAGGAGGAGCTTCCCCCAGGGGAGGGGCTCGCCGGGGGCCCTCGGGGCCTCCCTCCTCGAGGAGGAAGGGTGGGTGCCGATGCCCACCCCGCCTCGCGCCAGGAGGGGACTGCGGGCTTGCCGCCCGTGGCCCAGGCCCATCCGAGGCAGCCCGAATGGGGTCGGGGCCCGGCCGCTCCCCTCCCCTTCGGGCCCGCCGGTGAGCGCTCGGAGGAGCGCCTGGATGAGCTGCTGATCCGTGAGCTCCTTCAGGCGGGCGTAGATCGCCTCGGCAGTGTAGCCCCCGGGCCGCGGGGGGAGCGAGAGCCCCAGGGCCTCGGGGGTGAGGGCCCCTTTGGGCAGCTCCGGCAGGAGCTGATTGCAAGCGAGGTCGCTCGCCAGCCACCATCGCAGCCGCTCCTTGCCCACCCCCCGGCGGAGGTGCTCCAGAGCGAGGTGCAAGAGCTCATGGTGGAGGAGGGCCAGTCGGTCCTCCTTAGGGACCTCGCCCAGCTTGGGCCCGATCAGGAGCTCGACCCCGCCTTGGGAGCCCATCTTGAGCCCCAGCGGGAAGGGGAGGGCGTGGGGCTCCAGCACGAGCTTTATCTCCTTGATCCGGAGGGCCAGCTCCCCATAGAAGGGGTAATCCCGGATCAGCTCCAGGATGAGCCCCCGCACCTCCTCGAGCAGCTCATCGTGAGAGGGTGGCATCGCCTCGCCCCACCTCCTCATTCTCATCTCATCTCATCTCATCACCTCGGCCTCGGCCCCCGGGGCCCACCCCGAGGC
>CAZCTZ010000130.1:0-3304 GCA_964501855.1 uncultured Thermotogae bacterium
CCTACCACGACGCCTTCACCGGGATGGCGATGATGCTCCTGGAATCGCACATCCCCTTCGAGGTGGTGAGCGAGCGGGAGCTTTGGCGGCTCCCCGAGTCCGAGTATGAGGTAGCGATCCTCCCGCTCTTCGCGGCGATGTCCCCCGAGCAGGCGGAGGCGATCCGCGACTACGTCGCCGGGTGCGGGAGGATCATCGCCACCGGACCGACATCGCTCTACACCGAAGAGGGCGTCTCGCTTGGGGACTTCCAACTGGCGGACGTCCTCGGGGTCCACTGGGGTGAGGTCGAGCCCGGCCGGATCTACGTGAACGACTACGGCGCCGGGCGGGCGATCTTCCTCTATAGCCTCGAGCCCGGCTGGGTGCTCACCCCTGAGCTGGACTACTTCTGGTCTGCTGAGCCCTGGCCGGGCGGCGTGCCCGACCCCACAAGGGCCGAGGCCGCCCGACGAGCCTTCCTGAGCGAAGTGTGGGCCAGAGCCGGGGTCGAGCCGCTGCTCACAACCGCCGCGCCCCGGGGGGTGGTCCTCCTCCCCTACCACCGCGCGGGCGATAAGCTGGCGGTGCGGGCGCTCAACCTCCACGGGGTTGGCCGGGGCGATGCCAGCCCGACGCTGCTCACCGTGGAGTTGACCTTAAAGCTGCCGGATGGGCTGGGCGCCCTGGGGGCCGAGCGGCTGGAGTTCCTCGGGGGCCGGGAGCCCCAGGGGTCCTCCCAGAATGGAGGCCGAGTCCGGCTCGGCTTCCCCCTCCAGGTCCATGCGGTCGTGGAGCTAGCGCTCGGCAGACCCAAGGGGTGAGCTTTCAAGCTTTCAGGCTGCCCGCGCGGGTCCACACCGGCGGGAGGGCCCGGCTCACCTGATGGTGAAGCGTTCCGTCAGGATCAAGTGCTCATCCAGGTAGAGATCCACCCTCCAGCTCCCCGGCAGCCTTGCAGCCTCATGCCCGCGGATGGCGATCCAGCTCCAGATCTTATACCACTCCCAGCGGTCGTAGCCCGAGCTGCGCGGATCGGGGATCATGGCGGTGTATATCCAGTAGAGGCTCCCCTGGGGGGAATACCACTCCCACCGGACCTGATGGGCTCGGTAGATCGGCCCGAGCTTCACCCAGGAGACGGCTTTCTCATCGGAGCGCGAGAACTCATAGGTCGGCCCGATCGGGTCGTAGGGGAAGTTGGGCTGAACGTCCCTGCACATCGTGTGGTCGAGGAGGGCGGGGGCCTCCGGCTCGGCTCCAGGGAGGACAAGCTCCACGCAGAAGCGCCACTCGCCGGGGCCGGAGACCGGCTGCCGGGTCCAGCCGCCCGAGACCCTGAGGGCAGGCCCGCCCGTCACCCCGGCCGGGGCCAGCGGCTCCCAGGAGAGCTCATCCGGACTCATGCCGGTGTAATACTCATCGCCTATGACGGCCGGATCGGGGTCGGTATAGGTGTAGCTCCAGGTGAGGTGGAACAGCTCGACGGGGTAGGCCGAACCCGCCGGCGACGCGAACGTCCCGGAGAGGTGCAGGCTGAGGTCGAAGGGCACACGATCGCTGCGCACCAGGGGCTCGATGGCGAAGGGCTCCAGGACGATCTTCGGCGGGGTGAAGGCGCCGCTCACAAGGTCGCGAGTGAAGCGGATCTCCTCGGAGCCCGGCGGGCAGCTAGGTCTAGGTGGAGGCGGCGGCTCGGGCTCATTCGGCTCGACCTTGAGCTCCAGCGCGAGGGTGGCAATCGCCGCGCTGGTCTCCTCGTCCACGGCCTGGATCACCGGGCGCCAGGTGCCGGCCATCCGGGGGATGCCCCAGATTGCGCCGATCTGCTCATGCAGCTTGAGCCCGGGAGGGAGGGCCGTGGAGGTCTGCCCCCCGACCGTGGTCCCCGGCGGGGCGAGCTCAAAGTGCACCCCTTCGATCCCGCCGCTCGCCGTGAGGGCGCACATCTCGCCGGTGCAGACCAAGGAAGCGCTTACCGGCTCCGCTTCTCGCCCCCGGGAGATATAGCCCCAGAAGTCCGGAGCTACTTGATCGGGACGGATTACAGTGGCCGCCCATCGCTCCAGCTCTAGGGGTGAGGGGAGGGAGAAGTGGGCCGCCATCAACCCGAGATCTCGTTTTGTATCCTCAACGATATCGCATTGGCACCTTTTGAGGTTTGAGCGCGGATTCCGGGCGTCCCCCGGGTCCGGCCACATCAGGTTCATCCGGTCCCCCATGCACTTGCGCTTGCAATCACCGGCCTCCATCTCATCAGGATGGGCGAGCCCCAGGTTGTGGCCGAACTCGTGCGCCAGCCCACGGACCGCCTGCTCTTCCTCGAAGATGTGGATCTGGGGAGGCTCGAACAATGTTTCCTTGCGATATGACAGTTCGAATATGGTCACCTTGCCGGGCATCCGGGCGAAGCCAAGCTTAGGGTCCTCCACCTCACCCACGAGGAACACGGTCAGGCACTTATCCCCTCCCTCCGGCCACTCGCCCTTCCCCTGGAGCTTGGCCTTGATGTCCTTCAGGGCCTCCTCGGCAAGATCCAGCGCCCCTTCCCGATCCTTCTTCTGAGCGGCTTTGACGATAACATCCCCTTCAGCAGTCCTTGTGAGGAGGTCCTTGAGCGTCTTGCCCGCCCCGGCGCTGATCTTCTCCGGCTTCACCGCCCGGGCGATGCCCAGCTCGAACTGGACGCAGCACTGATCCCAAAGGCCGCCTACCAAGGCGACGAGCCGATCGAGGGCCCCTTTGGCATCGGGGCTGAGCTTCCCGAACACCTGGTCCTTGTCATAAGTAGCTCCCCAGGCGAGGTTGGTCCCGCTGCCGTCGAGTGCGAAGAAGTGCAGGCATATGGTGTTGACCCCCTCGCAAGCCCCCAGCTCATCGTGTTCCTGCTCATAGGAGTAGCTGCCCGGTCCCGGCTCCTTCTCACCTTCCTCCTGGCCTTGGCCGGGACCCTCGAAGCTACCGGCCAGCCCGACAAAAAGGCAAAGGCCGACCACCAAGAGCCCAATGAGTAGCCTTCTCATTCTCATTCCCATCGCTTCCAGCCCTCCCTGCTCCACCATTTTGATCCCATACATAGCACATCAGTGCTCATTCGGACAAACAAAGCTCGCGCTCGAGGCTAAGGCGGCCTGGCGCGAGAGGAGGGGAAGAGGAGGGAGATTGACCTGGGGCGATTTTCGTGTATAATCTGGCGCTCGGGACCCGAGTTGAGGAGCTTAAATAAGTAGGTTAAGTTGAGTTGAGTTTGAGTTGAGATGGCCCACGTCGTGGATCAGCTCTCGCTGGGCGCGATCGTCCAGGTGCGCGACCGGCTGCTCGCCCA
>CAZCTZ010000131.1:0-3297 GCA_964501855.1 uncultured Thermotogae bacterium
GGGGCTTCCTCCTGGGCTGCCGCGCCCCAAGGCTGGTAGCTTATCAAAGCGAAGCCGATCAGGCCGAGGCTGCCCAAGAGCAACACCAGGTTGAACCCCAAAAGGCCGTAAAAGAGCTTGCGCACTTTTGCCTACCTCCTCTCCCCTCTTCTCTAGCTTTGGCTTTGTCTGCCGGACTCCTCGAATACGAATTTGAACCTGAACGGCCTGAACTGGGTCCCCTCCTCCTGGAAGAACTTGGAGAAGAACTCATAGAACTCGAGCCGCAAGGTCTGGATCGCCACGATCCCCCCCTCGAGCACCAAGATGAGCACGTTTCCGATCGCGATGATCCCGAGGTAGATCAGGTTCCCCAGGGGGAGCTGGCGCATCGCCCCGCCGAGCTGGAAGATCGCCATCGAGAGCGCGACGTGGTTGAGGGCGAAGGCGGCCACCCGGATGAAGGAGATCGAATTGCTCAGGTAGACGATCACCGTCTCGAGCAGGTCCACTGCCGAGGTGATGAGCGTGGCGAGGAGCCCTTCATCTTCATCCTCGCCTTCCTCTGGGGAATGGTGGCCGTGGCTGGCCGCCGCCAGCCGGAGCCGGCGGGCGAGCGGCCGCTCGAGCGGCATCAGGATCAGCGGCAAAAGCATCAAGAGGAAGACGGTCAAAAGGTCGATGGTGCCGCCCTTGCTCACAAGGTAAAAGACCGCGAGCGCGCCCAGGTAGAACCAGAGCCCGAGGACTCCTGACCGCTCGAATACCAGCTCGAGGTAGCGCCGCTGGATGAGCTTCGAGGCGATGTTGGATAGGACCCCGATGATGATCGCCCCCACGCCGACGATGATCGCCCAGACCAGGAGCTGATCGATGTGCTCCATCGGGTGGAACCACAGCGCAGGGATGATGTGCTCATACCCGAAGAAGCTCCCGTAGAGCGCCCCGAAGGCCATCGAGGAGCCCCCCACGGCGGCGAGGATCGTCCCGGTGTTCTTCAGACCCGGCCGGGCTCGGGGCGGCCGCAGCGCCAGCCAGAGCCCCACCAGGAGGAGGACCAGCCCGTGGCCCACGTCGCCGAACATCATCCCGAAGATGAGGATAAAGAGCAGGGCGAAGATGATCGTCGGGTCGAAGCCCCCGTAGCGCGGCGCGCCGTAGACGCCCACCAGCGCCTCGAATGCCCGGAAGAACGGCGGGTTGTGCAGCTTCGTGGGCACCTGGAGGCCATACTCATCTTGAGCTCGCTGGTAGGGCAATTCCTCGCTGCGGAGGACCCAGCTCGGCTCCTCCCGGACCAGCCGCTCGAGCCGGTGGAGCTCCCGGCGGGGCACCCAGCCGACTACCACCGCGACGTCCGCGGTCTTGCCCGCTTGGCTGAGCGCCTCGAGCGTGGCCAGGTTGAGCTTGAGGAGGTCGGCCACCTCCTCGCGCTTGCCCGCCCGCCAGCGGTCGAGCTCCGCCTCCTCTCGCTCGAGCTCCTCAAGCTGGCTTTTGAGCTCCTCCTGGCGGCGGGCTACCTCCCCGAGGGCCTCCCTCGGGGGGCCCATGAATTCTGGCAGCTCGATCGGCTGGAAGAGGGCCGCCTCGAGGACCTTCTCCAGGGTCTCCTCGTCCTCCTTGAGTGCGAGCGCCACGATGTGAGCTCGCGGGCCCTCCAGCTGGTAGGGCAAGATCGCGTGGGGCACCTCCCGCAGGGAGAGTCCGACCTGGCTCAGATTGGCCCGGGGGATGGTCCCCGCGAGGAGGGCGAACCGCTCCAGCCGCCGGAGCGCGGCGAGGTCCACCTCGAGCGGCTCGAGCAGCCGGAGGTGGGCCTCCTGGACCTGGAGGCGGTCCAGCTCACGCTCGAGCGCCCGGCGGCGCTCACGGAGGGCCCCCTCGCGCTCGCGGGCCCCCTCCAGCTCCCGCTTGAGGGAGTCCAGCCACCCCCGGAGCTCTTCCAGCTCGAGCGGCTGGAGCGAGCCATCCCGGAGGGGCTCGTCGAAGTCGACCCCCAGGAAGGCGCCGGCCTCGCGCAGCTCACCGATCAGCTCGGCGGTATCGGTGAAAGAGACGAGCTCCTGGAGGGGCTCGACCCGCCGAAGGTCGCCCACCTGGAGCCCGCCGAACCGCCCCAGCTTGGCCCAAAGTCGGGGCTCCTCCTCACGAGGGAGGAGGAGCTCCACCCGGCACATCCTCTCAGTGATGAACATGAGCTATGAGCTTGTGTTCAGTTCAGCTCGAACTAACTTGCTTTCTTTTTGCTAGCCGCGCGTGCGGGCCCTCTCCACGAGCTGGATCAGCCCTCTCACCTCCAGCTCCTTCCAGTAAATATAGCCGATGACGATGGCGATGTCCATCGTGCCCATGAGGAGCAGGCGCTTGACCTGCCGGATCAGCTCCTCATCGAAGAGCTGGCTGAGCATCCCCAGGTCGGGCTCCTCCTTCTCTTCAGCACGCCGGAGCCGCTCCGCCGCCGGGGGCGAAAGCGAGAGCCACCTGGCCAGCCGCCGCCAGCCGCCCTCCTCCTCCAGGATGGCCTGCATCTCCTCCAGGGGGATGAGCGAGCGGAAGTCGGGCAGGATGGTCACGATCTCGGGGAAGGAGCGGCCATACCCCCGCAGCCGGTAGCCCCACAGGACCAGCTCCTTGAGGAGCCGATTGCCCAGGATCGCCTTGACGCCCGGCTCTTTTCGCTCCGCCCGGCGGGCGAGCAGCCGCTCGAGGTAGAGCGAGTCCAGCTCGGCCTCGTAGGGGAAGGGATTGTCCACCTCGCCCACCTGACCGAAGACTACCTCCAGCCGGGCGCGCCACTCCCGCCAGGGCAGCTCCTTGATGAAGGCCTCCAGCCCGCCGAGCCGCGAAAGGCGTCCCCAGTCCACCTTCGCCCTCGCCTCCTCCCAGGGCAGCTCAAGGAGGTGGGGCTGGACCTCCTCCGGCGGGAGGCGGTGGATGTAGCCCCGCAGGAGCGCCTTCACGTTCTCCAACCGGTATTTGGCCATCACGTCCTCGATCAGCGCCCGGTCCCTCCCGTCGAGGACGAAGAGCAAGTCGGTCACCTCGGCGAAGAGCCCCCTGAGGAGCCGGTCGGCTACCCGGTCCGGGGCCCCCTCCCCGAGGTGCGCCCCGTAGGGGGTCTCGCGGAGCCGCTCGATCACCTGATCGGCCCCGGCGCCCCGGAGCAGCTCCTCGTAGGCGGCGAGCTCGACCATCTTCGCGAGCTTGCCGCGGATCTTGGCGAAGAGGAAGGCGTATTCGGACATCGGTTGACAAGCTAAGCCGGCCAGCTAGCTGGCCTTCAGGGAAGCCAAGAGCCGCTCCACCGCCAGCTCGATC
>CAZCTZ010000132.1:0-3279 GCA_964501855.1 uncultured Thermotogae bacterium
GAGCCCAAGGAAGCTGGCCCTCCCCCAGGCCATCGTGGTCCTCTTGGTGGTGGCGACCTTCCTCGGGCTGCTCAAGGTCGGCACCCTCAAATACCTGGGCAGTTCGGAGATATGGCACATCGTGCTCCTCTCGATCTTGGTGATAATCGCCCTGCAGGTAGGCCTCCTCACCGTCTTCGCCAAGCTCCTGCCACGGGTCTTCATCCCCCTCTCCGCAGGGGCGATCCTCTTTGGGCTGTATAAGCTGGCCACCCTGAGATACCCGAGCGGGGAGCCGCTCGGCACCCTCCTCGGCTTCATGAATTTCACCAAGGGGGTCGAGTATCTGATCGCCATCGCCTTCATCCTGGGGTTCATCGGCTTCTGGCAGGTGCTCCACCGCCGGGGGAGGGGGCTGGCGACTAGGCTCATCCCCGTGGTCGTCCTGGTGGGGAGCTTCGGCGCGCTGGCCTACTCCTGCATCAGCTCCCAGGCCATCGCGACCATAACCTCGCCTCCGGAGACCTTCAGCCGCTCACCGGTCCTGACGGAGACCTACGGCCCGGCAGCCTTCCCCCACAGCCTGCACCAGCGCATCCTCGAGGGGAACAATTGCCTAATATGCCACCATCACGGCGTCAGCAAGTATAGCTACCCCTCCTGCAGGGAGTGCCATACCCCTTCCTTGGAGCTCGAGCTGGAGTTGGGGAAGGAGGCCCTGGAGAAGCCCGACCTGACCCGCGCCTACCACCTGCGGTGCATCGGCTGCCACCGCGAGCGAGGGGCGGGCCCCGTGGACTGCCGCGGCTGCCACGCCGGGGCGAGGCGGACGGGAGGTGACTAATTGATGGACAAGCTGGTCACCCGGAGGGGCTTCCTCAAGGGCGTCCTGGGCACGGCCATCGGCGGGCTGATCCTCCATCCGGTGCGGGCGCTGGCACAGTCCGCGAGGGAGAGACCGGACCATTTTGCCATCCTCGCTGACCTGACCAGGTGTATCGGCTGCCGCCGCTGCGAGGCCGCCTGCAACCGGGCGAACGGCCTTCCCCCACCGGAAGTGCCCTTCGACGATAAGAGCGTCTTCGAGGAGAAGAGGCGGCCGGATGAGAAGGCCTTCACCGTGGTCAACCGCTACGAGGACCCCAAGACCGGCAAGCCTGTCTACGTCAAGATCCAATGCATGCACTGCGAGGAGCCGGCCTGCGCCTCCGCTTGCCTCGTCGGCGCCCTGAAGAAGACCCCCGAGGGGCCGGTGATCTACAACGAGGACGTCTGCATCGGCTGCCGCTACTGCATGTCCGCCTGTCCCTTCTACATCCCAGCCTTCGAGTATTTCGACCCTGTAAGCCCCCGGATCCAGAAGTGCTACATGTGCTATCACCGGATCAGGAAGGGCGAAGTCCCGGCCTGCGTCGCTGAGTGTCCTATGGGGGCACTCACCTTCGGCCGGAGGAGCGAGCTGATCAAGCTCGCCCGCGAGCGGATCATGAAGAACCCCGATAGGTATGTCGACCACATCTACGGGGAGCATGAGGTCGGCGGGACCGATTGGCTATATATCTCCGGGGTGCCATTCGAGGAGCTAGGCTTCCCCACGAACCTCCCGGAGAAGCCCCTCCCGGAGCTGAGCAAGGGCTTCCTCTCGCTCGTCCCCATCGTCCTCGTCTCCTGGCCGGCCCTCTTCGGGGGGATCTACCTCATGTCCCGAAGCAGGGACAGGGAGCGCACAGCTCTGACTCGGACTCGGACCCAGGCTGCGGATACGGGCACGGACAAGGAGGGCAATGATGGAGACGATGGAACCACAACCTCACAGGGCGAATGATCCGCATGTGGTGGGGTCGCAGTCGCACCTTACGGATGATGCGACCCAAGCTCGAGCTCGAACTTTAGCCCGGGAGGGGGTCTTCCCCAGGGTGAGCCTGAGGGATTGGCTCAGGGAGAAGGTCTTCCTGGGGATGACCCTCAGGGAATACGCCCGGAGCTTGGTCACCCCCTTCAACCTCGTCGCGGGGCTGATCATCGCCGTCGGGTTCCCGTTCATCGTCCTCCGGTTCGTCCACGGCCTCGGCGCGGTGACCTCCGGCTCGCACGTCCAGCCGTGGGGGCTCTTCCTCGCCTGGGGGCTCTTCTCCGGGGTGCCGCTCTCCGCTTCGGGATTCGTCCTGGGGACGGCGGTCTACGTCTTCGGGCTGAGGAGATACCACCCCGTGGTGAACAACGCTATTCTGATCGGCTTTCTGGGCTATTTCTTCGCGGTGGTCTTCCTCTTGATCGACCTCGGCCGCCCCTGGCGGATCTACTACCCGGTGATGATCTCCTACGGGCCGGCCTCGGTCCTCTTCCTCGTCGGCTGGCACGTCTTCCTCTACCTGTCGTGTCAGTTCCTCGAGTTCAGCCCGACGATCTTCGGGTGGGCCGGTGCGGAGCGGCTCCGTCGCGGGGCCAGGTCGCTCACCGTGGGGCTCACCATCTTCGGGATCATCCTCTCGACCTTGCACCAGTCGGCCCTCGGGGCGATGTTCCTCCTCATGCCGGGGAAGGTCCACCCGCTGTGGTGGTCGCCTTATCTGCCGATCTTCTTCCTCACCTCGGCGATCGCCGCGGGGATCTCGATGGTGATCGTCGTCTCCGCCTTGGTCCACCGCTTCTTCCCGGGGGAGCGCAACCCCCGCTGGACCGAGCAGTTGGGCGAGCTCACCCTGGGGATGGGCAAGGCCGTCGCGCTCACCCTCTTCACCTACTTCGGGCTGAAGCTGGTCGGGGTCGCACATGGGAACCACTGGGGTCTTCTGGGCACCTCCCCCTGGGGGTGGTGGTTCCTCACCGAGCTCCTCGGCTTCGTCCTCCTCCCCTGCCTGCTCCTGGTCTTGGCACTCAAGCGGGGGAGCGTGAGCCTCGTGCGGCTCGGGGCCCTCTGGACGATCCTAGGGACGATCATCAACCGGTTCAACGTGTCGCTCATCACCTTCAACTGGAACCTGCCCCACCGGGAGCTCTTCGAGTGGAAGGAAGCGATGATCATCCTCACCGTCGTCGTGATCGAGATCCTCGTCTATCGGTGGATCATCCTGCGGATGCCGGTCGTCCCCGAGCACCCGGCCTATAGGGAAGGAGAAGGAGAGGGGGAGGGGGAAGCCCATCATGATTGATTGTGAGACCGGGGCTATCCAGCCCCACCGCCATCGCGAGGTGAACCGATGAGCCGGCTGCGCAAAGGGCTTCACTTGCTAATCCCCCTGGCCGTGGTGGCGGCCTTCCTCGGGCTCTTCCGGGCGGCGACCGTGGGTTACCTCGGGA
>CAZCTZ010000133.1:0-3232 GCA_964501855.1 uncultured Thermotogae bacterium
GTCCGGGCGGGGGCCATCGGCTTCCCTATGGAACATCTGGGAGGGATCATCGAGGAGAACTCCAATCCAAGATGGAGGGCTCCCAGGTGGTGGAGGCCAACCTGGCGGTGATCCGCGCCGCCTGGGGATACGCCGCACAGCGCTATCCGCCGGCGGCTTCCCGGAAAACCTTCGAGTGGGGCGAGCGGATCCCCATCGGGGTCTCTTACCGGGGAGAGCGCCCGACACCTGAGGAGCGGTTCCTCGCGCTGGAGCAGGGGCCGTTGGTGGCGCGGCCTTTGAAGCCCACGACGGGGGAGTTTGAACGGCTGAAGCGCGAGTTCATATAATTCGTCCCAAATTTCTCGCGAGGAGGAACGGATGGCCAGATGGCAGTGCCTCGTCTGCGGCTACATCTACGATCCGGAGAAGGGCGACCCCGACGGGGAGGTCGCCCCGGGGACGCCGTTTGAGGAGCTACCGGCCGACTGGGTCTGCCCCGTCTGCGGCGCCGCCAGGGAGATGTTCGAGGTGCTAGATAGCACGGACTCATTTCAAATAGGCTCATGAACCCGAGGGCAAGGGATACTACCCAGCAGGGACTCTTCACCAACGAGAGGGAGCTGCTGGAGGGGAAGCCGCTCCGGGAGGAGCGAGCCCAGGTCTTGAGGGTCCTCGCCGCGGCCCTGGAGGCGGTCGAGCCGGCGAGGTTGCTGGGGCGAGCCGTCCGCGTCGAAGGCAAAGGCAGGGGAGAGCGGCTCATCGTGGGTGGGAGGGTCTACGACCTGACAAGATATGAGCGGGTCATCGTCGTCGGCGGGGGGAAGGCGAGCGCGGCGATGGCCCGAGCGCTGGAGGAGCTCCTTGGGGATCGGATCGCCGCCGGCCTGGTGAACACGAAATACGGCTACACCGCGGGGACTAGATCCATCAAGGTGAGAGAGGCCGGCCATCCCCTCCCCGATGAGAGCGGTCTTGCCGGCGCGAGGGAGATCGAGCGGCTGCTCGCCGACGCTACGGAGGACGACCTCGTGATCTGCCTCCTCTCCGGGGGCGGCTCGGCGCTCCTCCCCGCGCCCGCGCCGGGGATCACTTTAGAGGAGAAGAGCCAGCTGACGGAGCTGCTGCTCCGCGCCGGGGCGACGATCGAGGAGATAAACACGGTGCGCAAGCACCTCTCCACCTTGAAGGGCGGTCAGCTCGCCCGGCTGGCCCACCCCGCGGAGGTGATCACGCTCATCCTTTCGGACGTGGTCGGCGACCCCCTGGATGTGATCGCCTCGGGGCCGACCGTCCCCGATCCTACGACCTTCGAAGATGCTTATGGTATCCTCCGGCGGTATGGCCTCTGGGAGAAGGCTCCCGAGGCGGTGAGGGAGCATATCTCCCGGGGCAGAGCCGGCGTGCTCCCCGAGACACCCAAGGAGGGCGATCCCTGCTTCGCTCGAGTTCACAACTTCATCATCGGCGGGAACCGGCTCGCCGTCGAGGCCGCGCTCGAGGAGGCCCGAAAGCTGGGGTTCAATACCCTGCTGTTGACCGCCTTCCTCCAGGGAGAGGCCCGCGAGGCGGGGAGGCTCTTCGGGGCGATCGCCAAGGAGGTCCTCCGCTCGGGAAACCCTGCCCCGCGGCCGGCCATGGTCATCGCCGGCGGGGAGACCACCGTCACCGTCCGCGGCCAGGGGAAGGGCGGCCGCAACCAGGAGCTGGCCCTCTCTGCGGCGATCGAGATCGCCGGGCTCGACCGAGTGGTCATCGCCAGCTTGGCCACCGACGGCACCGACGGCCCCACGGAGGCCGCCGGGGGGCTGGTCGACGGCCACACCTCGGGGAGAGCGAAGCAGCAGGGGCTAGAGCCCCGAGAATACCTGGATGCCAACGACTCCTACAGCTTGCTCCGCCGGACCGGCGACTTGCTCATCACCGGCCCGACGAACACCAACGTCAACGACCTTGTGCTCGCCGCGATATTCTGACGAACCCCTCTATCATCCGGTAGAGGTAGTGCAAGGCGTGGTCGTAGCCCTTGAGGGCCACGTAAGCGGTGTAGTTCAGCACCCTGGCGAGCCACAGCTTGAAGAGCAACTCTCGCCAGTCCTCATCCTCGAAGTCGAACTCCCGGAGCAGGACCTTGTAGGTCTCCTGCCAGCTCGCCTCGTCCATGAACTTGAAGTGGGGCCGCCGCTGGCACGCCCGCATGGGCTCGCTAACGCCCTTAGGGAAGCACTCCAAGAGCTGGAGCTGCCTTGCGGTCCAATTCTCCATCAGCAGGTGGAGGCTCCCCTCGAGGTCGTAGGCGATCTTCTCCTTAAGTTCCTGGGGGACCGGCCCAGGCCGCTCGATCCGGTGGACCATCCCTGAGGTCTCGAGCGGCTCGCCCTGGAGCTCCTGGATGGCGTTGAAGCACTCGATGACCATCTCCTTGAGGTCGCTCAGCGCCCCGTAGAGCTTATGGAGCTTGCCCACGGAGATGTAAGTCTCATACATGCTGAAGCCGTGCTTGACCATCGCCCAGGTGTAGAGGGTGTCGATCCCCCAATCGCTCCGCTCGATCACCGCCCTCTCGGCGAAGAGCCGCTCGGCCACCTCCCGCGTCATCAGGAGCTCACCGCCGAGGGGCTGCTCTATCCAAGGCAGCTCGGTATCCGGCCAGAGGAGGGCGAACCCAGTCTTGGTGATCATCCAGGTGACCATCGCGTCGGTCGAGGCCCGGGGGAAGTAGTGGCGGACCACCTGATACCCTTCATCGGCGGCCTCCTCCGCCCGGGAGATCCACTCCCCGGAGAAGGAGAGTATGTCAGCATCGTAGAAGTGGAGCCGCTCGAAGTCCGTCTCCTCCAGGAAGAACTTCAGCGCGGTGTTCATCCCGTCGCCCTTCCCGGGTCGCTTGGTGCCGAGCCGCTCCTGGAGGAGCAGATGGACCTCCTTGCGGGTTTCGGCCGCGATCGCGGGGATGGCCGCCTCGAGCTGGCGGTAGCACTCGTTCTCGCTGTGGCCGACACAGAGCACCGCCCCTACCCGGGGATGGCCGGCCGCCTCACGGATGTTCCTGAGGAAGACCTCGGGTTCCTCCGACTTGAAGGGGAAGACGACCAAGCTGCTCATTGCATATCGCTCAGCACTCCTTGTGGACTAAGCACCATCGGTTAGCTACCGTCTCGACCCGGCTCCGGCTGGAGGGCATCGCCCGTCTGCTCGTCGAAGAGGCGGATCTTCTCCGGCGAGAACTTGAGCCAGATCGCCTGGCCGGGCT
>CAZCTZ010000134.1:0-3193 GCA_964501855.1 uncultured Thermotogae bacterium
GTCCTCGACCCGGCTCGTGATCGGCTGCAGGCGCGGGTGCGAGCGGGCCCTCGCACGCAGCAGCTCGTTGAGCCGCGCCAGGTAGCGCTCCTTCAGCAGCTCGAGCTCCTGAGCCAGCACGGGATTCGACACCTCGACGAAGAGGACTCCCTCACGGACGCGCAGGGGCCGGGTGAGCCGAGCCAGCTTCGGGCCGACCGCCTCCGCCCACAGGAAGAGCGGCAGTTGCTCGCGAAACTCCTCCGTGAGCCCCCACCGGACGAAGAGCCGGGCTAGCTCCTCCAGGTCGATCGTCATCGCATCTCCGTTGAACTTGAATCTGAAACCGAGACCGAGACCGAGGCCGAGTTCTCCAGCGAGCCCGTGCTATCATCCAGCACCTGGCCCGCCTGGATCCGGTAGAACCGCCCTTGCCCCTCAAGCCGCCGGAGCGGCTCGGCCAGCTCGGTGTAGGTGAGGAAGACCTGGAGCTCGCCGGGGAGCCCCCTGAGGAGGAGCTCGGCCCGCTCCCGGTCGAGCTCCGAGAGGAGGTCGTCCAGGATCAGCACGGGGTAATCGCCGAGCTGCTCCCGATGGAGCTCGAGCTGGGCCAGCTTGACCAGGATGACCGCCAGGCGCTGCTCCCCCTGGGAGCCGAACCGGCCGAGGTCCACCTCCCCGATGAGGAAGCGCACCTCATCGCGGTGGGGGCCGACGAGCGCCACCCCCTGGCGCTCCTCCGCCGCGGCGCGCAGCTCGAGCCCCTCAGCCAGGGCCGCCTCCAGCTCGGAATGACCCAGCTCGGTGAGCTCACCGGCTCCAAGCTGGGGCAGGCTCGTGCGGTAGCGCAGCCTGAGCGGGGGGCCACCGAGCTCGAGCTGCTCGTGGAGCGCCTCCAGCGCCGCATTCATCCGGGCGAGGAACCCCAGGCGATCGGCGATGAGCGCCGCGCCGAGCTCCACCAGCTCCTGGTTGTAGACCGCGAGGAGCTCCCGGTCGGACCAGCCTCGCCGCAGGAGGGCGTTCTTCCGCCGGACCACCTGCTCGTAGCGCTGCCACCGGTGGCGATACTCGAAGGAGAGCTCGCTGATCGCCTCGTCGAGGAACCTGCGCCGGCGGCGGGGGCTCCCCTTGAGGAGCTGGAGGTCATCCGGGGTGAAGATCACCGCCCGCAGGCGCCCGTAGAGCTCCCGCGGCTGGGCCCGCTTGCCGTTGATCTCGACGGTCTTGACCCGCTCATCCCCGTCCAGGAGGATCCGATATCGATCTTTATCCACCTCGAGCTCGATGAGGGCGAACCGCTCACCGAACTTGATCAGGTCCCCTTGGCGGTCGCCCTTGAGGAGCCGTCCGCAGGAGGCGAAGTAGATCGCCTCGCAGAGGTTGGTCTTGCCGGAGGCGTTCTCCCCCCAGATGACGTTGTAGCCTTCAGCAGGCTCAAGGTCGACCCTGGTGAAGTTCCTGAAGTTCCTCAGCTTAATCGACCTTAGCTTCATCCCCGTTCGCCCTCATTATAGTGAGTCCGTGGCTGTCTAGCACCAGGCTGATGCCCTAACCAGCGGCCTTGCTGCACTACTACAACTACTACAGATATATATTTATTTAGTAGTAGTTGTAGGGAGGGCTCCAACCTGTGGAAAACCCACTTTCGTGCTGATCTGTAGCGGGCTTTTGCCTGTGGAAAAACCTGTTGAAAACCTGTGGATAACTCGCCCTCACCTGTGGAAAACTCCTGTTGAAAACCCCCTGGCCGAGTTTTCCACAGGGGTTTTCCACAGGCTGGGGGGACTTTTCAACAGGTTTTCCACAGGGTTATCCACAGGGTTTTCCACAGCCCATATTTGAGAATGAGATGCGATTTCAATTCCCTCCCCGGCAGGCCGGGGCAGTGGATCTGAGGGCTGGGTTTGGGTTTAGGTTTTAGGTTTTGGATCCGACGCGGCCGTCAGCTCAGGTGCGATACTTGGCGAGCAAGGCGCTTTTGAGCTCGAGGAGCTCCTGGCGGAAGAGCGGGACCTCCTCGAGGTCCTTCACCTTCCGGTAGGCGTGGATCACCGTGGCGTGGTCGCGGCCGAAAGCCTTCCCGATCTGGGGGAAGGAGAGCGTGGTGAGCTCCCGTGCGAGGTAGATCGCGATCTGCCGCGCCTGGGAGATGCGCTTCTCCCGGTTGTCCCCCTCGAGCTCGGCCACGCTGACCCGGTAGTGGCGGGCGATCTCCTCCTTGATCGCTTGGATGTCCAAGCGGCGCTCGGTCGCATCCTGGGGGAGGAGCTGCTCGACCAGCTCGGGGGTGAGCTTGGCCCCTTCCAGCTCGGCGTAGGCCAGCGCGCGGATCAGCGCCCCCTCGAGCGAGCGGACGTTGGAGTGGACCCGCTCGGCGATCAGCCGTAGGATGGCATCATCGACGAGGAGCCCGTTGCTCTCCGCTTTGGAGCGGAGGATCCGATAGCGCGTCTCCAGGTCCGGCGGCTGGATGTCGGCTACCAGCCCCCACCGGAATCGCGAGACCAGCCGCTCCTGGAGGTGGGAGAGCTCCTCCGGGGGGCGATCGGAGGAGAGGACGATCTGCCGCTCTTGATGGTAGAGCTCATTGAAGGTGTGGAACAGCTCCTCTTGGGTGCTCTTCTTGTTCTTGAGGAAGTGGACGTCGTCGATCAGGAGGACGTCCACCTGGCGATACTTGGCGCGGAAGCGGCTGGTCTTGCCCTTTCGGATGGCCTCCACCAGCTCGATGGCGAACCGCTCCGAGGTGGTGTAGACCACCTTAAGCTCGGGGGTGTGCTGGAGGATGTAGTTCCCGATGGCATGGAGGAGGTGGGTCTTCCCCAGGCCGACGCCGCCCCAGATGAACAGCGGGTTGTAGGCCCTCCCGGGCTGGCGGGCGACCGCCTGAGCGGCCGCGAAGGCCAAGCGATTCCCCTCGCCGCAGACGAACCGCTCGAAGGTGTAATCGCGCCGCAGGGCGGTGATGGCCTCCTCCACTCTGTATTCCATCTATGTAGGTCCTGGGTGGCGGGATGGTGGCTTTCAGGGTAGCAGGGCGCTGGCCCCGCCGTCAAGCCCCCTCTCACCCGCGATATAGCTGATCAGAAGGGGTGATCAGCCGGCTGAGGGGGTCAACTTCCTGCCCCATCGGGGAAAGCCCGAGGCCGAGCAGCTCCGCCGGTTGGAGAGGGAGGTTCAACCACCTCGAGCCAGGGGCGGAAATTTTTCC
>CAZCTZ010000135.1:0-3169 GCA_964501855.1 uncultured Thermotogae bacterium
GCCGCGCCGTGCTACCTGCGCCCGGGAGGGCGGCTCTACCTTGAGATCGGCGCGGCCCAGGGGGAGAAGGTCCGCAGGCTGGTGCTCGCCACAGGGGCCTTCGACGGGCTGGAGGTGTTCCTGGATCTGGGCGGCCGGGAGCGCCACCTGCGGGCGATCCGGAAGGCGAGGCTGAGCTGCTGAGCTACGATTGAAGATGGCCTTGATGATCCAGGTCTCAGAGCTGAGCTTCTACACCGAGGAGGGGCGGGTGATCCTGGACAACGTCAGCCTCCGGGTGGAGCGGGGCGAGTGGTTGTTCCTGGTCGGCCCGCCGGAGTCGGGCAAGACGGTCTTTCTAAAGCTCCTCCTTGGGGAACTCCAGCCTCGCTCAGGCCAGATCCTCGTCAACGACCGGAACGTCACCCGGCTCAGCTGGGAGAAGATCCTCGCCCTGCGGCGCTCGATCGGGGTGCTCCCCCAGCCGCCGATCCCCCTGGCGCGGCGGACGGTCTGGGAGGGGCTGCTCTTCAAGCTCCGCGGGCTGGGCCTCACCCCGGAGGAGGCCCACCGGAAGGCCACGGAGGCCCTCGAAGCGCTGGGGGTGCAGGGCCTCGGCTCCCGGGAGATGGAGGAGCTCACCCCGCTGGATAGGGCCCTCGCTCAGCTCGCCCTCGCGATCGGCAACGACCCCATCCTGCTGCTGGCCGATGAGCCCTGCTCCGGGCTCGATGAGGCCGGCGCGCTCACGGTGATGAAGGCCCTAGAGCGGCTCCACCGGCGGAAGCGGCTCACGATCCTCACCGCCACTCAGGATGAGAAGCTGGCGGGACGGTTCGGCTCGCGGCTCGTCCGCCTGGTCGATGGCCGCCTGGTGGAGTCCGAGCCCCGCGTCCGCCCCACCGCGGGCTCGCTGGAGAAGGAGAAGAGGATGGAGGCAAGATCAAAGGCAAAGGCGAAGGCGAAGGCAAAGGAAGAAGAGGAGCCCGAGCAGGCTGAGGCTGAGGCCGGAGCTGAAGCTAAAGCCGAAGCCGAAGCTGAGGCTGGGGAGCTTGGGGGAACACCTCCAGGCTCAGGGAAGAGCAGGAGCGAGAGTGAGGGGAGCGGGAGCAAGACAAGAGAAGGAGGAGATCGGAGGCGGAGGCAAAGGAGGGGGAACAAGGGAGGAGAGGAGAATGACTAGCACCAACGTGGGCTACCTCTTCAAGGAGCTGCTCAGGTCGCTGAGCGGCAAGGGCGGGGCCTCCCAGCTAAGCCCCCTGCTGATCGCCGGCGGGCTCGTCTTCCTCTTCCTTTCCCTCTTGGCTTTCTCACTGCTCGCCGGGGGAGAGCTCGCAAGGGGCCCCGGCGGGGAGGTGCTCGCGCTCCTCGAGCCCGCCCTACCGGAGCGGCAGATAGACCAGCTCTATCTGGAGATCCGCGAGTGGGAGGAGGTGGCCCAGATCGAGTTCATCTTCCAGGAGGAGCTCGCTCAAGGAGGCCACCGGCGGCTCATCGCGGCCGGCCTCCCCCCCGCGGACCTCTTCCGGATCGTCCCCCGCTCCAGGGAGGAGCTCGAGGCCTTGAAGGAGAAGCTCGCGGGGCTCTCCAGCTCCGGCTCCAGCTCGGGGAGGGGGATCAGCCGGGTCTTGGTCTTGGGCCAGAGCCCGCTCCAGGAGGCGCTCCATACCGTCTTCGGCGGCCCGATGAGGGCCCTCCTCCTGGTGATCCTCGGGGGACTGGCCCTCATCGCTGTCCGGTGGGCCCTCCGGCGGCTGATCCGAGGTTGGCACGGCGAGCTGGAGTTGCTCCACCTCTCCGGGGTGAGCACGAGGGCGATGGCCCTGCCGTTCGTCCTCCTGGGGCTCCTCCTCGGCGGGGGGAGCGGGGCCCTCCTCGGGGTGGTGCTCTACCTCCTCCACCTTTGGGGGAGCGGACACATGGAGAGCTTCTATCGGGTCCTGCCCGCGCTGCTCGACCCAGCCGCTCTGGTCTTCCTGATCTTCCTCGGGGTGGTGGTCGGGCTGGCGGTCGGGCTCCTCAGCGGGCTCTGGGCGACGCGGGCGATCCGCAGGGGCCTGTGGCGCTAGACCGACGCGACGTGACGCCGGCGTCAGCTCGGCAAGCTCCACCGGAGGCGCAGGCCCCAAGTGGCTCCCCCTCCCTTGAGGTGGACCTCCCCGAGCATGAGCAAGTCGCCGGCCTCGAGGGAGGCGCTCAGGTCTATCTCACCCTCCTTGGCTCTCGCCTCAGCAGCTCCGCCGGAGGTGAACCACCGGAAGTTCAGGTCGAGCCCGAGGAGGATCGCCCGGGGCTGCTCCTCGCTGAGGATGAGCCCTCCGCGCAGCCCGACCGAGAGGAGGGTATAGCCGGGCAGGCCCGCCTGGGGGAACTGGTTGAGCAGCCGGACGGCGAGGCTCTTCCCCTCGATATTGAGTAGGAGCCCGGGGGCGAGCCGCCCGTCCCCGAAGGGCATGGTGAAGCCCTCCGAGAGGGTCAGTTCCTCGGTGAACCGCCGGCGGATCTCCATATAGAAGTTGGAGCTCGGTAGATACCCCAGCCGCCGCCCACCGAGGGTGACCAGCTCCCACTCGGGGAAGTATAGCTCCTCGGTCTTCTCCGGCCAGGTCGGCGTGGCCAGCTCCCCCCACTCGAGTTGGAGGTGACCCCGCAAACTGATGTTCCCCACGGCATATTCGCCGCGGAGGAAGAAGCGGGCCCCGCCCACGGAGAGGGCGAGGTCCCCCAGCCCCCGGTAGAGGGCGAGCACCGTCACTCGGGTGAACTGGCCGTAGAGGCCGAGCGCACCCCCGCGGCCGAGCCCCACCATCATGTAGGGGAAGAAGTCCGTCTCGAGGAGGCGCACCGGTGGGAGGGCCGGCTTGAGCCCGATCGTGATCCCGGTGAAGCCTAGCTCGCCGGCGCAAAAGTCCAGGAGGAAGTCCCGCTGGACCAGCTCCAGCAGGTATTCCACCCCCTCGCCCTCGGAGTCGGCCTCGGAGTCGGAGCCGGGGCCGGGGCCACCGCCGCTCACCCCTACGGTGAAAGCCGTCTCGGCGGCGCTAGAAGGCGCGCTCCAGCTCGCCCCCGGCAGCAGGATGAGGACGACCACGAGAGCGAGGATACCCCTACCCCTGCTCCCACTCCCACTCCCGCTCCTACTTCTCCCCTTTGAGCTCATCATGAGCATGGCCCCCTCCACCTCCGCTTC
>CAZCTZ010000136.1:0-3164 GCA_964501855.1 uncultured Thermotogae bacterium
ATCAGGAGCCCATCGTAGGTGATTACCTGGACGTCCTCGAGCCCCTCCTCGAGGAGCGCCTGGCGGACCAGCTGCTCGCGCTCCTCCAGCGAGAAGAGCGCCTCCTTGCGGGGGTTGGCGACCACCCCGACGATCAGCTCGGGGAAGATCCGCCGCGCCCGCTTGATGATGTCGATATGCCCGTAGGTTATGGGGTCGAACGACCCGGGATAGAGCGCCCTCCCCTTCCGCTTGTGCTCGTGCTCCTCCATCGCTCCCTCCCCAGGGAGGATAGCAGATGAGGCCTGGAGGGGTCAAACGCTATCAGTATTCGAACCCGCGGCGGGCGGTGAGCCCCCTGTCGTAGGGGTGCTTGATCTTCCTCACCTCGGTGACCAGGTCGGCGACCGCTTCGAGCTCCGGCAGCCGGCGGTGGCTCCCGGTGAGGACCACCTCGGTAGCGGGGGCCTTGTGTCCCAAAAGCTCGAGCACCTCCTCGGTGCTGAAGACGCCGAGCTGGACCCCGTAGAGGATCTCGTCCAGCACCACAAGGTCATACTCCCCGGAGGAGATGGCCCGCCGGGAGGCCTCCAGCCCGCGGCGGCCGACCGCCCGCTGCTCGGGGGTGGGCTCACCCCGGATCCAGTCCGAGACACCGAACTGCTCCCAGGAGAAATTCGCAAAGCCTCGGAGGGCGAGCAGCTCGCCATACTCCCGGAAGTTGGATTTCGACCCGCCCTTGAAGAACTGGATCAGGTGGACCCGCAGCCCCCATCCCAAAGCCCTCAGGGCCATCCCCATCGCCGCGGTCGTCTTGCCCTTCCCATCGCCCCAGAGGAGGTTGATCAGCCCGAGCTCGTCCTCGTGGTGGGCCTCTGATTCCGATCTCGATCTCGGCTTTGAGCTTGGCACCTCTCTTCCCCCTTTCGCCCTCGCTCGAGCTTGGACTGCGCCGGCGGGAGGAACTCGATGCAGAGCCTCCCGGTGAGCGGGCTCCGCCGGACGAGGGCCTCGACCCCGAAGACCTCGCGGATCAGCCCCGGGGTGAGGACCTCGCCTGGGGGGCCGACTGCTCGCAGGCGGCCGCGCTGGAGGAGCCCGAGCCGATCAGCATAGCCCGCGGCGAGGTTGAGATCATGCAGCGCCATCAGCACCGTCAGCTCCTCCGTGTGGGCCCGCTCGCGGACGAGCTCCATCAGCTCGAGCTGGTGGTTGACGTCCAGGTGGGCGGTCGGCTCGTCCAGGAGCAGGACCTGGGGCTCCTGGGCCAGCGCCATCGCCAGGAAGGCCCGCTGGCGCTCCCCGCCGGAGAGCTGGCTGAGCGGCCGTGAGGCCAGCTCCTCCACCCTGGCGGCGGCCATCGCCCGGGCGATCGCCGCCCAATCGCGGGCGCCGAGCCGCTGGAGCCGGCCCAGGTGGGGCAGCCGGCCCAGCTCGACCAGCTCCCGCACGGTGAAGTCGAACCCCACGTGGCGCTCCTGCTCCAGGGCGGCCAGGTGCCGGGCTAGCTCCTTAGGGGAGAAGCTCCCCAGCTCCCTGAAGTCGAGGTAGACCGCGCCGCGGTGGGGCCGGAGGACCCCCGCGATACACCGCAGCAGGGTGGACTTCCCACTGCCGTTGGGGCCGACCAGCGCGAGGATCTCCCCCGGCCCGACCTCCAGGGAGATCCCCTCCAGGGTGGGCCGCCCGTCATAAGCGAAGCTGAGCCCCCGGACGGTGATCCTCATCTAGCCTAGCTCACCCCTCGTGCTCGTGCCCATGGAAGTGGAAGTGGACGCGCGTGCCCGCAAAAGATACAGGAAGAAGGGCGCGCCCACCAGCGCGGTGATGATCCCCACGGGGAGTTCTGCCGGGCGGAGGGCCGTCCGCGCGAGCGCGTCGGCCCAGACGAGGAGCACCCCGCCGGCGAGCGCCGCCGCGGGCAGGAGCGCCCGGTGGTCCGGCCCGAGGACCAGCCGCACAAGGTGCGGGATGATCAGCCCGATGAAGCCGATCGTCCCCGCGAAGGCGACCGCCGCTCCCACAAGCAGGGTGCAAAGCCCAAGGAGGAGCCTCTTCAAGCGCTCCGGCTCGAGCCCAAGGTGCCGGGCGCCCTCCTCGCCGAGCGCTAGCGCGTTCAGCTCCCGGGAGGAGGCGAAGATCGCCGCCGAGCCGAGCAGCACCACCGGGGCCATCACCCAAAGGTAGGGCCAGCTCGCCCGGCCGAGGCTCCCCATCAGCCAGAAGACGATCTCGCTCAGCCGCCGATCCCCCGCTGAGAGGAAGATCAGTAGGCTGGTGAGCGCGGAGAAGATCGCCCCGAGGGCGATCCCCGCCAAGATCAAGCTCAAGGGCGAGGTCCGCCCGCCGCGCTGGGAGAGCCGGTAGACGAGGGCCACGGCGAGCGCGCCGCCGAGGAAGGCCCCCAGGGGGAGCGCTGCCGGCCCCGACCAGCCCAGGGCGATCACCAGGGCCGCACCGGCTGAGGCCCCGCTGGCGATCCCCAGGACGTAGGGACTGGCGAGCGGGTTGCGGAACAGCCCCTGCATCACGCCCCCACAGAGGGCCAAGGCCCCACCGACAAGGAAGCCCAGAAGGACCCGCGGGAGGCGCACCTCATGGACGATCAGCCTGGCCAGCTCGGGGTCGAGGCCTCCACCGGCGTCAGGCTGGGGTGCTCCCCAGTCCCAGTCCCGATCCCAACTCCAGCTCCAGATCAGCGAGAGGCTCAGCTCCGGCGGGATGTAGACCGGCCCGATGGCCACCCCCCCGAGGAGCGACCCCCCTGCCAGCACAGCAAGCCCGGCGAGGAACAGCTTCTTATTGGTCATTCATTATTGCTCATCGTCACGATGGGCCTGCGGCCGCCGCTGCTGATACTGATACCGATACCGACGCCTGTTCCTCGGGGAAGGCCTCCGGGTGGAGGAGCTCGGCCATCTTCCGGAGGGCTAGGGCCACCCGGGTCGAGGTGACCTCGGAGGCCTTGATCCCCCAGACCTTCCCCTCTCTCACCGCCGAGAGGCCCTCTAGCAGCCTGCTCCCGAGGACGTTCTCCACCTGAGCAGGGTCGGTGAAGATCACCTGCGGGTCGCGCTTCAGCAGCTCCTCCAGGCTCACCTGGGGGTAACCCTGGACGTCGGCGAAGAGGTTGAGCCCGCCGGCGCGCAGGAGCAGCTCGTGCTCGATGGTGCCCGAGCCGGCGG
>CAZCTZ010000137.1:0-3124 GCA_964501855.1 uncultured Thermotogae bacterium
CCCGCCGCGGCGGGGCGACGGGGCGGAGATGGCCCGGTTGATGCTCGTTTAGCCAGCGTTAAATAGGGTGCAGACCGTCCGGTTGGACCGCGCTAGGTTCGAGAGGCTGGTCGAGGAGGCGGTGGCGAGCCTCCCTCGGTTCTTCCGCGAGCGGCTGGAGAACGTCGCGATCATCGTCCAGGACTACCCCGGTCCTGAGATCCAGGATCACCACGGCCGCGGCCGGGTAAGGCACATCCTCGGCCTCTACCATGGCGTCCCCCGCCCGCAGCGCTCCATCTGGTATCAGCCGCCCCTGCCGGATGTCATCTACATCTACCAGAGGAACATCGAGGCGATCTGCCGCACCGAGGAGGAGATCAAGGCCCAGGTGCGCCAGACGGTGATCCACGAGATCGGCCACTACTTCGGCCTCACCGACGAGGAGCTGGAGCGCCTCCAGAGGTGACTCGCGGTTCTGCATTTTATCCGCATCCCACCCGCCCTTTTCGAGAGGTATCCCGATCTCGGCGGAGGGGAGGGCGAGCGCCCTAAATCAATTAAATTAAATTGAACGGCTTCCTCGGCCGGTTTGACAGGCTGAGGGCAATCTGTTATCTGTTTAATAGCCCTCTTATCGCCCAAGGGAATCCAGGGACCTGAGCGGAAGCGGATACCGGGGTTAAAGACCCAAAGATGATAATAAGCTATATTTCCACCTATCCGCCGACTCGCTGCGGGATCGGAGCCTACACGAATTACCTGAGCCGAGCGCTCCTCAAGGTCGATGAGGAGGTCAAGGTAGCGGTGATAGCGGAGAGGGGCGCAGCCAAGGTGGAGGAGCCCCGCCTCCGCGCGCTCCCCTGTTTTGACAGGAGGGAGGACTACCCCCCGAGGGTGCTGGAGGCTCTCGATCAGATGGACCACAACTTGAGGGTGGTCCACATCCAGCATGAGTTCGCGATCTTCAACCCCGATGAGCGGTTCCTCGCGCTGCTCGAGGGGCTGAAGCTGGCTGAGAGGAAGGTGGTCGTCACCCTCCACACCGTGCACACCAATGAGACCTCCGACTGGGAGGGGATGGCCATGTCCATGGAGGACTACAACCGCCGGGTGGGCGAGCTGGCCGATGCGGTGGTGATCCACCAGCGCTCCCAGCGGGAGGCCCTCCTCCGGCAGGGGCTGAGCGAGGAGGCGGTCCACCTGATCCCCCACGGGACGGAGCTCCTCGAGCGGCAGGTGCCCCAGCTCCAGGGCAAGGAGGAGGCCCGGGCCGCGCTCGGGCTGCCCCAGGAGGGGCGGATCATCCTCTCCTTCGGGTTCCTCGGCGGCAGATACAAGAACAAGGGTGTCCTGATCGAGGCGCTGGCTCGGCTGCTCGACCGGATCCCCGACGTCCACCTCTTCTTCTCCGGCTACCCCCGGGAAGGGAGCTTAGAGGACCTCGAGAGCAAGCTCAAGCTCGAGGAGCGGGCTAGGCAGCTCGGCCTGGAGGGGCGGGTGCACTTTGCCGAGCGGTTCATCCCCGACGAGGAGGTCCACCTCGTCTTCGGGGCCTCCGACGTGGCTGTCTTCCCCTACCTGCAGAGCTTCTTCTCCGCCTCGGGAGCGCTGCACCTCGCGATGGGAGCTGGCCTCCCGGTGGTCGTCTCACGGATCCCCAAGTTCGAGGAGGTCTCCCAGGAGATCTCCCCGGAGGTCACCTTCGACCCCCATGACCCTGAGGAGCTGGCCAAGGTCTTGATGAGGCTGCTGGGCGATGGCGACTTCGAGAGGAAGATCCTGGAGCGGGTGAGGGCCTACGCGCTCAGGACCTCCTGGGAGGAGGTCGCCAGGGCCCACATGAGGCTCTACCGGGCGTTGGTGGGCTAGCGCTGGTTGAGTTGCGGCATCGCCGCGGTTTCATGGATCATCACCCTATCCAATCCAAATCTGAATCTGAGATGAGAAGAGGGGGAATAGCTGATGACAAGAGCATTTGCGGTGGTGATGGCCGGCGGGCGGGGGGAGCGTCTCTGGCCGCTCAGCACGCCCAAGAGGCCGAAGCAGTTCCTCCCGCTCCTCGGCGAGCGGACGATGCTCCAGGAGACGGTCGCGCGGATAAGCCCCCTTATCCCCAAGGAGGACGTGTATGTGGTCACGCCCAGGGAGTGGGCCGCTCTAGCCCGAGAGCAGCTCGAGCTCGATGAGGAGAACCTGATCGAGGAGCCCTTCGGTCGCAATACCGCGCCGTGCGTGGGCCTGGCGGCGACCCTCCTCCGGGCGAAGGACCCCCGGGGGGTGATGGTCGTCCTCCCCGCTGATCACGTGATCAAGGATGAAAAGAGATTCCTCGAGGTCCTCGAGGCCGCGATCGAGGTGGCCTCCAGTGGGGGGTGGCTCCTGACCCTGGGCATCGTCCCCGACCGGCCGGCCACCGGCTACGGCTACATCCAGCGAGGGGAGCTCCTCACTAAAGTAGATGGGCTCGAAGTCTACAGGGCTCGACGGTTCACCGAGAAGCCGGACGAGGAGACCGCGAGGCGGTTCCTCGCCCAAGGGGACTTCTACTGGAACAGCGGGATGTTCATCTGGCGGGTGGATACGATCCTGGAGGAGATCGCCGCCCACCTGCCCAAGCTCCACGCCGGCCTGCTGCGGATCAGGGAGCACCTAGGGTCTAAATCCAAGCCCGAGCCCGACCGGGTGATCGAGGAGGTCTACCGGGAGCAGGAAAGCATCTCCATCGACTACGGGGTAATGGAGCGCTCCTCTCGAGTCCTGGTGATCCCCGCGGAGATCGGCTGGAGCGACGTGGGCGACTGGGCCGCGCTGGGCGCGCTCCTCCCCAAGGACGAGGCAGGCAACGCCGTCCAGGGGGAGCACCTCGGGCTGGGGACGGAGCGCTCCATAATCATCTCCTCGGCTAAAGCTAAGCGGCTGATCGCGACCTGCGACCTTGAAGGGGTGGTGATCGTCGATACCGAGGAGGCCCTCCTGGTGATGCCCGTCTCCGCTGCCCAGAGGGTGAGGGAGCTGGCCCGGCGGGCCTCCGAGGCCAAAGGCGAAGGTGGAAGGTGAAGGCGAGGGATAGAAGACAGCGGATAGATCCTCACCTCCGGCCCTGAGATCGGACAAGGGCCTCCTGTAAGATGATGGGGAGAGG
>CAZCTZ010000138.1:0-3108 GCA_964501855.1 uncultured Thermotogae bacterium
CCTTACAGCTCAGGGCTCACCCCCGCTGGAGCGCCGGTAGCTGACTCCTACGGGGCGCTCTACATGTCGATCGGCGGTGCCAGCGACCGCATCTTCGAGCAGGGCTACCACTACGTGGTCCAGACGATCGGCCCGGGGAGCCGTACCAGATGGGCCCGCTGGACCCGGTGAAGGCCCTCGACCCTGAGGCGAAGAGGGTGGCCTTCCTCTTCGAGGACTCCGAGTTCGCCAGGAGCGTCCTCGAGGGAGCGAAGAAACACGCCCAGGAGCTGGGCTTTGAGGTCGTCTTCGAGCGAACCTATCCCAAGGGGGTAAAGGACCTCACCCGGTCCTCACCGAGATGCAGGCTGCCCAACCGGAGATCCTCCTCGGCGGGGGCCACTTCGCCGACGGCCAGCTCCTGGCCTTGCAGATGCGCCAACTGGGCATCCAGGTGAAGCTGGCCTCGATCCTGGTGGCGCCGATGCTGCCCGCGTTCTACGAGGCTTTAGGGGAGATGGCCAACGGCTTCATGGCCCCGGCCCACTGGGAGATCGGGGTGACTTTCTCCTCGGAGACGACCCCTGAGGGGATGGAGTGGTTCGGGCCCACGCAGGAGGAGTTCATCAACGGCGTCCGGGAGATCTCCGGCGGGACGGACCCCAACTACCATGCGGCCTGCGGCGGCGCGGCGATCCTGGCCTACGTCAAGGCGATCGAGCTGGCCCAGAGCCTCAATCCCGATGACGTCAGGGAAGCCATGAACGATCTCCACTTCATGTCCTTCTATGGCCGCTGGGGGATCGACCCTGAGACGGGAAGCAGATCGACCACGAGATGGTCCTCCTGGATATTCGTCCTCTTCGCCATCCCGCCGCTGCTCTCCATCCCCTTGGCCCTGGTCTTGGGGATGGCTCTAGGCTTCATCTTCTTCTACCTCGTGATCCGGCGCCTCGTCGGCGCCCAGGAGCTGACCACGCTCCTCGCGACCTTCGCTATCGGCATCCTCCTGGAAGAGCTGGCCAAGTTCCTCTGGGGCCTGGACTACCGCGGCTTCCACTGGGAGGTGGGCCGACTGGCTCTCCCGGTGACGTCGATCCCCATGGGGAAGATCTACGCCCTCATCGCCTCCATCGTGATCGCGATCGCCCTCTACGTCTGGTTCAGGAGGACGCGCTCGGGGACGGCCATCCGGGCGGTGATGGAGGACAGCGAGGGGGCGCGGGTCTGCGGGGTCAACGTGGACTGGATCTACGCCTTAAATTTTGCCATCGAGATCGGGCTTACCGTCCTCGGCGGCCTAGGCTCCCCCTGGGGCCTTCTACGCCAGCTTTATCTTCGGCCTCATTGAGAACGGCTTCTACACCATCTTCGGGGCGATACCAGGGCTAGGAGCCCTTCAGCATGACCCAGTTTCTGGCCTTCTTCATGCTCCTCGTCATCCTGCTCATCCGACCGACCGGACTTTTGAGAGCACGAGAATGAGGATGAGGCGCTATTATCCCCTGATCCCCATCTACCTGCTCTATCTGACCCTCTTCCTCATCGGCTTCTACGGGAAGGGGCTCTGGCAGCCGATGGCCCTGTTGGCCTTCTACGCCGCCCTGGGCCAGGCGTTCAACATCTTCCTGGGAATGACGGGCTACGTCGACTTCGGCTATGTGGCCTTCCTCGGCCTCAGCTCCTATGGGATGGCCCTCGCCGTCTCCGGCCTCTAGGTGGAGTGGTTCGGCGGGGATCATCGCCATCGGCCTCCTCCTCGGGCTGGCCCTGGCGGCGCTCCTCTCCACCGCCGTGGGCGGGATCGCCCTCAGGCTCCGCGGGCCTACTTCGCCATCGCCACCATTGGGGTGGGTCAATGAGGGCTTCCGTTACTTGATCACCGGGGCGTGGATCTGGGGCGGCTCCGAGGGGATCATCTCGAGGGACCTCCGGGAGGTCTTTGGGGTGGCCGCGGCCAAGAGGCTCGCCACCTTCTGGGCCGACACCTTGCTCTTCAGCATCGCCGCCCTGGCGGCACTCGTGACCCTGAGATACATGCAGGGCAAGATCGGCTATGCTTTAACCGCTTTGCGGGAGGACGAGGAGGCGGCCAAGGTGATGGGTGTGAACACCACCAAGTATAAGATCATCGCCTTCATCACCTTAGCCGCCTTCGCCGGACTGATCGGCAGCGGTAAAATCGGGGTGGAGAAGAAGCTGATGGAGATCACCCGGGCGCTGGTGATGAAGCCCAAGCTCTTGCTCCTGGACGAGGCGATGGCGGGGATGCCTCCCAAGGAGATCGACAAGCTGGTGCAGTTCTTGAAGCGGATCAAGGAAGAGGAGGGGATCGCGATCGTCTCCATGGTCGAGCACATCATGCGCGCGGTGGCGGGGTTCGCCGAGCGGGTGATCGTCCTCCACCAGGGCAAGAAGTTCTTGGAGGCGCCGACAGCGGAGGCCCTGAGCGACCCCCGGGTGGAGATCTACCTCGGCCGCCCACAGGAGGTGGGGGATGCTCCGGGTTGAGGGGCTCGAATCGGTACGGGCCGATGCAGGTCCTCTGGGGCTGGACCTCGAGGTGAGGGAGGGCTCGATCACCGCCCTCCTCGGACCCAACGGCGCGGGGAAGACGACGACGCTGCGGACGATCCTGGGCTCACTCAGGCCCTGGGGTGGGCAGATCATCTACCAAGGGCAGGAGATTGAGGTCGTCTACTCCCCTCTTCCCCATCCTGAAGGAGCGGGCGCGGCAGCGCGCAGGGACCCTCTCCGGCGGGGAGCAACAGATGCTGACGATCGCCCGCGGGCTGATGGCCCGCCCGAAGCTGATAATGCTCGATGAGCCGAGCCAGGGGCTGGCTCCCAAGCTGGTGGACGAGGTCTTCACCGCGATCGAGCAGATGCGGAAGGAGACGGGCCTGACGATCCTCCTCGTGGAGCAGGACCTCGAGCGGGCCTTGGAGAGCGCCGATTACGCCTACATCATGCACGAAGGGCGGATCAAGGCCGAGGGGGACCCGGCGGAGATCGAGCGCTCCGAGGTGCGGGAGGCCTACCTCGGGGTCTGAACCTGGGCTCGAGCCCCCGCGGGCTGACGCCGGAAGGTGAACCTCCCCTCAGCGGCGTCGACCTCCACGGTGTCGC
>CAZCTZ010000139.1:0-3039 GCA_964501855.1 uncultured Thermotogae bacterium
AGGATCAGAAGGGGAAGCCGAGACCGAGGGTCCAGCCCCGCCGGGAGTGGTAATCCACCTCCAGGGAGAGGTCGCCGGAGCGGAGGAGGAGCCCGCCGAGCGCGGTGAGGTAGTAGCGGCTCACACGGTAGCCGTTCGGCTTCACGATCACGTCCTGGGGCTGGGCCTCCGTGCCCTCGGGGAGGGCGATATGGACCTCCTCTTGGAGGGCCACCCCGAGCCCGGCGACTAGGGCGAAGCCCGGGTTCAGGGCGATTAAGCCCTTGACATCGCCATAGAACTCGGGACCGTCGCGGTAGATCGCCTCTGCAGGCCACGGCCGGGACGGCGGCTCGACCTCATAGAAGTCGGGGACCGGCTCACCGGTGAACCGCGCGCCCAGCATCAACCTCAGGAGATTCCTGAAGCCAAGGCCCATCCCGAGGCTATTGAAATCAAGCCCTAGGTCGAAGATCAGTTCGACCGGGATCACCAACTCAACCACGACCTCGGTCTCCCCTGGCTCCTTGGGGGTGGGAGAAGGAGCAGGCGTGGGAGTAGGCGCAGGAGTGGGAGAGGGAGAGGGAGCAGGAGCGGGGGTGGGGCTTATGCCCTGGCCTCGGGGCTGGAGGTAGGCCTCGATCTGCTCCACCTCGCCCTGCTCGACGTGGATCCGTTCGGCCCAGCCGAGGTAGCCCGCCTTCTCCAGCCGGATCTGGACGAAACCCGGCTCAAGCCCCACCTCGAGCGGCGTCTCGCCCACGAGGTGGCCGTTGAGGTAGACCCGCGCCCCCGGCGGCTGTGAGTTGATCACCAACCTCGCCTGGCCGCGTTCGAGGAGGTAGAACCCCACCCAGTCGGCGGCCCACTCCCGCGGCTGGAGCGTCTCACGGATCTGAGTGCCCAACTCCTTCTCCAGCTCCCCCGGTGCGGTGCTGATCAACGGGAAGGGGTTCTCTTTATAAGCGCTGCTGGGGACGACGAGGACCGTGAGCGGCTTGAGGGTGGCGAGCACCTGGATGTATTCCCTCCCAGGCTTCCCGCCGGTGACCAGGCTGTAGCGGTCGTCTTTGCTGGGGATGGTGTAGCGTCCGGCTTTGAGGAAGTTCGCCTGCCGGTAGGCGTTGGGGAAGAGGAGCGTCACCTTCCCCTCGGAGGAGATGTTGTAGATGTAGACGTAGCAATCGCGACTGATGATGAAGTGGACCCGGAGGCGCTCGCCGAGCTGGTAAGCCTCCTTATCGAGCCAGACCTTGATCGAGAGCTCCGTCTCCGGCTCGGGGTTGATCAGCACCCCTGTGGGCTTCACCGGCTTCTCCGCCTCATCCTCCGTAGCGATGGCCGGCGCGAGCGGGATGACCAGGAGGGCAAAAAGCAAGCCCAAGAGCAGCGGAATGGGGTCCCTAAGCCTCATGGCAGTCTTGGCATCTTGATCCCGCGTTCCTTGGCCACCTGGATGGCCTTCTCGTAGCCGGCGTCGGCGTGCCTCACCACCCCCAGCCCGGGGTCCACCGTCAGGACTCTTTCTAGCCGCTTCGCCGCCTCAGCAGTCCCGTCAGCTACAATTACCATCCCCGCGTGGATCGACTTGCCGATCCCCACACCGCCGCCGTGGTGGACCGAGACCCAGGTGGCCCCGGCGACGGCGTTCAGCAACGCATTCAGGATCGGCCAGTCGGCGATCGCATCCGAGCCATCCTTCATCCCCTCCGTCTCGCGGTAGGGCGAGGCCACCGAGCCCGCATCCAGGTGGTCCCTGCCGATCACGATCGGTGCTTTCACCTCGCCCTTCCTGACGAGTTCGTTGAAGGCCAGACCCGCTTGGGCCCGCTCGCCATACCCCAGCCAGCAGATCCGCGCCGGCAGCCCTTGGAACTTCACTTTGGCCTCAGCCATCCTGATCCAGCGGTACAATGCCTCATCCTCGGGGAATAGCTCTAAAATGGCCTGATCGGTGCGGTAGATGTCCTGGGGGTCGCCGGAGAGGGCCACCCAGCGGAACGGCCCCTTCCCCTCGCAGAACATCGGCCGGATGAAGGCGGGCACAAAACCAGGGAAGGCCTCCAAGGCCCCCTTCAGCCCGCCCTTCTCCGCCTGGCCGCGGATGTTGTTCCCGTAGTCGAAGACCACCGCGCCCCGCTCCTTGAAGTCGATCATCGCCTGGACGTGGCGGACCATCGACTCGAAGGAGAGCCGGATGTAACGCTCTGGATCTCTCTCCCGGAGCTGCAGGGCCTCCTCGTAGCTCATCCCGCCGGGGATGTAGCCGTTCAGCTCATCGTGGGCCGCCGTCTGGTCGGTCACCGCATCCGGGGTTATCCCACGCCTCACCAGCTCGGGGTAGACGTCAGCGGCGTTCCCCAGCAACCCCACGGAGAGCGGCTTCCCTTGCTCCTTATGCTGGAAGACCAGCTCCAGTGCCTCATCCAGGTCATCGGTCCAGCGGTCGAGGTAGCCCGTCTCGATCCGGCGTCTGATCTTCGCCGGGTTGATCTCCACGATCAGCCCCACGCCCTCGTTCATGGTGATCGCCAAAGGCTGAGCGCCGCCCATCTCCCCCAAGCCCGCGGTGAGCACAAACCTCCCCTTGAGCGAGCCTCCGAAGTGCTGCCGCGCCAGCTCCGCTAGGGTCTCATAGGTCCCCTGCAAAATCCCCTGAGTGCCGATGTAGATCCAGCTCCCCGCGGTCATCTGGCCATACATGATCAGCCCCAGCCGCTCCAGCTCCCGGAACTTCTCCCAGGTGGCCCAATCCGGGACCAACAGGGAGTTGGCGATCAGCACCCTGGGGGCGTCCTCGTGGGTCCTGAAGACCGCCACCGGCTTCCCCGACTGCACCACCAGGGTTTCATCGTTCTCCAATTCCTTGAGGGCCTTGACGATCGCCCAGAAGTCCTCCCAGCTCCGGGCCGCCTTCCCCGTCCCGCCGTAGACGATCAGGTTCTTGGGATCGCCTGCCACCTCGGGGTCGAGGTTGTTCATCAGCATCCTGAGGGCCGCCTCCTGGAGCCAGCCCTTGCAATGCAGCTCCCTCCCACGCGGCGCACGGACCTCCGCTGC
>CAZCTZ010000140.1:0-3026 GCA_964501855.1 uncultured Thermotogae bacterium
CTCCAGCTCGGTCCTCACCCGGGCCAGCAGCCCCTCGGAGATCAGCTCATCGCCCACCAGGCGGTAGCCCTCGAGCGGTTCAGTCCCCACTTGAGCTAGGGCCTCGCGGAGGGCCCTGACTCCCACACCTAGCCGGGAAGCCAGCTCCCCGAGGCTTAGCCTATCAGGTTGAGGATGCACTGATACCGCCTCCTCCAGGGCTTTGGCCAGTCCCTCGGGCCCGAACTCTTCGATTAGCGCCTCATCCCGGCGCCGCTGCTCCTCCTCGAGCTCGAGGAGCCTGTCGATCACCGGCTTGAGCGGGAGCCGCCTCTCGTAGAAGAAGACCTCCTTGCCGCCCTCCTCCAGGGCGCCGAGAGAGCTTGAGAGCCCCTCATGACAGCAGAGGGCCCGATCTACAGCCACCAGCAGGGGCGCGTCCACCGCCCTGAGCTTGGCCAGCTTCTTCTTGAGGTATTCCGGGGTCCAGAAGCCCACGATCTCCAAGTAGTAGCGCACCCTGCCGCCCTCGCTCTCACCCCTACTCCTACCCCCGCTCCCGCTACCGCTTTTGAGCTCGAACCCGAAGTCGGGGATGAAGACCTGCGGCCCCGCTTTCAAGATGGTCGGCTCCCTCAGGACGGTCCAGCCACGCATCACCCCACGGATCCTCAGGTAGAAGTCCCGCTCGACCTCGCTGTCGAACAGGGCATCTGCTGCCGTCATCCCCTCGAAATCAGTGACGGAGGGGAAGAGCCCCCGAGATGTGTGGTCCAGCTCGAAGATGAGGTGCCTTGGGCTTGAGCTCGCCCCGTCTCTGTCCTTGGCCTTGATCCTGGCCTTGAGGCGGAACTTGGGAGCTTGAATTAAGGTCGGGAGGAGCTTGGCCAGCGCCGTCCCATACCTGGTCGTCTCCTTGAGGAGCGACGCCGGCCCGTCCACCCTCACCTTTATTGAGCCGTCCGCAGGACCCTCTACCGCCTCATACATCAAGCCCAGGCGCTTGATCCTCCGGAAGATCGCCTGGTAGTGCCCCGAGACCTCGAACCAGACCTCAAGTGCGTCGAATAGCAGGGTCTGGGTGAGCGAGAGGTTGTATCGCCTGAGGAGCTCACCCGGGGTGAGCTCGAGCTCCTCTGCAGCGGATGGCCTATCCTCTATTGAGCCGCCCGCATCCGCAGGGCCCTCGCCCTCGTCTCCATCCCTGCCTCCAGCCCTGGTTTCAACCTCTTTCCCAGCTCGATCATCAGCGAGGAAGCCCCTCAAGATCTGGTTCTCCTCGAGGTCGGCCCAGATCACTCCGGCCAGCTCCTCCGGGGAGACCCCGATCCCCTCCCGCTGGAACTCCTCGGCGACCTCCCTCAGGCGGGCCTCCCGCTCCTGGGGTGAGGTGACGAAGCCCCCGAGGAAGAGCCGCCTCCTCAGCTCCGCCGGCTCTATGCCCCCGGCTCTCAAAGCGGCCGGCACCGCGGGCTCGAATAGGCACCGCCGCTCGATCAGCTGGGCCAGCCCGCGGACCAGCTTGGCAGCACCCGCCGTGGGCGCACCGGGGGCTTCAAGCTCGAGCCCCTCCAACCCCCGTTGGAGTAGCTCCCGCCGCTTGCCCAGATGCGAGTGGAAGACCTCCAGGACCCTCTCGGCGAGCCGGAGGTGCTCCGGCGAGCGGGGGTCGGCATACCGGGGGTAGATCCTCCCGCGATACCGCCGAGCTACCAAAAGATCTTTGGTCAGCATCCCTTCTTCTTGCTTTTGCTCCTTCTTATTAACCCTTCCCGGCCCTGCCTCCGCGCTTGCCCTTGCGGATCGTCCGCTTGCGGCGGGAGGCGGTCCGCTCCTCCCCGGTCCCGCGGGCGATGATCTCGTATAGTATGGCCTTCTTCCCCTCCCTCGGCCGGAGGAGCCTCCCCAGCCGCTGGAGGAACTCCCGGCTGCTGCCGGTCCCGCTCAGGATGATCCCCACGTTGGCCTCGGGGACGTCCACCCCCTCATCGAGCACCTGCGAGGAGACGATCGCCTGGTATTCGCCCCGGCGGAAGCCCTCCAGGATCTGGGCCCGCTCGGCCCGGTCGGTCCGGTGGGTGATCGCGGGGATGAAGAACTCCTCCGAGATGCGGTAGACCAGCTCGTTGAACCGGGTGAAGATGATCAGCCGGTCGCCCCCCTCCCGGTGTCGCCGGAGGAGCCGGCGGAGCTCCTCCAATTTGGCTCGAGCGTTGAAGGCGATCTGGACCGCCCTGTGGCGGGCCCTCACCGCCTCCCAGGCCTCGGGGTCCGAGCCGCTCCTCAGGACGAGCTTCTCGAAGTCCCGAGGCGAGCGGAGCGTCAGCCTGCGGCGCTTGAGGTAGCAGCTGAAGGTCCCCCAGGCCCGCTCGTAAGCGGCCTGCTCCTCGGGTGTGAGCTCCACGTAGATCCTCTCGAGGATGTAGGGCGCTAAATAAGTCCCCGTCAGCTCGTCCGGCCCGAGCTCGAAGACCTTCCCCCCTAGGAGCTCGGGGAGGACCTCATGGAGCTGGTCCTCCCGCTCGTAGGTGGCCGTGAGCCCCAGCCTGTAGGGCGAGGCGAAGAACTCCGCGATGTGGCGGTAGCCCGGAGCCGGCAGGTGGTGGACCTCATCGAAGACCACCAAGGGGAACCTGTTCCCGAGGGAGTCGGCGTGGATGTAGGCCGAATCGTAGGTAGCCACGGTCAGCGGCTCGACCTCCTTCCGCTCGCCGGTGAGCTCGCCGATCGGGAGCCCCGGGAAGGCTCGGGCGAGCATCCGCTTCCACTGCTCGACCAGGTCCAGGGTGGGGACGACGATGAAGGCGGCGCACCCAAGGAGGGCGATGGCCCCCAGTGCGAGGTGGGTCTTGCCCGCGCCGGTGGGGAGGACCACCACGCCCTGGCCCCCGCCGGAGAGCCACCGCTCGAGCGCCTCCCGCTGGTAGGGCCTGAGCGCCTCCAAGGGGGCTTTAAGTTTAAGTTTGAGCTTAAGATCGGCCTGATCCTGGAGCTGGAGCTCCAGGGGCTTGAGGACCTGATCCTCGATCTGGAGCCCCTCCTCCTTG
>CAZCTZ010000141.1:0-2972 GCA_964501855.1 uncultured Thermotogae bacterium
GGCCGGCTGGCTGCGATGGGTCTCGCGGAGCCTCTCCTCGGGTCCCCCTTCGCACAGCCCCCAGAGGTCCCAGCCGAGCAGCTCACCAGCTCTCTGGAAGAGCTCCCGGACCGGGGCGAACCTCCCATAGAGGGCCCGGCCCATCCCGGGATATTGTGAGCCCTGGCCGGGGAAGAGCCCCGCGCTCTTGCTCTTACCCTTGCTCTCGCTCTCGCTCCCGCTCCTATTCCTATTCCTGCTCCTGCTGCTATTGCTGGTCTCAGCGGACGGCAACCCCGATTAACCCCCGCCATCTCGGAATAGATACAAGTAGTGTATACCAGGGCAAAAGGGTTGTCCAGGGCCCCCTTCCCTTGCCCTTGTCTTGGACTTGCCGACCCCCCGGGCAGTATAATTCAGCGGCTCCGGGACGCCCTTGGAGATGAAGACGAGAGATGAGATGATGGGATGAGCCGCGACCCAAATTAGGAGCAATTACAAGGGATAAGGATAGGAATAGGGAAGGGAGAGGAGAGGGTATCATGCCGAGGCTGAGGTCAAGGATCGAGAATGTGGTGCTGATAGAGCCCCGATTCCCCGGGACTCACTTCTTCAGCCATGTCCATATGCCCCTCTTGGGGCTGCCGATCCTGGGTGCGATCCTGCGGAGGATGAAGCTCAAGGTGAAGATCTTCTGCGAGAACCTCCACCCCATCAATTGGCAGGAGGTCGCGAGGGCGGACCTGGTGGGGATTTCCGTCCTCACCACCCTGGCTCCCAGGGCCTACCAGATCGCCAAGAAGGTGAAGCAGATCGCCAAGGAGGTGGGGCGGAGGATCCCCGTGGTGATGGGCGGGCCTCACCCCACCTTCCTGCCCGAGGAGGCCCTGAGGGCCGGGGCGGACTTCGTCGTGAGGCACGAAGGCGAGGAGACCTTAAAGGAGCTGATAGAGCACCTCCAAGATCAGGACGGGGGCAGGGCAGCGGCTCACGGCGGCTTGGAGGAGATCAAGGGCCTGTCCTACTGGGAGGGGGAGGAGATCAGGCACAATCCCGACCGGCCGCCCGTCCGCGACCTGGATAGGCTCCCCCTGCCGGACTTCTCCCTGATCGAGGGCTCAGAGAGGATCAACTGCGTCCCCTTACAGACCTCGAGGGGCTGCCCCCATGATTGTGAGTTCTGCTCGGTCGTCCAGATGTTCGGCCGGCAGGTCCGCTATCGCAGCCCGGAGGGCATCGTCGAGGAGCTGAAGCGGACCCCACCCGGGAGGCACATCTTCATCGTCGACGATAACTTCTCGGCCAACCCCAAGAGGACCCTGGCGCTCCTCGAGGCCATGAGGAAGGCGGGGATCAAGCGCCCATGGTCCACCCAGGAGACGGTGAGGATCGCCCAGCGGGAGGAGATCATGAGGCTGATGCGGGAGACCGGCTGCACGCGGCTCTATCAGGGGCTGGAGTCGTTCAACCCCGAGGCCCTGCGAGAGTGGGGCAAGCCCCAGACGCCCGAGCAGATCAAGGAGGCCATCGCCGTCATCCATGAGCATGGGTTCTTGATCCACGGGATGTTCATCCTGGGCGGGGATGCCGACACCCCCGCTACCATAAAGGAGACGGTGAACTCCGCCCTCCGGTTGGGGATCGACACGGCCCAATTCTTCATCCTCGTGCCGCCCCCCGGGACCAGGCTCCACCGGCGGCTCGACCAGGCGGGGAGGATCATCGATCGGGACTGGAGCCACTATGACGGCCAGCACGTGGTGTTCACCCCCCAGCGGATGTCCCCCTGGCAATTGCAGAAGCTGGCTATCGAGGCCTACCAGAGGTTCTACAACCTGTGGCGCGGGGTGGGGTGGGCCCTCCGGGGCAAGTTCGCCAACTCGTTCTTCGCCTTCTACGGGCGAGGGGTCATCAAGAGGTGGCTGGAGGAGCAGCGGGCATACCTCGAGAGGCTGAGGAGGGAATGGTCTTATTGATTGGTGGGAGGGGCCTTCTGGAGCGCTCGCCCCTCCTCTTCTCCTGATCCTGATTCCTTGAGCGGCTCTCATCGCACTCGGGGGCCATCGGATCGCTGGGACCATGACGGGACAGCGGTAAGGAGGGGTGTGATTGTTCGAATCCCGGTAGGGATGATTATGATAGGGTAAAGCTCCAAGGAGGAACGGGAGATGAGGGTCAGATTCGTCATCCCCCAGATCCAGACCGAACCTCAGGGCCGTCCCGAACGCTGTCCCTACTGCGGCCACCCCAGACCCTATCGCCATCAGCCGGTCCCCAAACCCCTCAAGGATTACCGTCACCCTCAAGTCCAGGCGATCCGCTACCGGTGCCGGGCCTGCCTGAGGACCTTCCGCCACTACCCTGAAGGGGTAAGCAGGGCCCAGCAGAGCGCCTCGACCAAGGCGATGAGCGTCCTGTTATGGGTCTTGGGGCTCTCCTTGGACAACGTGAGTGCCTTCCTAGGAGCCTTGGGCTGCAGGATTGCTAAGTCCACCGCCTGGGAGAACCTCCAAGCCGCTGGGGAGAAGGCGCAAAAGCTGCGGAAGAGGAGGCCCTCGGGGAAGGTCAGGGTGATCGGGGCCGATACCACGGTCTACAAGATCAAAGGGAAAGAGGTCACCACGGGGATGGTCACCGATGGCGAGAGCGGGGCGGTGTTGGAGGTGGAGATCCTGGAGGGGGAAGATGAAGAGAGGTTCAAGGAATGGCTCGGGGGATTGGTGGAAGAGCTTGGGGTAGAAGTGCTGATCAGCGACGATGATGACAAGATCAAGCGGGTAGCCGATGATCTCGGATTGGGGCATCAGGTCTGGATCGCCCACGTGCGCCGCTGGGTGGGGCGGCAGACGAGGGAGCTGATCGCGGAGGCTGAAGGGCTTCTACCCCCAACCGATCTTAATCCTGAGCGGCTCAAGGGGAAGGGGGATGGAGATCCGCAAGAGCTGATCGAGGACTGTCTTTTGGTGAAGGGATTGGTGGGGGAGCTGGGTGAG
>CAZCTZ010000142.1:0-2866 GCA_964501855.1 uncultured Thermotogae bacterium
TTCGAGCGGGCGCTCGAAATCGAGCCTAATTACGCCGCGGCCTACGCCGGGATCGCCGATGCCTACACGTTCCTCATGGAGTGGGGCCTCGTCCAGCCCCAGGAGGCTCAAGCCAAAGCGAAGGAGGCCGCTGAGAAGGCGCTCGAGCTAGACGACTCCCTCGCTGAGGCGCACGCCTCGCTGGCCCTGATCCATCTGGTGTTCGAGGAGGCTATCGAGGCCGGCGAGCGGGAGCTCAAGCGGGCGCTCGAGCTCAATCCTAGCTATGCACCCGCGCATCTCTACTATGCCCATGTGCTGCAAGCCCAGGGGCGCATGGAGGAGGCCCTAGTTGAGAGCCGAAAGGCCCTAGAGCTCGATCCGCTCTTCCCCTTCTCGCACGTGGGGGTGGGGCGGATGCTCCAGGACATGGGCCGACTCGAGGAGGCGATAGAGCACTACCGCAGAGCGCTCGAGCTCGAGCCGAACTTCGTCATCGCGCGGTTCGACCTGGTGCGGGCTAAGCAGCTCATCGGCGACTGGTCGGGTGCCGAAGCGGAGATCAAGGAGGCGCTGGCGCTCGACCCGAAGAACCTATGGGCTCACATGCTGTATGCGTATCACCTGATTTATGCCGGCCGGAGGGAGGAGGGCCTAGCGGAGCTGGAGGAGGCGCTCGAGCTCGAGCCGGAGCTCGGCCAGAGGACCGCCGAGGTGGGGAGCCTCCTCTGCCTCGCCCGTTGCTACGACCGGGCGATCGAGCAGCTCGAGGGGAGGGTCGCGCTGGCTCCAAAGGACGGCTTGGCACATTTTAGCTTGGGGTGGGCCTACCTGTGGAAGGGTGAGCCCGAGGAGGCGCTGGCCGCGTTCGAGCGAGCCCGGGCCACCTTCGCCGGAGGGCACCGCCAGCTCGACCTGTGGGCGACGGCCGGCTCGGGGGTCGCCTACGCGCGGATGGGCCAGCGGGATAGGGCAGTTAGGGTGCTCCAGGACCTCCTGGGGCGGCCGCCTCAGAAGGACCGCTCAGCGGCGATCGCTCGGGTCTACCTCCACCTCGGCGAGCTCGAGCAGGCCTTCAGGTGGCTCGAGAAGGCCTTTGAGGATAAGGACCCCTGGGTCCGGACGATCAAGGCCCAGCCGGACTTCGACGGGGTGCGCACCCATCCAAGATACCTTGCCCTGCTGGGGAAGCTAGGGTTGGGGGATCCCCAGAGCTAGATCTAGACTTAGAGCTCGATCGCCGGCGATCGATTTGCAGCCCCACTCTGGGATATGCTACCTTTAGTTTTACCTCAAGCGCTGCCGGGAAAGGAGATAGGAGGATGGTATGGTAAAGATGGCGGAGGAGACCCTCAAGCTCCTGAGGGAGGTCCCGCTCTTCTCGCGCCTCAGTGATCGGCAGCTCGAGGCGATCCTCAAGACCGCGAAGGAGCGGGAGTTCGAGCCGGGAGTGCCGATCGTGCGGGAGGGCGAGCAGAGCAACCTGGGCTTCTACCTGATCCTGGACGGCCAGGTGGAGGTCAAGCGCGGCGAGCGGACGCTGGCCAAGCTCGGCTCCGGGCAGTTCTTCGGGGAGATGGCCCTCCTGGACGGCCAGCCGCGCTCCGCGGACGTCATCCCGACGACCAAGACGAGGTGCCTCGTGCTCGCCCGCTGGGACATCAAGGGCTTGATCTCGACCTATCCCGATATCGCGATGGCCATGCTGGAGGAGCTGGCACGCCGCCTGCGGGAGACGGATAAGGCGCTCAGCGAGTAACTTTATTTAAAGTTACGGGGGCTGTCCGTCAAGCCCCCGGAAGGTGATCAATCCTCCCCCTGCCGGGTGCCAAACCAAGCCAGGGCCGCCACCGCGGGAGTGATCGCCAACCCCCATTGAAGTGCACGTTGCAGCCTCCCGCCGTCGGGGCTAAAATTAGGCAAAATCTTCGTCTAGGGGGCTCAGTTGGGTTGGGCAGTGGGCTGAGCGTCCACTTCCTAGGGGGGTTCTGCGTCCACCGCGAGGGGCGGCCGATCGAGCCGGAGGAGTGGCGGACGGAGAAGAATAAGGCCCTGCTGGCGATCCTCCTCAGCGAGCGCGGCCGGACCTTCACCAAGGAGGAGCTGATCGAGCGGCTATGGCCCGAAGCCGAACCCAGCAAGGCAGCGGCTACCCTGCGGAAGCGGGTCAGTGAGCTACGGCGCATCCTGGAGCCCGAGCTGGCGGGAGGGACTCAATCGAGATACATCCTCACCTCCCCTCAGGGGTATCGCTTCAACGATCAGGCCGATTGCGAGACCGATGTGGAGCGGCTCGCCGCGCACTATGAGCTCGGCCGGGAATACGAGGCCAAGGGGGAGTTCATCCGGGCCCTCCGGGAGTATGAGCGGGCAGCGAGGCTCTACCGGGGGGATTACCTCCCCGAGTATCGCTACGAGGAATGGGCTATCGAGCAGCGCCGGAGGTGGCAGGAGCTCTACCTTGATCTGCTCTCCCGCCTGGCCGAATGCCACGCCCGGCTAGGCCACTACCGCAGGGCCATCGCCTACTGCGAGCGGGCGCTCGCGATCCGGAACTATTGCGAGAGCATCTACAGGCAGCTCATGCTCTACCACTACTTGAGAGGCGACAGGGCGATGGCCCTCCAGACCTACGAGAGGTGCAGCCGGGCCTTGAGGGAGGGGCTGGGGGTCGAGCCCGAGCCGGAGACGAAAGACCTCTGCAGACGGATCGTCCGGGGCGAGCTGGAGAAGGCCAAGGCTTATACCTACAGGCAGTTGCCCGAGCCCGCCCGCCGGTCAATCCCCCTATTGGATTGGGAGCAGCTCCCCTTCGTAGGGCGCAAGAGGGAGCTTAGCTGGCTGCTTGGGCATCTCAAGGAGGCCCGGGGCGGTCGAGGGAGGCTAG
>CAZCTZ010000143.1:0-2078 GCA_964501855.1 uncultured Thermotogae bacterium
GAGCCGCAGTGCGTTCTCGTAGCGTGAGCCGTGATACCACCCGCCGATCACGGCATAGAGGTCGAAGTTGGAGGTGTCGCCGAGTCGCAAAAGAAACTTCCCCGCGAGGCAGAGCTCCTCGCCCAGCAGGAGGAAGTTCCCCTCTAGCCCCATGCGATCGGTCGTCCAGTAGCGGAGGCTGATCGCGCAGGGGGCCTCCAGGCCGATCCCCAGGCCCCGCCCGGCGGAGAGGTTCCGCGGCTGGGCGAACCCGCCCTCTCCGAGGAGGGCCAGCAGGAGAAGTGGGACTATAAGCCATGCTGCTTTTTTCATCTTGACCTCCTTGGGCCCTAAGTTCGAACTGAGGGTCCTTGATCAAACGCCGTTCAACCTACTCTAGAGGATCAGTGGAAGGGGCGAGGGGACCGCTGTCGAGGAGGGACTGGAACTCCCTTCCCTGAGAGGATGACCCCTGGAGAGGGCAGCATGGCCCTGCAGGCGCCGGCTCACGCTTTCGGCAAGGTAAAGCTGACCTCCGTCCCTCGGCCGGGCGCGGAGTCGGCCCAGATCCGCCCGCCGTGGGCTTCAACAAGCTGCCGCGCGATCGCTAAGCCCAAGCCTGCCCCGCCGCCCTGCCGCGAGCGAGCTCGCTCCCCACGGTAGAAGCGCTCGAAGATGTGGGGCAGGTCCTCCTTGGCGATCCCCCGACCGGTATCGGCTACGTGCACCACGGTCTCTTGGGCTTCCTCCTCGAGCGAGATCGTGATCCGTCCGCCCTGGGGGGTGTAGCGCATAGCATTGGCCACCAGGTTGTGCAACACCTGCTCGATCCGGTCGCCGTCCAGGTTCAATCTCTCCAGCCGCTCTGGCAGGTGGAGCGTGAGCGCCAGCCCTCGCTCCTCGAGCCCCGGCCGGATCCGGGTGGCAAACCTTTCGATCAGCTTCAGCAGGTCGGTCGGGCTCCGTTCGAGGCGCAGCTCTCCGGCCTCGGCCAGCGCCAGCTCGTGGAGGTCCTCCACCAGGCGGTCGAGCAACAGGGCCTCCCGCTCGATCTCGGCCAGCCGTCCTGGCGTCGGCTGGTAGACCCCGTCGCGGAGGGCCTCCAGCCCGCCACGGATTACCGTAAGGGGGGTCCTGAGCTCGTGGGAGATGTCGCTGATCATTCGCCGTCGCAGCTCTTCAGATCTTTTGAGACTCTCGGCCATCCGGTTGAAGGCCTCCCCCAGACGGCCCAGCTCGTCGCGCGACCTGGGCCGGACGCGCTGGCTCAGGTCTCCTGAGGCGATCCGCTCCGTCGCCGCGGTCAGCTCGGCCAGGGGCGTGGTCAGTTGACGGAAGAGGACCGTCCCCAAGATGAGGGCGATGCTGAGTGCGACGAGCCCGCCGAGGAGCAACGAACGGTTGACTGAGCTGAGGAACCCCTGCTCCAGGGGCTCGAGGACCCGGTCCCCCACTGGCCCGGTGAGGATGAGGAATCGCTTATTGTTGACCTCGAGCGGGAGACCCGCCCGCAGGAGGCCTTGGGGGAGCCGCTTGCCGATCAGGCGGCGGTCCGGTGAGGCGACGATCCGCCCCTCCGGCCCAATGAGGACCAACCGATTACGCAACGTTTCCTGGGCCGCTCCAGTGGGCGGGTGCTCCCGCGCGAGGAACTCCCGCACCCCCTCCCAGCTCCCCCGCTCCTTGTAGTAGTCCACGAGCATGTTTTTCAACGCCTCCAGGCGCATCGTGTCCCAGCGGACCACATACAAGCGGAACTGATGTGCGGTGGAGCAGTTGGCGATCAAGTAGATCGCGGCAAGCGCTACGAGGACCACCAGGATGAACGAGCCGAATAGCTTGAAGCGGAAGGAAGCCATCTATACCTCCTTGCGAAAACGGTAGCCCACCCCGTGGACCGTCTGGATATACCTTGGATTACCCGGATCGGGCTCCAGTTTCTTGCGCAGGTTCTTGATGTGGGTGTCAATCGTCCGGGCGAGGCCCGCTGCGGGGTAGTGGTCGAGCGCCTCCAGTAGCTGCAGCCGGTTGAAGACCCGCCCGGGGTGACGGGCCAAGGCCACCAAGAGATCGAACTCCGTCGGGGTGAGCTCGATCGC
>CAZCTZ010000143.1:2088-2833 GCA_964501855.1 uncultured Thermotogae bacterium
CTCAATGACATCAAAGACGACTTCGCGTTTGATCGGCTTTGTAATATAATCATCGGCGCCCAGCTCCAGCCCGGCCACGCGGTCTGCCTCCTCCGTCCGCGCTGTGAGCATGATCAGCGGGACATCCGATTCCCGGCGGATCCGGCGGGCGACATCGAGCCCATCGATCTCGGGGAGCATCAGATCGAGGATCACCAACGCCGGCCGCTCGCGCTGGAAGAACTCCAAGCCCGCTCGGCCATCGTAGGCTGCGAGCACCCGATACCCTGCTCGTTCCAGATAAGCCTGCACCAGCTCGACGATCCGCTCCTCGTCCTCGATGATGAGAATCCTCTTCATCCCCTCCATCATACGGTCCTCACTGCCGTTCCGGCAAGGACGGGGGTGAGGCATTATCGCCTCACCCCTGCCGAGCAACTTCTCCTGGAGGTGGCTAGGGCTTCTGGGGCGCTTGAGGGCCTGGGCTCTGGGGCTTCGGTTGCTGGAGCTTCCACGGAACCATCGGCTGGGGCTGCATTGGGGGAGGGGCAAAATACCAGGGGAAGCTGCAGTAGCAGACGCAGTTATAGTTAGTGGGCTGATAGTAGGGGGGATAGTAAGGCGGCATGTAGTGCCCCGGCGGCTGCCATCGTGGGCCGATGGGCCACCCCCCCTTCAGTTCTCGACCGAAGGGCGCCTGCCGCTCAGCGAGGCCGCGCCTCTCCCGCTGCCCGAGCAGAAGCTTGAGCAGCTCGCGTGGTTCCGC
>CAZCTZ010000144.1:0-2775 GCA_964501855.1 uncultured Thermotogae bacterium
GGGTACCATGCTTTTCACTCTCGTGAAAAACTTGTGCCCTCGTGAAAAACTTGTGATACAGGATGTAGGCCTCGGTGTTGGCTGCCCTGTGAGATGCGGCCTCAACCGCCTCCACCAGGCGCTTCTCCTCGGCCAGGAGCTGGACCCGGAGCGCCTTGGCCACCTCCTCGGCGATCTCGCTCTGGATGGCGAATACGTCCTCGAGCTCTCGGTCATACCGCTCCGACCAAAGATGCGCTTGGCTCTCGGTGTCGACGAGCTGGACGGTGATCCGCAGCCTATCGCCTGCCTTGCGGACGCTCCCCTCCAGCACCGTCCCCACGCCGAGCTCCCGGCCGATCTCGGCCACGCTCTTGCGGACGTCTTTGTAGCGCATGACCGAGGTGTGGGCGATGACGTGCAGGCCGCTGATCTTGGAGAGGGTGTAGATCAGCTCCTCGGTCATCCCGTCGGCGAAATACTCGTCCTTGGGATCGGGGCTGATGTTGGCCAAGGGCAGGACGGCGATGCGCGACCTGTCACGAGGAGCTTCTCGGGAAGGCCCCTCCCAGGGGAGCACCACCCGGTAGACCTCCAGCGGGAGCTGGACGTTCTTCAGCTCCCTTCTGCCCAGGCTGACCAAGGGCAGCTCGAGCTTGTTCCAGACATGGTCGTAGACCTGCCGGGTGAGGCAGATCCCGCCGGGAGGGGCCAGGGGCTCGACCCGTGAGACGAGGTTGACCCCGTCGCCGAAGAGGTCGCCCTCGCGGTGGACGACATCTCCCAGGTGGAGCCCGATCCGGACCTGGAGCCTCCGCTCCGGCGGCGCCGCGGCGTTCCGCTCGTGCAGGGCCCGCTGGATCTCGATCGCACAGCGGGTCGCCTCCAAGGCGCTGGGGAACTCGACGAGGAAGCCGTCGCCGGTGGACTTGACCTCCCGACCGCCCCAGCTCCGAAAGAGCGGCCGCAGGAGGCGGTTATGCTCCTCCAGCAATTCCAGCGCGAGCGCCTCATCCTTCTGGGCCAGCGCGGTGTAGCCGACGATGTCGGTGAGCATGAGCACGGCGAGCCGCCGCTCCCCCTCGGCCATCTTGGGCAAGCCCCCTCTTCCCCCTCAGACTCAGATCAAGCTTAGCTTAGCTCAGCGCTCAGCTCAGTCCTCGGCCTCCTCGAGCGCCTCCTCCAGGTCCTCGATGACCCCTTGAGCCTGCTCCAGCAGGGTGATGAGCTCCTCCTGGAGGCGGGAGAGCTCCGTCAGGAGGGGCTTTATCTTGTCGATCAGCTCCTTTTTGGTCACGTAGGCCATCTTCCGCTCACCTCCCCGCTCGGAAGGACTCAGAGGATGCGCACCTCGATCCCCGCCGGCTCCAGCCCCCTCTCCAGTTCCTCCGGATTGGCCTTCGTCTCCGGCAGGAAGTTGTAGTGGGTGGGGATGACGACCCGGGGCTTGATCGCCCGGGCGGCCTCCGCCGCCTCGGGCGCGTCCATCGTGTAGGTGCCACCGATCGGCAGGAAGGCCAGGTCGAGCGCCTCCCCCTGGAGCTCCCTCATCTCGGGGATGAAGTCGGTGTCCCCGGCGTAGTAGAGCTTCTTGCCCTCGAGTTCTAAGATCACACCTATCCCGAAGCCCTTGGGGTGGAACGGCTGGCCCGGCGCGCGGAACCGCCGCTCGTTGTAGGCATGGACCGCCCGGAGCTTGACCCCCTTGACGGTCAGCTCATCGCCGACGTCGATCTGGTGGACCTTGCTGGCTTTGAGCTTCCCCACCTCCGAGCCGCGCTTGACGACGACCTCCGTCTCCTGGGCCGACAGCCGGTTGATCGCCTCCGGGTCGAAGTGGTCGAAGTGCGGATGGGTGCTGATGATCAGCCCGGCGGGCTCCTCATCGCCCTTCAGCACCTGGGAGAACGGGTCGATGTAGATGACCAGCCCCGCGGGGGTCCTGATCTGCACGGTCCCATGGTCGATCCACTTGATTGTAAGTCCATCGAGCTGGGTCTCACCTCCGGCCATGCTGACCTCCTTTGGCTCCTTTTCAGTCGGATAGATTAAGTCTACACGATCTCCCTCCCAGGTCAAATCCGCCCCTCCAGGAGGACTTGCTGAGGAGGGCGAGATCTGCTAGGGTGCAGGTAGGTGGGGCTGCGGGGCCCCGCTATAAATTTTTTGATGAGAGGAGGTGCAAGAGCCATGCTGACCGTCACCGAGGACGCCCGCAGGGCGCTGAAGACCATCCTGGAGAACGCCGAGACCCAGCCCGGCCAGGCCCTCCGCTTGGTCGAAGACCAGGGCAGCTACGGCTTGACGCTCGACACCAAGCAGGAGGGCGACCAAGTGGTCGAGCACGAGGGGGTCATCGTGCTGCTCATCGGCCCGGAGCTCAAGGCCCAGCTGGAGAGCGTCATCCTGGACCTGCAGAGCACGCCCCAGGGGCCGCGGCTCGCCTTCATCCCCAAGCAGGAGGCATAATCCGGCGGCTTAGGGAGCTCCCTTGACATATGCCCTCCCGGGTGGTATACTCCGGCGTCTGCAAGAAGCTCCAGAGGATAGCTTAGCTGACTAGCTCTTTTGCTCCATTGCCTCAAAGGGGCCCACCGAATAAGGCCTCCCTCCGGGCAGCAGGCAGCATAAGGCGGTCAAATCCAAGCAGACAGGGAGGTCAGCCATCCATGGCCAAGGGAACCGTCAAGTGGTTCAACAACTCCAAGGGCTACGGTTTCATTGAGCGGGACAACGGCGATGAGCTGTTCGTCCACTTCTCTGGGATCAAGGGCCAGGGGTTCCGGACGCTCCGCG
>CAZCTZ010000145.1:0-2765 GCA_964501855.1 uncultured Thermotogae bacterium
ATCGTCCGGGTCAAAGTGGTGGTCGGCACGGGGACGGCCGCCCGGGCGGCCGTCCGCTGGACCAGCCCGCCCAGGAAGTTGGCCATCGCCAGGGTGACCGAGAGGATGAGCAGGACCAGGAGGAGCTTCCCGGCGATCTGGCTCGCCTCCTCCGGCAGCGGGGCGATCACCACCGCGACGTAGACCCCGAGCATCACCATCCAGATGAGGAACGGCCCGTGGGTGGCCTTGATCACCAGGTCGTCGATCCGCCAGCGGGTCGCCTCGGCCCACCGGGTGAGGGTCCGGAAGAGGAGCCGGCGCAGCGCGAGCCCCAAGAAGAACGAGGCGAGCACGATGATAGAGGGGACCAGGTAATCCCAAAGGCTCTGGATGCTCAGCGTATCCATCTCCCCAAACCCGAGTTGAACCTCCTTCGCTGCTCTTTTAGCCCTAGCATTTTTATTACCAGTAGTATAGCACATTGAACTCGCTGGGAGACCGTATGCTTGTATGAACTTGCCCGCTCGCCCATCACCGTCTTGATCCTCACTTCACTTCTTTTTCCTCCCTCAAGGGCTCGCTGGCTTCCAGGTGCGATCGGGAAGGAATCCGCAGACCGGTGAGGCCCTGGTAGAGCAGCTCCGATCCGATCTGAGGGGTGGCCCCGACAGGGTGGGGTAGCCAAGGGCCCAGACGGTTTTATAGTATGGGAATAAGGCTTGAGCGAGATCGAACGAAGGAGGTAAGGGGAGGAGGAGAGATGGAGAGGAAGGATACAGCACGCCTTATCGGGGTGGCCCTCCTTCTGGGCAGTCTTTGGCTTTGGTCCTGGTTGGGGTCAGGGGTAGGAGTGGCAGTGGCATCCTTCAGCCAGCCCGCTGCCGCCGCCACCGCTCCCGGGGGCCGGCTGGTGGTGGCAGTCCCCGCTGAGCCGCCCCAGCTCGACCCGACGACCAACGCCGCTGCGGCGATCGATCAGATCGTCAACCACAATATCTATGAGGGCTTGGTGATGATCGATCCTGAGGGGAACATCGTCCCCGGGCTGGCGGAGAGCTGGGAGATCTCCGAGGACGGCCTGGTCTACACCTTCCATCTTCGCCCGGGGGTCAAGTTCCACGACGGGCATGAGCTCACCGCAGCCGATGTCATCTACACCTTCGAGCGGAACAAGGACCCCGCAACGGGTGTCCCCCATCCTGAATACTACGAGCCGATCGAGAGCATCGAGGCCCTCGATGACTACACGGTGCAGTTCACCCTCTCCAGGGTCACCCCCCACTTCCTGGCCATCCTGGGGCTGGGGGACTCGATCATCCTCCCTGCCGGGGCGGGCGAGGAGCTCAAGAGCCGGCCGAACGGGACCGGGCCGTTCGAGTTCGTCGAGTGGGTCCCGGGCGACCACATCACCCTGGCCAGGTTCGAGGACTACTGGCAGGAGGGCATCCCCTACCTGGACGAGGTGGTCTTCAAGTTCATCCCCGACCCCTCCGCGGCGCTGGCCGCGCTCCTGGCTGGCGATGTCGACATAGTCGTCCGGATGGACGCCGCTGTGGCCCTCACCGTGCGGGAGACCCCGGGCTTCAAGGTGATCTCCGGGCCGCAGAACCTGGTCCAGATCATGGCGATCAACAACGCTAGGGAACCCTTCGACGACGTGCGGGTCCGCCGAGCCATCGCTTATGCCATCAACAAGGAGGAGGTCATCCAGGGATCGATGTTCGGCTGGGGGACGCCGATCGGCTCCCACCTCACCCCGGTGAGCCCCTACTATATCGACCTCAATTGGATGTATCCCTATGACCCGGAGAGGGCCAAGGAACTCCTAGCCGAGGCGGGCTATCCCGACGGCTTCGAGGTCACCCTCAAGCTCCCCCAGCCATACGCATTGCACATCAAGACCGGCGAGATCATCGCCGATCAGCTCTCCCGGGTGGGGATCCGGCTCAAGCTGGAGATCATCGAGTGGGGGAGGTGGCTTGAGGAGGTCTACGAGAACGCTGACTATGACCTCACCATCATCGGGCATATCGGCAAGATGGACCCCGCGGCGGACCTCTCCGGCTACGGCCCGGAGCGGCCTGACTACTACTTCCGACGCGGCTGGAGCAACCCTTACCTGGACAAGCTGATGGAGCTGGGGGCCACCACCGCGGACTTCGAGGAGCGATTGAAGATCTACGCCATAGTCCAATATATCATCGCTGAGGAGGCGGTCAACTACTTCATCCAGGACCCACACCAGCTGGTCGGGATGGCGGAGAACGTCCACGGCTTCGAGATCTTCCCGATCTACGTAGCCGATGTGACTCGCGTCTGGAAGGAGTAAGGAATAGGGAGCCCAAGCCAAGCCTAAGACCGATTCACTCACGGACTCCAACGGAGCAGGAGAGGGGGAAGGGCCCACGAGCTGGCCCCTCCCCTCCTGATCGAGTAAGCTTGATTCCGGGTTCGGGATGATCGCTTACACGATCAGACGATTCATCACCCTCGTGGTGACCCTCTTTCTGGTCTCGATCCTCATCTTCGCCGTCATCAACATCATCCCCGGCGACCCGGCGCAGATCATCCTCGGGACGGAGGCCACCCCGGAGACGCTGGCGCGGGTGCGGGCGAAGCTGGGGCTGGATCGGCCGGCGGTCGAGCGCTACCTCGATTGGCTAAAAAATATAATCCTGCACGGCGACTTCGGGCGCTCGATCAACTACGATCGACCCATCTCCGAGCTGATCGCCAGCCGTCTTTTGGTCACCGGCCCTCTGGCCGGGCTGGCGATCCTCCTC
>CAZCTZ010000146.1:0-2733 GCA_964501855.1 uncultured Thermotogae bacterium
GACCAGGCTTGGCAGCGGCTCGGCTGGAGGGCGGCCATCCAGGGCAACCTCGACCCGGCCGTCCTGCTGGGCCCCTGGGAACTAGTGGAACAGCGTGCTTTGGAGGTTTTGGAGCGAGCCGGCGGCCGACCAGGCCACATCTTCAACCTGGGCCACGGCGTCCTCCCCGAGACCCCTCCGGACCACCTGCGACGGCTGGTCGAGCTGGTCCACGAGCGGAGTCCCAAACTCATCGCCGGCTTCGGCTCAGGAGAAGGAAAAGGAAAAGGAAAAGGAAAAGGAATAGGGAGGCAGCCCCGTGAGCACGAACTCGGCACATAAAGGCGAGATCGGCGTCCTGCTCATGGCCCACGGCAGCCCGGAGACCCTGGACGATGTGGAGGCCTACTACACCCACATCCGCGGTGGACGCCCGCCATCACCTGAGGCCCTAGCGGAGCTGAAGGAGCGCTATCGCCGCATCGGGGGGCGCTCCCCCCTGCTGAGGATCACCCGCGCCCAAGCTCGGGCCCTGGAGCAGGCCCTCAATGCCGATGGACCAGCGAGGCGCTTCCGCGTCTACGTGGGGATGCTCCACTGGCGGCCGTTCATCCGCGAGGCCGTCGCCCAGATGGTCAAGGACGGCATCCGGGAGGCCGTCGGCCTGGCGCTAGTGCCCCATTACTCGCGCATCAGCGTTGGCACTTATATCGAGGCAGCCCGACAGGCCCTCCGGGAGTCTTTAAACATCCGCTTCGTGGGAAGCTGGCATCTCCACCCGCTCTTCCTGGAGGCGCTTGCCGAGCGGGTTCGTGAGGGCTTGGCCCGCTTCCCCCAGGAGGAGCGCGGTCGAACGATGGTCGTCTTCACCGCGCACAGCCTGCCCGAGCGCGCCCTGGAAGGGGACGACCCCTACCCGCGCCAGCTCCAGGAGACCTGCACGGCGGTGGCAGAGCGGCTAGGCCTTGAGCACACGCGCTGGCGCTTCGCCTACCAGAGCACGAGACAGGCGTCCGAGCCCTGGCTGGGACCTGACGTGCTAGAAGTCCTGGATGAGCTAGCAGGTGAGGGCGTCCAGGCGGTGCTCATCTGCCCGGTGGGCTCCGTCGCGGACCACCTGGAGATCCTCTACGACATCGACGTGGCCTGTCGCGAGCGAGCGGAGCGGCTGGGTTTGCACCTGGAGCGCACGGATTCCCTCAACGACGATCCCCGCTTTATCCGGGCGCTCGCGGCCATCGTGAAGGAGAACCTGCCATGAGGAGGCACATCACCATCGTCGGCGGGGGCATCACCGGGCTGGCCACCGCTTATTTCCTCCGGGAGCGAGCCCGCTCCTCAGGCCGGCCCTTGGAGGTATCCCTGATTGAGGGGGAGCGCCGCTTGGGGGGCAAGGTCCTGACGGAGCACATCCGGGGCTTCATCATCGAGGGCGGCCCCGATTCGTTCCTGACGCAGAAGCCCTGGGCGCTCCAGCTCTGCGAGCTGCTCGGCCTGGCCGACCAGCTCACAGGCCCCCAGCCTCACCGCAAGACGTTCGTGCTCCTGGGGGGGCGGCTGCGCCGCCTGCCCGAGGGGGTGATGGGGCTCGTGCCGACGCGCCTCGGGAGCCTCTTGAGAAGCGAGCTCTTCTCGACCTGGGACAAGCTCCGGATGGCGATGGAGCCACTGGTGCCACCGCGCCGGGACGATCGAGACGAATCTTTAGGGGAGTTCGTGCGCCGGCGGCTGGGACGCCAAGCCCTGGAGCGATTGGCCGAGCCCCTCCTAGCCGGCATCTACGCCGCCGATGCCGACCGGCTGAGCCTGCTGGCGACCTTCCCCCGGCTGCGGGAGCTCGAACGCCGGCATGGGAGCCTCACCGCAGGGGTTATGGCCCAGCGACGCCGGCGCTCGAAAGACACTAAGGAAGCTAAGCCCCTGTTCATGACCTTAAGGCCGGGCCTGAGCGCGCTGGTCGAGGCGCTGATGGCCCGGCTCCATGATGTAAGGGTGATCACGGGGCAGCGCATAACCCAGCTTGAGCGCAGAAGCAGGAATATGAAGTCCTCCTACAGCCTGAGGCTGGCAGATGGGCAGCTTCTGGAAGCCGATGCCGTGGTGCTCACCACGCCAGCCCATGTCGCTGCAGAGCTCCTGGAGCCTTTAAGCCCCGAAGCTGCCGAGCTCCTCGCCGGGATCCCCGCGGTCTCGACAGCGGTGGTGACGCTGGCCTTCCGCCGTTCCCAGGTCGAGCACCCACTGGATGGCACGGGCTTCGTCGTGCCCCCTATCGAGGGGCGAGCCCTGACGGGTTGCACCTGGAGCTCTTCTAAATGGCCCGGGGTGGCCCCGGAGGGGTTCGCCCTGCTCCGCTGCTTCTTCGGGCGCGCGGGCCAGGAGGATGCCTTAAAGCTGAGCGATGAAGACCTGGTGCACCTGGCCTATGAGGAGCTGCGGGGCCTCCTCGGCCTGCGGGGTGAGCCCCTCCTTGTGCGGGTGCACCGCTGGCCACGGGCGATGCCCCAATACCTGGTGGGCCATCTTGACCGGCTAGCCCGAATCGAAGAGGTCCTGAGCGAGCACCCCGGGCTCATCCTAGCCGGCGCGGCCTACCGGGGGATCGGCCTGCCCGACTGCATCAGACAGGCCCAGGAGGCCGCCGAGCGGGTGCTCTCCCTCTTACCCTCACTCCCACTCTCACTCCCCCTCACCACTCGACGATGAAGTCGGAGAAGCCGACCGACCTGGAGGGTGTGGTCCGGAAGTAAGGTG
>CAZCTZ010000147.1:0-2720 GCA_964501855.1 uncultured Thermotogae bacterium
TCACTTCGACTATCGCGGCACCGTGGGGGCGATCCGCCAGCGGATCCTCAAGCTCCTCGAGGAGATGCCCCAAGTGGGGGCCTGAGGCGGGGGTATCTTCATCACCTCCTCGGGGTCCGGCAGCGGTCCCATGAGGCCCACCGCCCTAGCGAAGCGGGCGAGCGCACGGGGGTGACCGACTTCGGGTGTGCTATAATCGGGGCTGCCAAGGCGCCATGGCGCACGGCATGCTGGGACCTTCCAGAAAGGGGGTGAGAGGACCCGGGTGGAGGGATGACCCACGGGCCAAACAAACGTCAGAGACCCGTGGACTAGTTCAGGTCTTTCTCGGGGAAGCCGCCGCTCCGGCGGCTTCCCCTTTTTCACTTTCCTCCTTCTCTTCCCCTTCAACTTCAACCGCTCGGTGAAGCTCCCGTCCGCGGACGTAGGTCGCGGTGATCTGGCGGTCGTCCCCGCGGAAGATGAGCTGGGAGAGGATCTCCTCTATCCCCGCCCTCGGGGAGATGAGCGGGGCGGGATCGACGATGATGAAGTCGGCTTCTTTGCCCGGGGCGAAGCTCCCGATCTCCCCCTCGAGACCGAGGGCCCTTGCCCCGCCGAGCGTCGCATGGTAGATGGCCTGCAGGGGCGGGACCCGGTTCAGGTAATACATGTCGCGCATCACATCGAACATCGAGAGGCTCGGCCCCGCGCCGACGTCCGAGCCGAGCCCGACGGCGATCCCCCGCTTGAGCAGTCCCTCCAGGTCCATCCGGCCGCTATGCAGGAATAAGTTGGCCGAGGGGCAGTGGGCCACCTTGGTGCCGGTCCTGGCCAGGAGCCCTCGCTCCTCCTCGCTCAGGTGGATCGCATGGCCCACGACCGTCCGCGGCCCGAGGAGCCCCAGCTTGAAGTAGATCTCCGTGTAGCTCCCATACCCCGGGAAGAGCCGCCGCACCCACTCGAGCTCGGCCTCGGTCTCAGCAAGGTGCGTCTGGATGTAGGCTCCCCGCTCACGGGCCACGCGGGCGATCTCCTGCAAGAGCTCCTCCGAGCAGGCCGGTGCGAACCGCGGCGCGAAGGCGTAGTGGAGCCGCCCGTGGTCATACCCCTCCCAACGTTCGTAGAGCCTCAGGCTCTCCTCGAGGGCCCGCTCGGGGGGCTCGAGCAGCTCCGGGAGGGAGTTGCGGTCCATCAGGACCTTCCCGATGATCGCGCGATGGCCCATCCGGGCGGCCACCTCGAAGGCGATCTCGGTCGAGCGGGCGTGGACCGAGGAGTAGATCATCGCGCAGGTGGTCCCGCAGCGGGCGAGCTCCCGGAAGAGCCGCTCGGAGGTCGCCCGGGCGACCTCCGGGTCGGCGAAGGCCCGCTCGGCCGGGTAGATGTAGCGCTCAAGCCACTCCAGGAGCTCCGCGCCGTCGCGCCCGCGGACATCGAGCTGGGGGAGGTGGAGATGGAGGTCGACGAAGCCGGGCATGATGAGCCTCTCCCCCCAGTCGATCAGCTCGGCCTCACGCCAGTGCCGCTGGGCTCCCTCGTCCCAGGGGCCATAGCCGGCGATCTTCCCCTCGGGGGCGATAGCCAAATACCCCGGGTAGAACTCCTCGAACTCCTCCGGCCCCAGGGGGTTGAAGATCCGCCCCAGATGGACCTTCGCTTCCGCTCCCAAGCTCCAGCCCTCCTTTCCTTCCCTTCCCCTTCCTTCCAATCCAGTCCAGGTCCAGGCGAGGCGACCCCGAAAGTTATACCCTCCCAGCTCGGGGCTGGCAAGCCGGGGGAGGTCTCAGGAAGAAGAAAGAAGAACCCCAGGAGCGGGAGAGCGAGAGTAAGAGTAAGATTAAGATAAGACCAGGATCAGGATTAGGATAGGAGAATGGAGGGGAGGTAGAGGGGTGGGGAGGGCCTCAAGCTCGGGCTAGGCGTGGATCTCGACGATATCCTTGTCCTGGACGGGATGGTCGCGTGGGACCTGCTGGCCCGCGAACCGGCTCGAGCCCCAGAGGCGGGCGTAGCGGAAGTTCTCCGCCAGCTCCTGGTGGATCGCCCGGGCGACGTCGAGCACCGTGCTCCCCCGGGGGAGGATGTAGGGCTTCTCCATGTCCGGCTTCTTCCCCGGCTCCTTGGTGTAGACCCGGATGACGTCGAGCGCCTCGAAGAGCGCCCGGCGGAGCTCCTCCAGGCCGCGGCCCTCCGCGGCGGCTACCCCGACCCAGCGGAGCTCGCCGTGCTCCTCCTGGAGCCTCCTCAGCCGCTCCGGCGCGCCCGGCAGGTCGAGCTTCGTCCCGCAGCCGAGCGCCCGCTTGACCATGAAGCCTTCCCTGAAGCCGCCTCCGGTCGAGTCGAGCTTGATCTTCGCCTCCTCGAGGAGCTTTAGGGTCTCGAGCAGCTCGAGCTCGGGCTCCTCCGCGCCGAGGTCGACCGTGAGCAGCACCAGGTCAGCGTTGCGGATGTGGGCGTAGACCCACCCCTCGGTGTATTCCCGCGACAGCGGCGGCAGGTCCACAAGCTGGATCTGGATGTCCTCGAAGTCCATCATCCCCGGCAGCGGTCGCAGCGTGGAGAAGGGGTAGTCGGCGACCTCCGGTTTGGCGTTGGTGAGCCGGGCGAGGATCGTCGACTTGCCCGAGTTCGGCAGCCCCACCAGGGCGACCTGGCCGGCGCCCTCGGGCTCGATGTAGTCCAGGGTGGCGGAGCGGCTCGGGCCCTTCTTCTTCGGCTGCTGGCGGAGCTGGGCGATC
>CAZCTZ010000148.1:0-2693 GCA_964501855.1 uncultured Thermotogae bacterium
GAGCTAGGGTGGCCCCCACCCCCAGGAGGAACCCGAACCTGTCCGGCGCCCCCAGGGCGATCCGCAGCCCTCGCCAGATGAGCAGCGAGAAGAGGATGAGCACCATCAATCCGCCAAGGAGGCCCAGCTCCTCGCCGATCACAGCGAAGATGAAGTCGTTGTGCGCGGACGGCAGGTAGAAGAACTTCTCCCGGCCGAGCCCCAGTCCCCGGCCCCACAGCCCACCGGAGCCGACCGCGGTCAGCGATTGGACCAGTTGGTAGCTCTCATCCAGACTATACTTGAAAGGTTCCAGGAAGGAGATGATCCGCTCCCATCGGTAAGCCGAGCTATAAAGCAAGAGGAAGACCACCGGCAGGCCCGCTCCCACCACGAGCAGGAGGTGGGCCAGCCGCGCGCCGCCCACGAAGAGCAGGGAGAAGGTGAGCAGCCCGTAGAGCATGGCCATCCCGAAGTCCGGCTGCCAGAGCACGCTCCCTGCGGCCAGGCCCAGCACGACCAGGTAGGGCAGGACCCCCTCGGTGAAGTCGCGGAGACGCTCGCCCCGGCGGGCGATCGTCGAGGCGAGATAGACGGTGAGCGCGAGCTTGAGCACCTCGGAGGGCTGGACCCTGAGGGGCCCGAGGAGGAGCCAGCGGCCGCCCGCTGAGGCTCCCGGGATCACTGTCAGGAAGGTCAGCCCCAGCGTGAAGACCAGCAGCAGATCGTCGAGCTGCCGGAGGAGGCGGTAGTCGAGCCAGGCCAGGGAGAACATCAAGGCCAGCCCGACGGTGGCGGCGATCACCTGCTTCCTGAGCAGGTAGGCAGAATCACCGAAGTATTTGGCTGAGAAGGCATAGCTGGAGCTGTAGACCATCACCAGGCCGAGGAGCAGGAGCAAGAGGACGATGAAGATGAGGCGGAAATCCAGATCCAGGCCCAGACCCAGACCTAGACCCAAGCCCAGGCCTATCCTGTGGTCTGCCGCCTTCATCTTCATCTTTGATCTTTGAGCCCGCGCTCCCGGCGAGATCTCTCCACCTCCTCGGCATGTGGCAGTAGTGCGTTACTGGGGTAGCAACTTTTTAGCCCCGATGTCCCCGGGAATGTAGGACGGCGGTCGGACAGGAGGGATGAGTTCGTCCAGAGGAGCGGTTACCGCTGTCCGGAGGCGGAGGCCCCAGCGGATAAGACCGCCCTCTGGAAGGCCCGGCCGCGCTCAGCGTAATTAGCGAACATGTCGAAGCTGGCGCAGGCGGGCGAGAGGAGGCAGACCTTCCGCCCGGAGCGGAGGGCCAGCTCGACCGCCTCCTCGAAGTCGGCGATGAACCTGTAGTCCCGATAGCCGGCCCTCTCGAGCGCCCGAGCGATCTCCCCGGCGGCTCGGCCGATCAGAAGGACGGTGATCTCTGGGGCTTGAGCGGCGATCGCCTGTGCGAGCGGGTCGAAGCTCTCCCCCTTGGGCAGGCCACCGAGGATGAGGACCAGCGGCTCGCTGAAGGAGCGGAGGGCCGCCAGGGTGGCAGCCACGTTGGTGGCTTTGGAGTCATCGTAGAACCTCACTCCGGCGAGCTCGGCCACGAACTCCAGCCGGTGGGGCACGGCCAGCGCTTCCTCAAGGTCGATGAGGGAGAGGTCCACCCCGGGGTCGACCAACCTTGCGGCCGTCAGCGCCGCCGCGAGGTCTTCACGCAGGTGGGGCGGGAGATCGAGCTCCTCGCAAGGCTGGAGATCCAAGGCCGCCTCCGCGCTGAAGCTCAGGAGCTTGGGCCTAAGCGGCGGGATGAGCCGCCGCTGGAGGAGCTCCTCCTGGACCACCGCGAAGTCGTCTGTGGTCTGATTAGCGAAGATCTTCAGCTTGGCCTGGAGGTAGCGCTCCAGGGAGCGATGGCGGTCGAGGTGGTCCGGCGCGAAGTTCAACCATACAGCCACATGGGGCCGGAAGCACACGGTCGTCTCGAGCTGGAAGCTGCTCACCTCTAGGACCGCGAGCGTGTCCGGGCTCAGCCGCTCCAGCTCGCCGATGAAGGGGTTGCCGATGTTCCCTGCGACCACCACGTCGTGTCCCCGGGCGCGGAGCAGCTCGCCGATGAGCCGTGTGGTAGTGGACTTCCCGTTGGTGCCGGTGACGGCGATGATCCTCCTTGTGGGTGAGAGGCGGTAGGCCAGCTCGAGTTCGCCCCAGATGGGGACCCCCCTCCGGCGGGCCTCCTCCAGGATGGGCAGCTCGGGTGGGACGCCCGGCGAGAGGACGATCAGCTCGCCCCGGAGGAGCCGATCGGTGTGCCCTCCCTCCTCATAGATCACCCCGAGCGAGCTGAGCAGCTCCCTCGCCTGGGGGGAGAGCGGCCGGTGGTCGCTCAGGAAGAGCTCCACACCGCGCTCAGCGAGAGCGCGTGCGGTCGCAAGCCCGCTACGGCCCGCCCCCAGGATCGCGATCCGCTCGGCTTCGACCGGGAGAGGCCCCATCTCTGTCCCCATCTCCGCCTTCTCCGGTCCCCTCCGCCGGGAGGTCTCCCGCACCAGCTGCTGCTGTTCTTGCTCCTGATCCTGCTCCTGCTTGCTCCTTGAGGGCCTTTGCGATCCGGTTCTCCAGGATCTGGTCCTCGCTGAAGCCCTCCAATTGCAGGTAGAACTCGGCGACCATCGTCAAGGCCCGCTGGGGGACCAGCCCCACGATCTCGCTGCTGACCACCGGGACGCCGTAGCGGGCC
>CAZCTZ010000149.1:0-2656 GCA_964501855.1 uncultured Thermotogae bacterium
AGTCAAGCGAGGAATGTTGCTCGGCCTCGGGGCTGTTGAGCTCACCCGCGAGCGGGTCGAGACCGGCGTCGATGAGCTGGTCAAGCGCGGGGAGGTAGCCCAGAAGGAGCGGGGTGTAGCAATCGACGAGTTGCTTGAGAGCGGGCGGAGGGCTCAGGACGAAATTTTCAAGCGCGTCCGTGAAGCGGTGGAGCGGACCGTCACTGAGCTCGGCCTCCCGACGAAGGCCGACCTGGCGAAGATCGAGGAGCGGCTCGCAGCCCTGGAGAAGAAGAGATGAGATGAGGCTGACGCGGCTCCCACGGGCCTACTGGAGCCTCCGCCGCTACCGCCAGATCCTGGGGGTCTTGATCAAATACGGCTTTGGGGACCTCCTAGAGACGCTCAAGGTCCGCCATCGGCTGCTCGGACGGCTCCCTCGCCTGCGGGCCCTCCGGGAGCTGGAAGGGCTCTCCCGGCCGGAGCGGCTCCGGCTGGCCTTCGAGGAGCTCGGCCCGACGTTCGTCAAGCTCGGCCAGCTCCTCTCCCTCCGCCCCGACCTCGTCCCGCCGGAATACTCTCAGGAGCTGACGAAGCTCCAGGACGAGGCCGCGCCCTTCCCCTTTGTCGAAGTGCAAAGAAAGATCGAGGGGCAGCTCGGTCGGCCTCTACCCGAATTGTTCTCAGAATTCGCCGAGGAGCCGCTCGCCGCGGCCTCGCTCGCCCAGGTCCACCATGCCATTCTCAAAGATGGGACGGAGGCGGTGGTCAAGGTCCAGCGCCCCGGGGTTCGTGAGACAATCCGCGCAGATTTAATTATCTTAGAAGATCTGGCCCAGTTTATCGCCCGCTACGTCCCCGAGAGCGAGCTCTACGATCCCGTGGGGACAGTCCAGGAGTTCGCCAAGACGCTGCGCCGCGAGCTCGACTTCGTCCGTGAGGGACGGAACATGGAGCTCTTCCACCGCAATTTCTCCAATGACCCCACGATCCACATTCCTAAAGTCTATTGGGAGCTGACGACTCCGGAGATCCTGACTATGGAGCGGATCGTGGGGGTCAAGGTGACCGAGCTTGAGGGCCTGGAGCGGGCGGGGCTCGACCGCCGCCAGATCGCGATCAACGGGGCGAACGCTATCCTCAAGCAGGTCTTCGAGCACGGCCTCTTCCACGCTGACCCCCATCCGGGGAATATTTTAGTCCTAGAGAATAACGTCATCGCGCCGCTCGACTTCGGGATGGTCGGGCGGCTCGATAGGTCGCTGCGGGAGGCGGTGGGGGAGCTGCTAGTGGGGGTCGTCCGCAAGGACGTCGAGCGGATCGTGCGGACGCTCCGCGAGCTGGGGAGCGTCGATGAGGGGGTCGACCTGATGGCCCTGCGCACCGACCTGGCCGACTTCCTCGACCGCTACTACAAGGTCCCCCTCTACCGGCTCGACGTGGGGCAGCTCCTCGACGAGCTGCTGGCGATGATGCGGGAGCACCGCGCCCGGCTCCCGGCGGGGCTGGTGATGATGGGCCGGGCATTAGTAATTGAGGAGGGCGTCGGGCGAGTCCTCTACCGGCAACTGGACATGATCACCCTGGCCAAGCCCTACGTCCGGCGGCTGGTCCTGCGGCGGCTCCTCCGCCAGGGGGAGCTGCGCGACTGGGGGGCCGTCCTGGAGGAGACGGGCCGCCTCCTCCAGGAGCTGCCGGGGGAGCTGCGGCTGCTACTGAGGAGGCTCCGCCAGGGGGGGCTGCGGGCCCAGTTCGAACACCTAGGGCTCGACCGCCTGATCCTGGAGCTCGATCGGGCAAGCAACCGCATCGCCTTTGCGCTGATCATCGCCGCGCTGATCGTCGGTTCCTCGCTGGTGATGCAGCTCGAGCTCGGGCCACGGCTCTTCGGCCTACCGCTCTTCGGCTTCCTCGGCTACGGCTTCGCCGCGGTGTTCGGCCTCTGGCTGGTGATCGCGATCCTCCGCTCGGGGAGGCTCTGACGGCCGGTTGACAGGGCATAGTCTCTTCTCCATACTGAATTTGCGATGCAGAGACCTCGGATCGGCTTGGTCCTCTCCAGTGGCGGGCCGCGGGGCGCGGCCCACACCGGCGTGCTCAAGATCCTGGAGGAGCAGGAGATCAAGCCAGATCTGATCGTCGGGACCTCGATGGGGGCGATGGTCGGCGGGGTCTACGCCGCGGGAGTCCCGGTCGCCAAGATCGAAGAGAAGTGGCTCAAGACCGACCTGGTGCGGGTGGCCAAGAACTTCCTCCCCACCTTCCCCCTCCACGGCTGGTCCAGTGGGGGTAATGTCTATCGCGCTCTGCAGAACATCGTCGGCGATGCGCGGATTGAGGAGCTCCCGACCAGGTTCGCCGCCGTGGCCACCGACATCGAGAGCGGCGAGGAGGTGGTGATCGAGGAGGGGCTCCTAGTCGATGCCATCCGGGCCAGCTCCTCCGTCCCGGGGCTCTTCGTCCCCGTGGAACTGGACGGCCGGTTCCTCGTCGATGGCGGTTTAGTCAATCCCCTCCCGGTGGACGTCGCCCGTCGACTAGGGGCCGACATGGTGATCGCCGTCGATGTCGGCTACTACCCACGGCGGGTCGCGCGGCAGCCGGGCCCGGGCCTCACCGAGCGCGCGATCAGATTCGTTGAAGAGAAGTTCGGCGGGTTGATCCCCGATAACTGGAT
>CAZCTZ010000150.1:0-2522 GCA_964501855.1 uncultured Thermotogae bacterium
AGGGCAAGAGGCCCATGGCCAGGCTCTGGCCCACGATCGAGGCGATCCCCACCGGCCCGGTGAGCGCCTCCCCCGGCGAGATCGCCCCGGTGAAGATCCCCTTGAAGGCCAGATACATCGCGAAGATGATGTTCTTCACCCAGACGAGCCCGATGGCCACGTTCTGGGGGAAGGGCACCCTCCGGGTGGTCCCGCTCCCGACGAAGTAGACCCCGATGATGTAGCGATCTCCCTCAAGCCTGGGAGCGATCGCAAGTTCGAGCAGCTCGCCCTCCCGCTCGACGGTGAGCCTCACCGGCTGGCCCCGCTCGCCCTGGCGTTGGACCGCCCGCTGGAGCTGCTCGATGAAGTAGATCGGCCGGCCCTCGACCGCGACCAGCCGGTCGCCCGGCTGGAGGAGCCCCGCCGCGGGGCTCCCCTCGACGAACTTGTAGACCTCGAGGTAAGGCACCCCGATGAGGCCGACGACCAGGATCATGATCAGCAGCGCCGCGAGGACGTTGCTCAGCGGGCCGGCGAGGACCATCCCCATCCTGGTGAGCGGCGGCTTGGCGTAGAACTTCCGCGCCTCGGGCACACGGGCGTCCTCCTCCGACCTCGAGGCGGGCTCCTCGCCGGCGATCCGCACGAAGCCACCGATGAGGAAGAGCCGCAGGGAGTAGCGCGTCTCGCCGATGCGGAAGCGGAGGAGCGGCGGGCCGAAGCCGATCGCGAGCTCGTGGACCCAGATCCTCGCCAGCTTGGCCGCGAGGAAGTGGCCCCCCTCGTGGATCAGCACGAGGAAGCTGATAGTGACCAAGAAGGCTGCCAGGGTGATGAGCAGGCTCATCTTCTTACTTTGTTTTATCGCTTCTTTCTTTTTGCCCTCTCCCGCTTTTGCTTTTAGTCCTGGTCCCTCTCGAGCCCGAGCCGCGAGGCGGTGATGACCAAGGCCCGCCTCGTCTCCAGGGTCACCTTATAATCCTCGCTCAGCCGCAGCCCGACCACCCAGATGATCCCCCGCTGGTCGCAGACCAGCGGCACCCTGGCGCGCTCCTCCCGGGGGACCTTCTCATCGACGAAGAGGTCCTGCAGCTTCTTCGTCCCCGCCATCCCCAGCGGGCGGAGGCGGTCGCCCGGTCGGGGGCTGCGCAGGATGAGTTGCCCTTCAATTCTATCCCGATCGATCACCTCTTGCAAGGGATCGGCGCTGAACTCAGGCCTCTCGCCCTCTTCAAGCTCCGCTTCCTCCAGGTGGAAGCGCCAGCCGATCTCGGGAAAAAGATTCTCACCGAGGTGGAGGGGGAACTCGAACGGCTCGGGTGGGGTCTCAGTTTCAGCACCGAGCATGAAGATGAGCCGCTCCCCCCGCCGGCGGAAGCGGACCCCGCCGGGGAGGTGGAGCTCGGCGTGGGGCTCCTCCCGTGTGATCAATTCCTCCAGCGCCCTCAGGTGCTGGAACTCCAGGTCGCGCAGCCCGCCCCGGAGGCGGCGGATCGCCTCCCGGAGGATGAACCCCCGGAGGGCCCGCCTTTCTTGGAGAATCCGTTTGCGGTCCAGGACCAGCTCCCCTTCATGCTGCTCGAGGAGGATCCCCTCCAGCCGCGCACTCGCCAGCCCCTCAATGAACTCCACTAGCTCCCCTAGGAGGAGGCCCGTCTGGGCCAGCCGCGCGGCGACCTGTGGCCGGTAGCGCTCGAGCAGCGGGAGGAGCTCCAGCCGGATCCGGTTCCGCAGGTAATCAATTTCCAGGTTGGTCCGGTCGAGCCGATACTCCAGCCCGCGCTCCCGGGCGAAGGCCTCGATCTCCTCGCGGGAGCACTCGATCAGCGGGCGGATGTAGCTGCCGCGGACGGGGGCCATCCCCCGGAGGCCCACCGGGCCCGCGCCGCGGATCAGGTTCAATAAGATGGTCTCCGCCAGGTCGTCCCGGTGGTGGCCGAGCGCGATCTTCTGCGCGCCGAGCCGCCGGGCGGCCTCCTCGAGGAAGCGGTAGCGGACCTCACGGGCGGCCTCCTCCAGCGAGAGTCTTTTCGCTTTGGCATGGGCGGGGACGTCGCGTGCCTCAACGATCAGGGGCAAACCCAGCTTTTCCGCCTCACGCCCGACGAAGGCCGCATCGGCTCCCGACTCCGGGCGGATCCGATGGTCGAGGTGGGCCACCGCGAGCTTCGTTCCCAACTCATCTCGCAGCTCGAAGAGCACATGCAACAGGACGATCGAGTCGACCCCCCCGGAGACGGCCACCAGCACCAGCTCGCCGGGGTCGAGCATCCGGTAGCGGGAGATCGTTCGCTTGACCCTCTCCAGCAGCTCAGACCCGGGCTTGAGCTTGGATTTAGATTTGGATTTAGATTCAGAATTAGATTTAGCTCTGGTCATTCCACTTGAATTATGATCGGCAGATCGACGGGCTGCAACTGCGGATAACAGCAATATGTGGAAATAGAGGGGCTATCGTGGGATCAGCCCTTGAAGCTCTCCCAGTCCCAGCTCCTCCAGTTTGGCGTCGGTGGGGCCGTGGTCGTCCCAGCCCCGAAGGC